>NZ_JAEUMN010000110.1 GCF_016793225.1 Phenylobacterium sp.
GCGCCTTCACAGCGAGGACGCGCGGGTGATCAGCACCGTCCTGCAGGGTGTGCTGACAGGGGTGGGGTTCGTGGGCGCGGGGGTGATCATGCACCCGGCCTGCGGCCGTTCGATCCACGGCGTCACCACGGCCGCGGCGATCTGGGTCGCCGCCCTCGCGGGCTTCGCCGCCGGCCTCGGGGAGTGGCTGCTGATGGCGGTGGGGGCGGGGCTCACCTTCGCCCTGCTGATGGCGCCGGAGCCGTTCGCCCCGAAGGCGGCCGCTCAGGACGACGACAAGGGCGAGGTTCCGCGCTGCTGAGCCGCGATTGCGCGAGGTCAAGGCGGGACGCCCGCGCCCTGTCAGCCTGGTTTCGATTGGAGGACGCCATGTCCAAGGTCACACCTTTCGGGATGCGGACCGCCGGCGGCGCAGACGCCGCCCCCGGTGTCGCCGCCTTTCCGCTTCACCGCGACGCCGCCGCGCTTGTGCCCGCGCCGGCGCAGGAGGTGTTCGAACGCCTCGACGACCAGACCCGCTTGGCCGAGCACATGGGACGTCCCTCGGCGATGATGGGCGGCGGCCGCATGACCTATGCCTTCGACGCCCTGCGCGGCCAGGCGGTGGGATCTCATATCCGGATGGGCGGGGAGGCGTTCGGCCTCCGGCTCTTCGTGGATGAAGTCGTCACCCTTCGCGATCCGCCGCGCCGAAAGGTCTGGCGAACGACCGGGGAGCCCACGCTCGTCGTCGTGGGCGTCTACGAGATGGGGTTCGAGATCGCCGACGAGGGCGCGGGCTCGCGCCTGCGCGTCTGGATCGACTACGCCCTCCCCGACCGCGGGTGGGCCCGGCGCGCGCCCGCGCTCGCCGGTCTCTACGCGCGCTGGTGCGTGAACAGGATGGTGTCCGACGCGGTCCGGCACTTCAGGTCTGCGGGTGCGCGGGCGGCATGAACGGAGGGACGCCAGGGATGGGACGGCCAGCGACACGGCGGCCTTTGCGGCGAAGGACGGTGCTCTGCGCGGCGCTCTGGCTGGGACTGGCCGGTTGCTCGCGGGAGCCGGCGCGCGCGCCGTCCGACACGGCCGCCGCCGCCGGCGCCTCCGACGAGATGGGCGAACCCCACGACCAGTCCGCCTTCGCGAAGGACCCGACGGAGACCCATCTCATGTCGCCGGACGAGCCGGACATGCATCCGCAGCCAGAGGCCGCCCCGGCCGAATCCCGCTAGAGTTTCACGCCCTTCAGGCGCAGGGCGTTGCTGACCACGCTGACGCTGGAGAGCGCCATGGCCGCCGCCGCGATGGCGGGCGAAAGCAGCCACCCGAACATCGGATAGAGCACGCCCGCGGCCACGGGCACGCCGGCGGCGTTGTAGACGAAGGCGAAGAACAGGTTCTGGCGGATGTTGCGCATGACGGCGCGGGACAGCCGTCGGGCTTTGACGATCCCCTGCAGGTCGCCCTTCAGCAGGGTCACGCCGGCGCTCTCGATGGCCACGTCGGAGCCCGCGCCCATGGCGATCCCCACCTCGGCGGCCGCCAGCGCCGGCGCGTCGTTCACGCCGTCGCCCGCCATGGCCACCTTGCGGCCCTCCGCCCGGAACCTCTGCACCACCGCGGCCTTGTCCTGGGGCAGGACCTCGGCCTCCACCTCGTCGATGCCGAGCTTGCGGGCCACGGCCAGCGCCGTCGTCCGGTTGTCTCCGGTCATCATCACGAGCCGCACGCCCTCCGCCTTCAGGAGGCGTACCGCTTCCGGCGTGGTGGCCTTGATCGGGTCGGCGATGGCGAACACCGCCGCCGCCTGGCCGTCCACGGCCATGAAGATCGCCGTCGCGCCGTCGGCACGCAGTGACTCCGCCTGCGCGTCGAGGCCGCCGGTGTCGACCCCCTGTTCCTGCAGGAACTTGCCGGACCCGAGCACCAGGCGCCGCCCATCGATCGATCCCAGGACGCCCTTGCCCACGGGCGAGTCGAAATCGCTCGGCTCTGACAGGCTGAGTTCGCGATCGTTGGCGGCGCGGAGGATGGCGTCGGCAAGGGGATGCTCGCTGCCGCGCTCGAGGCTCGCGGCCAGGCGAAGCACCTCGGTCTCATCCCAACCCGCGGCGGGTACGATGGACGTGACCGCCGGCCGTCCCTCGGTGAGGGTCCCCGTCTTGTCGACCACCAGGGTGTCGATCTTCTCGAACCGCTCGAGGGCCTCGGCGTTCTTGATCAGCACCCCGGCCCCGGCGCCGCGGCCCACGCCCACCATGATCGAGATCGGCGTGGCCAGTCCCAGCGCGCACGGGCAGGCGATGATCAGGACCGAGACCGCCGCGACGAGGCCGAAGGCGAAACGCGGCTCGGGACCGAAGATGGCCCAGCCGGCGAACGCCAAGACGGCGACCAGGATCACGATTGGGACGAACCAGCCCGAAACCTGGTCGGCCATCCGCTGGATCGGCGCGCGCGAGCGTTGCGCCTGGGCCACCATGTGGACGATCTGCGACAACAGGGTGTCGGCCCCGATCTTCTCGGCCCGCATGACGAATGAGCCGGTCTTGTTGATCGAGCCGCCCACCACCTTGTCGCCCGCCTCCTTGGTCACGGGCATGGATTCGCCGGTGACCATGGACTCGTCGATCGACACCCGGCCGTCCACGACCTCCCCATCGACGGGCACCTTCTCGCCCGGCCTCACCCGCAACTGGTCGCTCACCAGGATCTGATCGAGGGTAACCTCTTCGTCGGTCCCGTCCGCCCGGACCCGTCGGGCGGTCTTGGGGGCCAGGTCCAGCAGCGCCTTGATGGCGCCCGAGGTCTGCTCGCGTGCACGGAGCTCCAGCACCTGGCCCAGCAGCACCAAGACCGTGATCACGGCGGCGGCCTCGAAATAGATCGCCACGCTGCCGTCTCCGCGGCGGAACGCCGGGGGGAAGATCTGCGGCGCCAGCGTGGCCACGACGCTATAGGCCCACGCCACCCCGATCCCCATGGCGATCAGGGTGAACATGTTGAGGTTGCGGGTCCGCAGCGAGGCCGCGCCCCGTTCGAAGAACGGCCAGCCGGCCCACAGCACCACCGGGGTCGCGAGGGCGAGCTGAACCCAGTTGGATGTCGTGGGCGAAATCCAGCGGTGCAGGTCGAGGATGTGCCCGCCCATCTCCAGCGCCAGGACCGGCAAGGCGAGGACGAGGCCGATCCAGAACCTGCGCGTCATGTCGGCCAGCTCGGGGTTCGGGCCGCTGTCGGCGGTCACCGTCTCCGGCTCCAGCGCCATGCCGCAAATCGGACAGTTGCCCGGACCCTCCTGCCGGACCTGAGGGTGCATGGGGCAGGTGTAGATGACGCCCGCGCGGGCGGGCGGCTGGGCTCGGTCCTTCGTCAGGTACTTCCCGGGTTCGGCGACGAACTTCGCGCGGCAACCCGCCGAGCAGAAATGGTAGCGCGCGCCGGCATGTTCGGCGTGGTGCGCGCTCGTCGCAGGGTCGACCGTCATCCCGCAGACCGGGTCCGTCGCACCGCCAGCATCCGATGGCGGCATGGCCGGGTGGGCATGAGCGTGGAGGCTCGCCTGCGGATCGTTCATGTGCGTCTCCTAGCCTTCCACCATATACCCCTTAGGGGCATTGCTCAAAGGCCGTCCACGGGTATATTGCCGGCTTCCCGCGGAGAGGCCTTGATGGAACGCACGGACAAGCCGCGCCTGCTCAACCGGCTCAGCCGGGTCGAGGGGCAGGTGCGTGGCATCGCCCGCATGGTGGAGCAGGACCGCTACTGCGTGGATATCCTGACGCAGCTCCACGCCGTCCGGGCGGCGGTCCGCCGCGTGGAGACCGAGCTGCTCAGGACCCATCTCGAGCACTGCGTGGCCGACGCCATGACCAGCGGCGACGCGGCCGAGCGCGACCGGAAGACCGCCGAACTCATCGAACTGATGGACAGGCTGCGCAACTGATCCGGACTTTCGACGCACGCTTCGAGTCGATTGACCAAGATCAAGGCTGGTCTTGAGGGGACGCCTAGGGTGCGGACGTAATCCATACGAGGACGGCAGCCGCTGTCCGCGAACCCAGAAAGGACATTCCGATGCGGACTCTGTTCGTCGCCATCGCCGCCCTCGGCCTCGCCGCCGCCGGTCAAGCCTATGCCCAGCCGGAACATGCGGGTCACAAGGCCGCGGCCGAAGAGACCGTCTCGGTCAAGGATCCGGCCAACCCCACCCACGAAGAGTGCAAGAGCGTGATGGGCCGCAAGATGGACGGCCATGTCATGCACGACCACGCCTCTATGAAGGGTACGCCGGGCGTCGCGGTGAAGAAGCCGCTCAGCAAGGCCGAGATGGAAAAAATGCATGGCAAGTGCGCCGCCAAGATGGGCGCCGCCAAGAAGTAGCGCTCCAGAGCCGCGCGCTGTGGCGCGCGGCCGACATTTGCAGGACTTGCCGTCCGCCCGATCCCCTGGAGCGATCCATGACACGCCCGAACCCTCACCTCCGTCCCGCCGTCGCAGGCGCAGCGGTCGCGCTCCTGTTCGGCCTCGCCGCCTGCCAGGACAAGCCGGAGGCTCCGGCCCCCGCAGCCGCGGCTCCCGCCGCCGCGACGGACGCCACTGCCACGACCACGCCCGACGTGTCTGGAGAAGGCGAACACGGGGATTCGGCGCAGACGCTCGAAGAGGCCCGCGCCCAAGGTCACCGCGAGGGTATGGAGATGGAACGCGACGCCCATGAGCGCGGCATGGAAATGGGCGCCAAGGCCCACGCCGACGGCATGAGCGCCAGGGGTGGTGACGCCATGCCGGCGAAGAAGACCGACCCACCCATGAAGATGGACGGCCACATGTAGAGACTGCGTGGGCGCGTGCGCGGGCCCGTCCTGCGGTCGGATCTGGCCAGTTCACCCCTGGAGCACTCCGATGATCCGTCTCAAGAACGCCATTCTCCCCATCGTGGTCGCCACGGCGCTCGGGTTGAGCTTGGCGTCCTGCGACCGCAAGCTGGACGCGGGCAAGGCGTCCCCGGCCACCGCCGACGCGGGCGTCGCGGCCTTAACCCCCGCTACGACCCCCACAGCGACCGGCGAGACCGAATCCGAGGCCCGCGCCGCGCCCGAAGGCGGCCCTCCCTACGGTCCCCGGGCGGGCATGGAACGCGGTCGTGAGGGCCGCGAGCATGGGATGCGGATGGCGCCCGACGCGGTCGCCCCCGCCGACAAGCCGCCAGAATAGCTTCGTCGCCCGCACCGGCCGCGGCTCGGCCGCTTCGCCGACGCGGAGGTTTTTCTGCCGCTAGTGGTGGTCGTAGCGACCCACGTCGCGGATGTTGTTCCAGTCGTCGGTGGCGTGGCAGGCGAAGCACTGCTCCACGCGGGCCTTCTGTCCGGCGACCCGCTGCGACACCATCTCGAAGTGCATCATCGTGTGGCTGGGCGGCGGGCGATGGCATTCGGCGCATTGCGTGGAGCTGTCGGGCGGATGGTGGGATCCTGCGATCCGCCAGGTTTCCGTGCCGTGGCACTGGGCGCAGGTGGCGCCCATCAGGCCCTGGTGGGGATCCTTGACCCCGTGGCACGAGGCGCAGTCGAGCCCGGCGATCCCGGCGCCCTTGGGTGACGCCCGCGGCGGGCTCCAGATGTGGCCATCGAGGAGGACCGTGTGGTCCATCCGGGTGGGCACGCGGCCGCCGAGATGTTCGGTGTGGCAACCGGCGCAGGTCGTCGCCTCGGCGTGGAACCGGGTGGAGGCCTTGGCCGTGAACTGGGTCGCCGCATGGCAGGTCAGGCACTGCCGGGCTTCGATCCCTTTGTGGGGGACGTGGCAGGCCTCGCACTGGCCGGCCAGGAAGCTGTGGGCCCCCGAGACCGGGCCGGGATTGACCAGCCCCTGCCAGCCTGGGACCCCGGCGCTGCCCTGGCTGTGCACCAGCCAGGGGATAAGGAGAGCCGCCACCAGGGCGGCGGAGCCCACAGCGCCGTAGAGGATTGCCGTCCACCTCATAGCCAGCGCAGCCCGTAGTAGAGGCCCGACCAGATGTGCAGCGCCAGGAGGGCGTAGAGCGCCATGGCGATGACGATGTGGAGCTTGAGCCAGCGATCGAACAACGCCTTCACCAGGGCTTCGGCGCGCACCGCGAACTCCAGGTCAGCGATCGCCGCGGCCAGGCGCGCCGGGCTCGACGCCTCCGTCCCGGCGTCACGCCGCACAAGACCACCGCGGAGGATCCGCCAGAGCCCGCCCTTGGCCGGCGCCGTCACGACCGGGGCCGCCCGATCGAGCGCGGCGCGCAGCGCGGCCAGGTCCGACTGGCGGCCGCGGATCGCGCGACCGAGTTGGCTGAGCAGGTAGCGGCCGGCATACCCGCTCAGCACCACCACAAGCATCAGCCCGGTGAGGGAGACGCCCAGCGGACTCTCGAACTTGTGGGCGGCGTGGACGAGGCCGAGCAACGGTCCCAGGATCCCGGCGTAGATGTGGATCGCGAGCAGCGTGCGCATGGACACGTGGCGGGTCACGCGCGCCTTCAGGGACGGCGTGCGCTTGATCACGAGGTAGGCGAACGGCGCCAGCATCAGGACGGCGCCGGCGATCGCGATGAGGCTTCCCGTCAGACTGCCCGGGAAGCGGGCGCTCACATGGACCAGGAAGCCCAGCGGGAAGCCTGCGAGCAGCACGACGAGGCCGCCCACGACGAGGCTCTCGCGCTCCTCGTGATCAGGCCTCGACAACGAGGTCGCCCCCGGTGGACTTGGCCTGGCAGGCCAGCACGTAGCCGGCGGCTTTGTCGGCGGGATCGAGTCCGTCCTCCACAGCCATGCTGACCGCGCCCTGCTTGAGTTTCACCACGCAGACGCCGCAGATACCGGATCGGCACGAGTAGGGGATTTCCACCCCGGCGCCCTCGGCGGCTTCGAGAACGGTCTGGTCGCTGGACAGGGGCGCCGAGACGCCGGCGATCGAGAAGGTGACGGTCTGCGGAGCGACCTCGGTCGCCTTGCGCTTGCCGGGGCGCTTCGCCGGCGGCTTGACCACGTCCTCCGCGGGCGGTTCGTGCATCGGGAGGGACGCGGGGCCGAAGGCCTCCGTCCGAAGCTGTTCGGGCGGCACGCCCAAGTCCTGCAGGACGCCCTTCATGGCGGCCATCATCGCCGGCGGGCCGCAGAGGTGGACGCGGCGGCGGCCGAGATCCGGCACGGCCGCCTGGAGCAGCTCCCGCGTCAGCCGTCCTTCCGGGCCCAGCCAGCTGGTGCCGGGGGTCCGCGTCTCGGCTGTGCAAAGGACGCTCAGGTTCGCATGCCGCCGCTCGAGCTGCTCCAGTTCCTCGCGGAACAGCATCTCGTCGGTGGACCGCGCGCTGTAGATGAAGAAGATCTCGCCCGGCCAGACGAGGTCAGTCAGGTAGCGCAGCACCGACATCATCGGGGTGACACCGACGCCGCCGGCGATCAGGACGATGCTGTCCGCATCCGAGCCGGAGAAGGTGAAGGCTCCGTAGGGGCCGGCGACCTTCAGGCGCACGCCGGCCGCCACGTGATCGTGCAGGTAGGCGGACACGGCCCCCTGCGGCTCGCGCTTGACGGTCAGTTCGACGTAGCCGGTGCGCGTGGGCGCGGAGGCGATCGTGTACGAGCGCTTGGTCGATGACCCGGGCGTGGGCTCCACCTCGACCTGCAGGAACTGCCCCGGGAGGAAGTCGAACGGCAGCCGCCCGCCCGCGGGATCGACCAGGCGGAAGGTGGACACCGTGGGAGTCTCGCGGACCACCTGCGCCACCCGCAACTCGCCCTTCCAGGGCCGTGCGGCGACTGCGACTGACGCTGGACCCTGGGCGGGGACCGTGGCCGGGGCGACCGTCGCCGCCGGCGCAGCAGGCCCGGCCGCCTGGGCGGCGCGGTCGCCCGCGGGCCACCAGGGCGGGCCCGTCTTCGCCGCCGCCAGGACCGCGCGCGCGCGTCCGCGGCGCAGCACCTGCAGCGCGATCAGGCCGAAAGCGACCAGCGCCAGGGCCGTCATCAGGATGAGGTGCCCAGCGTTGGCGCCGTACCAGAGCGAGGCGTGCGCCTGCGGCGACGCGAGGCCGAGCTCGTCGCGGTACCAGTCCAGCGCGACCTGCGACCCGGAGGGTCCGCGCGCCAGGGCCAGATGCGCCGCGGCCCCGCTGCGGAGCAGGGCCTGGCCTTCGCGGGTGGTCTCGTCCGCCCGCGCGAGCGCCGCAGCGTCGTGCATGGAGGCCGCCCATTGCGCCTCCTTGGCGGCCCGGGCGAGCAAGGCGCCCCCGAGGTCCATGCGGCGGCGGCCTTCGTCCGCGATCGCGTGCCGCTCGGCGTCGGAGACGTGGGGCAGGGCCAGGAGGCGTGCATACAAGGGCTTCGCGCTGGCCGACATGCAGCCCTCGCCCATGCAGCCGTCCATCATGCCCGCCATACCATCTGCGCCGCCGGACTGCGCCGAGGCGGCGGGCGCTGGGGCCGTGGCCGGCATCGCCGGGGCGGGCGCGGTTGCAGAACCGGGGGGCGCCGCGGCGGCCGGCGGGGGATGGTGGGCCGCGTGCTCGTTGGCCGGCCGCGGCTGGGCCAGGGCCCCTTCCATCGCCAGGAGCGAGAGGGTTGCCGCGACCAGCGGTCCACGCAGGGCGGCGGCGCTGGAACGGTGCGGCAGGCGGCGGCGCGGCACTAGTGCATCGATCCCGCCATGTGGCGGCAGGACATCGCGCACTCGCGGCAGAGGTCGACACAGGGCTGCAGGGCCGCGGCGGCCCTGGCGTTGCCGCACGCCTCGGCGCAGGCGTCACAGATCTGCGCGCAGGCCGCGCAGAAGGCCGTGTGGACCGGTGAGCCGCGCGAAATGGAATTGGCCGTGGCCTGGCAGATCTCGGCGCAGTCGAGCAGCGTCATCACCAGGGCAGGCTCGGCGCGTCCGGCCCCGGACAGCATCTTGCCGACCGCGTCCTGGCAGGTTGCGCCACACTTCAGGCAGAGCGCGATGCACTCGTCGAGCGACATGTGGCCGTTGCCGGCGGCGGCCTGCGTCGCAGCCGGACCCGCTGCGCCTGCGGCCGCCGCCAGGCCGAAAGCCCCGGTCAGGAGTTCGCGCCGACGGGTCATTCTCGTCTCCCGGGTTGCACAGGCATCCGCGCGCAGGTCAATGGGCTCGCGCCACCGATAGCCGCCAGGCTCCCAGCTAAACGGGGCCGCGGAAACCGGCGTTGATCCACGTCAACGCTCGCTTGCAACAGGGGCGTGCACGGCCCGCCAGAGGGGATACTGAGGCGGACCGTGCCAACTTCCCGCGCGCGTCCCGGAGAGACCGCACGCCCTGGGAAGCCTACTTTTTCAGCATGGCGCGGCACTGGGCATGTGTCATGCCCATGGTGTTGACGGCGCCGGTCTTGTCCGAGGCGTGGCTGTGGGTCGCGCCCTCGCCCATCTCGCTCAGCATCTTCTCGCAGGCCGCCTTTTGTTCGGCGGTCGGCGGCGTATCGTCCATGGTCGCGCAGCCAGCGAGGGCCATGGCGCCCATGGTCGCCGCGACAATTCCCAGGGTCTTCAACATGAGTCCCACTCCTCCTCGATTGCTCAGGCTGAGCTAGCATGGGCTTCCCCGCAGACGCCGCCGGACACGGTCGGCGACGGCGAGCGCGGCGTGGGGCCCGGCAAGTGATCAGCGCGAGGCCGATGTTCAGGCGCACCGCACATCTGCTCAGCTGTCCCTCGCGCATGATCGCCATAGGGGATACGCGCGGACCGAGGCCGAACCCTCACGTTGGCCAAGCTGAGTTGCGGCGTTCGACTGAAGTCCTCGGCGTCCGCCTTTCCCGGGCTTGGCCACGCCGGCCCTTTGCTCTCAGTGCGCCGCGGCCGCCGCCCTCGAGGACCAATGGACGTGCACGATTCTCCACGTCGCGCCGTCGCGCCGCAGCAGCATGGTCTCGGTGGTGATCCGGTCCACGTCGCGGTCCTTGTAGCGGCCCTGTGTGCGCCCCTCTGACGCCACCCACGCCAGGCCTCCGGTGAACCCTCCGGTTCGCCGCAGCAGCGTGCCGGGGACCGCCTGGGCGAAGGCGGCATCGCCGGCCAGGTGGGCCGCGGCGTACTCCGCCTTGGAGCGTTCGGCGCCTCCGGCCTCGAAGATCAGCACGTCGTCGGCGAGCTGGGCCAGGGCGGCGGCGGTGTCGCCGCGGCGCAGGGCGGCATGAAAGGCGTCGACGGCGCGGGCCGCCTCGGGCGGCGCGGCCATAGGGGCGGCGGCCTGCAGGTGTTCGCCGGGGTGGGCGAGCGCCAGCGCCGGCGCGGTGGCGAGCATCAAGGTGGCCGCGACGGCCAGTGCGAGGGGGGGGGGAATGCGTAGGCTCCAGGTCAACGGCCAGGCCGCAGGGTGGGGTCGAGGGTCTCGGCGAGGATCTTGCGAGCGCGATAGACGCGCGTCTCCACCGTCTTGACGGTCACCCCCAGGATGTCAGCCGCCTCCTGCTGCGACAGGCCATCGAGGGCGGTGAGCACGAGGGCTTCCTTGAGCGGACCCGGCAGGCGGGCGATGCCGCGGTCCAGCAGGCCCAGCCGCTCGCGCTCCACGAGGGCTGTCTCCGCATCTGGCGACGGGTCCGCCCGATCTTCCGCGGCCGCCTCGTCGGAGGGGCGGTCGCCGAAGATGAGCCGGCGAAAGGCCCGTCGCCGCGCCCGGTCGCGCGCCTTGTTGATGGCGATGGTGCGGAGCCAGGCGCCGAACGGGCGCGCCGGGTCGTATCGGACCAGGGCGCCCCAGGCGGCGATGAAAGCCTCATGCGCCGCCTCGCGTGCTTCCTCCGGGTCGCCCAGGTAGCGGCGCAGCAATCCGTAGAGGCGGTCCTTGTGCCGCCCGACGAGGGTCGCATAGGCGCGCTCGTCGCCGGCCGCCGCCTGGCGCGCCAGGATGGCGTCGCTGGGCTCGGCGGGCGTGTTCACGGGGTCTCGTCAGTGAGCGCCTTCACCACAGTGTCGTCGAAAACGGCGGCCTGGCCGGGCGTCAACACCTGGCGCATCGCCAGCACGTGAAGGATGGTTTCCTTCTGCAGCTCGCCCATAGCGCGGTGGAATCGGTCAACGGCCTGCTGCACGGCCGGGGAATAGGCATGCTCCCGGCCGATGGCCTGGGCCAGTTCAGCGTTGGCCGCGCGCATTTCCGACTCCAGGGCCTGCCGGCGCGCTGCGAAATCCCGCTCCAGCCCGGCGATGCGTCGTTCCTGATCGGCGCTCAGATCTAGCTTTTCGTGCACCACCTCGTGCAGGGGCGGGTCGTCGTGCATGCGCGAGACGATGTAGGACGCTCCGGCCCAGGCGCCGGCGAACGCGGCCAGCACCGACAGCACTATGGTGATCAGCAGGCCGCGCGCGAAACTCACCCGCGCCCCTCGAGCAGGGTGGAGGGGGCCAGGTGGGCGCCGGTCGAGAAGGTGTCGAAGCGGTGCGGCTCGCTCAGCGTGGTCGCCGCGGCCATGCCGCCGGCCGTCACGCCGAGCGCGAGCGCCATTCCGACCGAGGCGGCGCGGATGGGGGTGAGCGCGCGCGACGCGCGCGCCTCCTCGCGGCGCCGGGCCAGCCCCGCCAGCACGCCCTCTTCGAACCCATCCAGGGACGCCGCGGGCGTCAGCTGCGCCAGTCGCGCGAGCATATGGTCCAGATCGTTCGCCATCGGTCGTCCTTGCGCAGTCTTCACAGGGATATACGCCCGGGGCGTTGTGATCCCGCAAGCGCCTCCGCCCAGGCCCTCAGCCGTGGTCGCGCAGCCGATCGCAAGGCGCGGCGACGGCGTCCGACCCGGGTGAGGGGTCCGGGCGGGCTCATGCGTACCCCTGTTTAGCGGCTCGCTTGACCTTCCAGCGATGGGAAGGCGCATCGAGGGGGCGGCGACCGGCAAGTCGCGAGGCGGGCGAGGGGAGGCTCAGATGAACATCGGTCAGGCCTCCCGCGCATCGGGGGTCAGCGCCAAGATGATCCGCTACTACGAGCAGATCGGCCTGGTCCGACCGGCCGAGCGGAGGGACAACAACAACTACCGTAGCTTCGACGAGCGCAACGTCAACGAACTGCGCTTCATCAAGCGCGCTCGCAGCCTCGGCTTCTCGGTGGACGAGATCACCAACCTCCTCTCGCTGTGGCGTGACCGGGCGCGGCCGAGCCGTGACGTCAAATCGATCGCCGATCAGCATGTCGCCGAGCTCGAGGGCCGCATCGCCGAGATGCAGGCGATGGCGGACACCCTGCGCCACCTGTCCGGCTGCTGCGCCGGCGACGACCGCCCCGACTGCCCGATTCTGGCGGACCTGGCGTCCGGCGACCCCACGGTGGGGGAGCGCCGCCGGGAGGCGGCCCGCCCCTTCGGCGGCTGAGGCCAGGCCTGAAGGCCTATTGCAGCGACAGCACGCGGTCGCCGGCGGCGTTGAGCGTGAAGGTCACGGATTTTCCCGTCTTGGCCGTCTTGACCACCTCGGGAGACGCCTTGAACGTCATGGTCATCGCTGGCCACTTCAGGGCCGGAATGGGGCCGTGATGCAGGGTGACCGTCCCCGCTTTTGCGTTCACGCCCTTCACGACGCCCGAGCCCTGGACGGGCGCGGCGGCGCCGTGGTCGGAGTGGTTCGCGTGCTGGGCGGCGGCGGGCGCGGCCGCGGCGAGCGCGCCGGCGATGATCAAAGCCAGTCTCATGTCGTTCTCCTGAGTATCGGACGCGGACCCGCCAGCGGCGCGGCCTGTCGGTGAAATTACGCACCGCCCCCGCGCATCCCTCAAGAGGAGCTCCCTGAAGCTCTTGACCTTCCCATGATGGGAGACCCTACCTCAAGGGCCGGAGTCAGCCATGGAGGTGCGAGATGCTTCGGTTGAAGGTTGAAGGCATGGGATGCGGACATTGCGTCGGCGCGGTGACCCGCGCGGTGCAGGGGCTCGATCCCGCAGCGGCGGTTCGCGTGGATCTCGAGGCAGGAACGGTGGAGGCGCAAACCCGCGCCGACCCCGCGGCGGTGTCGCAGGCGATCACCGCCGCGGGGTACAAGGCCCAGGCCCTCTGAGGGGCCATAGGCGGCGTCACCCGTGTGTCGCGAACGGCCGCGTGCGGCCGGACCTGTCGAGCAGCAGCAGGGTCTGGAACCGCTCGGTGGCGCCGCCGGGCTGTTCCATCCCCGGCGAGCCCAGCGGCATGCCGGGAACCGTCAGGCCCAGGGCCTTGGGCCGTTCCCGCAGCAGCCGGGTCACGTCAGCCGGCGGCACATGGCCCTCGACCACATAGCCCCCGATCACCCCGGTGTGGCAGGACGAGAGCGCGAAGGGGATCCCGTACCTCTGCCGCACGGGCGCGAGGTCCTCCATCTCGACGACCTTGGGCGAGAAGCCTGCGCGGCGCATGTGCGTGACCCAGCCGCCGCAGCAGCCGCACCAGGGCGTCTTGTAGACCGTCAGCTCGGCCGCCGCCGCGCGGGCGCAGCCCGCGGTCAGGCCCAGCGCCGCGGCGCCCAGGACCAGCGTGCGGCGACCGAGGCCCGGGGCCAGGATGCGGGAGGGTTCGCTCATCAGGAGATTCCTTTCAGTCGTGGAGCAGGCCGGTCCGGCCGACGGCTTCGGCGCAGCAGCAGATAGCCCGCCGGAATCACGAGCATCGACAGTAGCGGCGCCGTGAGCATGCCGCCGATCATCGGGGCGGCGATGCGGCTCATAACCTCCGACCCAGCCCCGTGTCCCACAAGGATCGGAGCCAGGCCCGCCAGGATCACCGCGACGGTCATGGCCTTGGGCCGCACGCGCAGCAGCGCGCCCTCGTGCACCGCGGCCGCCAGATCAGCGTCGCTGGGATTCGGGCCTTTCTCAGCCAGGGCGTGCTTGAGGTAGATCAGCATCACCACGCCGAACTCGGCCGCCACCCCGGCCAGGGCGATGAAGCCGACGCCGGTGGCGACGGACTGGTGATAGCCCAGGAGGTAGAGAGCCCAGATGCCGCCGGTCAGCGCAAAAGGCAGCGTGCCCATGATCAGCGCGGCCTCATCCCAGCGCCGGAAGGTGGCGTAGAGCAGCAGGAAGATGATCGCCAAGGTCGCCGGGACCACCAGCTTCAGGCGCGCGGCGGCCCGCTGCAGGTACTCGAACTGACCGGCGTAGGCCACCGACACGCCAGGCGGCAGCTTCACCTCCTTGGCGACGGCTCGCCGCAGGTCGGTGACCACGGAGTTCAGATCGCGGCCGCGGACGTCCACATAGACCCAGGTCGAGGGGCGCGCGTTCTCGGTCTTCAGCATCGGCGGTCCGTCGGCGACCTCGATCACCGCGACGGTCCCCAGGGTGATCTGCTGCCCGGCGGGCGTCAGCACTGGCAGGCCGCGCAGGCCCTCCAGGCTGTCGCGCAGCTCGCGCGGATAGCGCACGCTGATCGGGTAGCGGGCGACGCCCTCCACCGTCTCGCCCACGGTCTGGCCGCCGATGGCGCCGCCGACGATCTCCTGCACGTCGGCGATGTTGAGGCCGAAGCGGGCGGCGGCGGCGCGATCGATCCGGACATCCACATAGCGCCCGCCGGTCAGGCGCTCCGCCAAGGCCGAGGAGACGCCAGGGGTGCGCTTGGCGACGGCTTCCACCTGGGCGGCCACTCGGTCGAGCTGCGCCAGGTCGGCGCCCGAGACCTTGACGCCGATCGGGCTCTTGATGCCGGTGGCCAGCATGTCGATGCGGTTGCGGATCGGCGGCACCCAGACGTTGGCGAGGCCGGGAATCCTCACCACCCTATCGAGTTCCTCGGTCAGCTTCTCCGGGGTCATGCCGGGGCGCCACTGGTCGCGCGGCTTGAACTGGATGGTGGTTTCGAACATCTCCAGCGGCGCCGGGTCGGTGGCCGTCTCGGCGCGTCCGGCCTTGCCGAACACGCTCTTCACCTCCGGGACCGTGCGG
This sequence comes from Phenylobacterium sp., assembly GCF_016793225.1. Lineage (GTDB taxonomy): Bacteria > Pseudomonadota > Alphaproteobacteria > Caulobacterales > Caulobacteraceae > Phenylobacterium. The sequence goes on from NZ_JAEUMN010000110.1 coordinate 14,874, forward strand.
ATCAGCCGGTCGCTCTTCTGCAACAGCGCCGAGGCCTGCGCCGCCGAGATGCCCGGAAGGGCGGACGGCATATAGAGCAGGTCGCCCTCGTCCATCGGCGGAATGAACTCCCCGCCCAGACGGCTGAGCGGCCAGGCGGTGGTGGCGAAGGCCAGCAGCGCGACGACGAGCACCGTGCGCGGCTTGCGCAGCACCCAGCCGATGGCGGGCTTGTAGGCCCGCGTGAGCCAGCGGTTCACCGGGTTGGCGTCCTCGCTCGGGATGCGCCCGCGGATCAGGAAGCCCATCAGCACCGGCACAAGGGTCACCGAAAGGATCGCAGCGCCGGCCATGGCGTAGCTCTTGGTGAAGGCCAGGGGGGAGAACAGCCGCCCCTCCTGCGCCTGAAGGGCAAAGACCGGCACGAACGAGAGCGTGATGATCACCAGGCTCAGGAACAACGCGGGTCCGACCTCGGCCGCGGCCTCGGTCACCACCCGCCAGCGGGTCTCCTCGCTCATCGCCTCGCCAGGTTGATCGTGCGCCCATCGCTCGAGCCGCTTGTGGGCGTTCTCGATCATCACGACCGCGGCGTCGACCATGGCCCCGATGGCGATGGCGATGCCGCCCAGCGACATGATGTTGGCGTTCACGCCCTGCGCCCGCATCACCAGGAAGGCGAACAGCACGCCGAGCGGCAGAGTCAGGATGGCCACCAGCGCCGAGCGCGCGTGCCAGAGGAAGAGGGCGCAGACGACGCCCACGACGATGAACTCCTCGACCAGCTTCTGGGTGAGGTTGGTGATCGCCCGGTCGATCAGCAGCGAGCGGTCGTAGGTGGTGACCACTTCCACGCCCGGCGGCAGGCTGCGCTTGAGTTCAACGAGCTTGGCCTTCACCGCCGCGATGGTCTCGCGCGCGTTCTTGCCCGAGCGCATGACCACGACGCCGCCGGCCACCTCGCCCTCGCCGTTCAGCTCGGCGACACCGCGGCGCATCTCCGGGCCGATCTGCACCGTCGCCACATCGCCCAGCCGAACGGGCACGCCGCCCGCCGCGGTGCGCAGCGGGATGGCGCGGAAGTCGTCGAGCGTCTTCAGATAGCCGCTGGCCCGGACCATGTATTCGGCCTCGGCCATCTCCAGCACGGAGCCGCCCGTCTCCTGGTTCGCCCGCTGAATCGCCGCGACGGCCTCCTGGTGGGTGACGCCATAGGCCGCGAGGCGGACCGGATCGAGCAACACCTGATACTGGCGCACCATGCCGCCGATACTGGCGACCTCGGCGACGCCCGGCAGGCTCTTCAGCTCATAGCGCAGGAACCAGTCCTGCAGGCCGCGCAACTGCGACAGGTCGTGGCGGCCGGTGCGGTCGACCAGCGCATACTCGTAGATCCAGCCGACGCCGGTGGCGTCCGGCCCGAGCGCGGCTTTCGCGCCGGCCGGGAGGCGGCCCTGTACCTGATTCAAATATTCCAGCACCCGGGAGCGCGCCCAGTAGAGGTCCGTCCCGTCCTCGAAGAGCACATAGACGAAGCTGTCCCCGAAGAACGAATAGCCCCGAACCGTCTTCGCGCCGGGCACGGAGAGCATGGTGGTGGTCAGGGGATAGGTGACCTGGTTCTCCACGATCTGCGGCGCCTGGCCGGGATAGTTTGTGCGGATCACCACCTGCACGTCGGAGAGGTCCGGCAACGCATCGACGGGCGTCGCACGCATGGCCAGGACCCCCGCGACCAACAGAGCCAGAGCGCCCAGTAGGACGAGAAACCGGCCCCGAACCGAGGCCCGGATGAGGGCGGCGATCATCGGGCCGGCCTCCGCTGGACTCGGCGGACGATCGGACCGTTCGCCGTCTGCTCGAAGGCGAAGGTCACCTGCTCGCCCGGCCGCACCGCGTGGGCGAGGTGTGGATCGGTGAGACGGAACGACATGGTCATGGCTGGCCACTGCAGCGCGGGGATGGCCTCGTGGCTCAACGTCACCTGGCCGGCCGTGATCTGCTCCACGCGACCTACGCCTTCGATCAGGGCGGCCGGGCCGCGAACCGGCGACGCGCCGCCGATCGGACGGGCCGCGACGCCGGACAGGCTGGCTTCGCTGTCGATGAGGAACTGGCCGGAGGCCACGACCTGTTCGCCTTCGCGCAGGCCGGCCAACACCTCGGTCTGGCCGCCCGCCTCACGTCCGGTCCGGATTTCCGCGGGCTGATAGGTTCCACGGGGCCCCGCCAGCAAGACCAGCGTGCGCCGTCCGGTGCGGATCACAGTCTCGGTCGGCACCAGGAGCGCGGGTCGCGCAAGGCCACCGAACCGCACGGTGGCGAACATGCCGGGCCGCAGCCGGCCGCCGGCGTTGGGCAACTCGATCCTGACCGTCAGGGTCCGGCTCTCCGCCTGGGCCTGAGGCAGGATGGCGGTCACCCGGCCCCCTAACGTCTCGCCAGGGTAGGCCGCCAGCGAGGCGGTGGCCGCCTCCCCGACACGCACCTGGCCCGCCATCGCCTCGGGAACCGCTGCGTTCAGCCAGACGCGGCCGAGGCCGTTGACCTCGGCCAGGGTCTGCCCCGCCGTCACCGTCATCCCGTTGCGGACTGAGAGCGTGCGGATCACCCCGCCAGAGGGCATGACGACGGTCGCCACATTGTGCACGCGCCCGCCGTGTTCCACGGCCGAGATCAGGCTGGGAGGCATGCCCAGCAACTGCAGGCGCTGGCGGCTCGCGCGGATCAGCGCCGCATCGCCTGATCGCCGCACGGCCAGGAACTCGTCCTGCGCGCCCGCCCAGTCGGGGACGAGGATGTCCGCCAGGGGCGCACCAGCTGCCACGACGTCCCCGGGCGCGCGGCCATAGACCCGCTGCACGAAGCCGGCGGCTCTAGCCTGCACCACGGCCACGTCGCGTTCGTTGAAGTCGATGACGCCCGTTGCGGACAGGCCGCCGGGGAGCGCGCCGCGCTGCGCCTTGGCGAGGCGCATCCCCAGGCTCTGCGTCTGCGCCGGATCGATGGTCACGCCGGGCGCCTGCGGGGCCGGGACTTCATCGGCGTATTTCGGCTGCAGCGGCATGTCCATGAAGGGCGACTTGCCGGGCCGCTCGAAGCGCTGGCCGGGCGCCATCGGGTCGTACCAGTAGAGCACCTTGCGGCCTGCCGCGGCCGGGACGTCCGCCGCGGGCGCCGTCGCCCGGCCGATCATGACACCGCCGGCGATGGCGGCGACGGTGAGGGCGGTTGCGGCGGCAAGCCCGACCGGAGATATCTTGAAGCGGGTCATCGGTCGCTCCCAAAGGTGTGAGTGAGCCGCGCGGTCGCCCGAGCCAGGGCGGCTTCGCGTTCGAGCAGGGTGAGGTGCGCCTCGGCGCGGGCGCTGAGCGCCTCGGTCACGTCAGCCACGCCCGCGCGGCCGGCGGCGTAGCTGGCGGTTTCCAGGTCGGCGCGCGTGCGGGCCAGCGGCAGGAGCGTGTCGCGCGCCCGCAGCCACCGCTCCCCAAGCATGGCGTAGTCGGCCAGGCCCGCCTCGAGCTCGGCGGCCAGGCCCCGCGCGGCCGCGTCCCGCTCGGCGCGGGCCTGGCCAAAGGCGGCTGTGCGTGCGGCGATGATCGGCTCCTGCCGGGTGCGGGCGAAGACCGGCAGGCTCACCGTCACCCCGACGGAGACCATGTCCCCGAACATCGGGTCGCGGCGCTGGTAGGCGAGCTCCAGGCCCAGGTCCGGGCGCTTGCCGGCGCGCGCCAGGTCGACCTCGGCGCCTGCCTGGCGGATCGATGCGTCGCGGACCTCGAGCAGGGGGTGGCGGTCCAGCCCGGCGCGCAGGCCGGCGACGTCCAGGTCCAGCGGCGGCGCGGGCCCTGCCGGCTCGGCGGCGGTGTCGCCGCTCCAGCGGCCCAGACGGGCGCGCGCGACCGCGACGGCGGCGACCAGTTCGCTGCGGCGGTCGGCGAGCTCGGCCCGAAGGCGCTGCGCCTCGGGGCCTGCTGCGGGGCGGGCCGCACCCGACGCCACACTGGCGAACGCGGCGTCCCAGAGCGGGCTCAGCGTGGCGACCGCCTGGTCCAGGGCCGCCAGCCGCCGCTCGGCGTAGTACAGGTCCACCCAGGCCGCGGCGGCGGCGGCGCGCACGTCGCGGCCCGTCGCGCGCCGGGCCGCGAAGGCGGCGACTATGCCGGTCTGCGCGCGCTCGCGCTCGGCCCGCCGCTTAGCGCCGTTCGGCAGCTCCTGCGTCAGGCCGAACCGGGCCATGGTCATCTCGTCGGCGTCGAAGCGGCCTGCGCCGCGGCCGGAGACGGGGACGTTCTCGAGGCCGAGCTGCAGCTTCGGATCCGGCAACGCGCCTGCGGCGCGGGAGGCCGCCCGCGCGGCCTCTTCCTGTAAGGCCGCGGCCTGCAGTTCAGGCGCCTGGGCTTCGGCCCGCTCAAGGGCGGCCGCGAGCGTGATCGGCGCGGCGGCCGCTGGCGCGACGGCCAGCCAAGCTGCGGCGGCTGCGAGGCCGGGCCAGCGAGCGCGACGGCGCTCCCGCCGGGCGCGTGGGAACAACAAGGTCATGGGATCGTCCTGACGACGCGGAACCAAGCGCCCGAGGGCGCATGCGGTCTCGCGCGCCGGGCGGAGCCTCAGGGCTATCCGGCGGCGCGCTTCAGGCGAGCGGTCGCGGTGGTCGTTCCAACGGCGGCGGCGGATGTGCGTGCAGGCGCAGCGTGCACGGCGACGCATAGGAAGTCCAACTCGCCGCCGGACGCTCGACCACCAGCGCCGTCGGCAGGTCGGCGACGACGCCGGCCATGACGACGCACTTGGCGGCGCAGGCGGGGTCCATGGGCGCGAACGGATCGGGATCGCAGCACGGCATTTCCGCCATGGCTGCGCCGTCCGCAGAGGCCGCTACGGCGACGGTGTCCATATGCTCGCAAGCGCGTGTGGCCGCGACCGCGTTGAGCGGGCTGAGGGCCAGGGCCAGGAGGGCGAGGAGCGCAAACAGCCGCGCGATCATGAGCGCATCATGCCCCCTTCGCGGGCGCCTGTCTTTGACTTCCCTCAAGCCGCCGCCGGGGGCGCCAGGGCGCCGAGCGCCGCCACCAGCGCCAGGACGAGGACGGCGGCCCCGGTCTCGAGCGCGATGCTGCGGCGCAGGCCTGCCAGCGCTGCGAGATCGCCTGACTTCGCGCTCGCGGCCAGGGCGGGCGTCAACCGGAAGCGGTTCACCGCCGCCAGGGCCAGCATGGCGGCGAAGACGCCGAGCTTGGCCAGCATCAGGACGCCCCAGCCGGTTGTGGCGAGGCGTTCCAGGCCCTGCAATCCGACCAGGAACCAGCTGTTGACGAGGCCGGTCAGGACCAGTGTCGCGACCACCGCTGAGCCGACGCCGGAGAAGCCGGCGAGCGCGCCGTGCAGCGCCTGCGCCTCAGGGGTTGAGAAGGGCTTGGCGCGAAGCAGAAGCGCGAAGGCCACCAGCGCCCCGATCCAGACCCCCGCGGCCAGGAGGTGCAGAATGTCGGCGACCAGATGGAGGAGGCTCCCGGGTCCTTGGGTGGCGGCCCCGTGGCCGCTCCAGGCGAGGCTGGCCACGGCGGCGGCGCCCAGGACGCTGAGCGCCCACCACAGGCGACCGCCAGGCGCCATGAACAAGGCCAGGACGAGCGCCGCCGTGGCGGCCAGGGCGCGGGCGAGGGCCGCGAGGCCGAATGGCGTCTCGACGCCGACGCTCACCAGGAGCGCGCCATCCCATGCTGCCGAGGGGTCTCCAGCCATCACGGCCGTCTGCGCGAGCAGCCCGGCCCCGGCCCCGGCGAATAGCGCCAGGCCGGCGACGATGGCGATCGGCCGAGGCCACGGGAGCGCATCCCGCACCGGGGCCCTCAGGCCGTAGAGCAGGAAGAACGGCGCTCCGAAGAGCACGACGGCGGCCGCAAACTGCAGGAAGCGCAGGGCGACGACGACGGCGTCCATACGCGCGCCGTCAGCGGACGGTGAAGCTGAAGGCGCCCTGCATCCGATGGGTGTCCGCGGTTACCGCGTGCCACTTCACCTCATAGACGCCGGCGGTTAGTGGCCGTGCGGGCGTCCCGACCAGAGAAAGCCCGTCCTTGCCCGGGGCCACCTTCACCGGCACGGCCGCGCCTTTCGAAGAGACCTCGAAGCCGGAGAACTTGGCCTGCAGCTTTTCATTGAACTGGAGCTGGATGTGCGGAGGCGCGGCCGACGTCGCGTTGGCGGCGGGGCTGGAACTCACCAGCTTCGCATGTGCGGACGCCTGGCTGGCCACGAGTAGTGCGCTCGCGGCGACGGCGAGCGCGACGGGTGTTCTGAACGTCATTCCGAGATCTCCGCGTGGGTGAGGCACGCCTCACGGGTCAGTACGCATGGCGCACGGCCAGCCCCTCACGCGACGAAGCGAGGAGCCGCGCGACATCGGTTGTGAGGGGCGCGGCCGACCTCGCGCGTATACTGGCCATGTCGCCTCGCGCCACGGGGCCGAGACGAGCCTTCGGGACGGACGATGCACAGTTTCCTCAGCCGCCGAGACCTTCTGCGCGGCGCGACCCTTGCGGGTGGCGGCCTCGCCGCCGCCAGCCTGCTGCCGGGATGGGCCCAGAGCGCCACACCTGGCCTGCCCACGTTGCCGAGCCTCTCGGGGGAGGACATCAAGCTGACGATCGGCCACAGCACGCTGAAGGTCGATGGCCGCAGCGGGCATGCGGTCACCATCAACGGCACCGTGCCGGCGCCGCTGATCCGCCTGAAGCAGGGCCAGAACGTCCGTCTCTCCGTGACCAACACGCTCGACGAGGACACCTCGATCCACTGGCATGGTCTGCTGGTGCCGTTCGAAATGGATGGCGTGCCCGGCGTGAGCTTCCCCGGCATCAAGCCGGGCGAGACCTTCGTCTATGAGTTTCCGGTCATCCAGAGCGGCACCTACTGGTACCACAGCCACTCGGGCCTGCAGGAACAGGAGGGCCACTACGGCCCGATCGTGATCGACCCGGCCGGTCCGGATCCAGTGGCCTACGACCGCGAGCACGTGGTCGTACTGTCCGACTTCAGCTTCATGCACCCGCACCGCATCTTCCAGCGGCTGAAGCAGCAGTCGGGCACCTTCAACTATCAGCGCCAGACTATCGCGGGCCTGCTCGCGGGCAAGGACCAGACGCTGCAGGAGCGGAAGGAATGGTCCAAGACGCTCATGGACCCCACCGACATCTCCGACGTCACGGGCGCGGTCTATAAGTTCCTTATCAACGGCCACGGGCCTGAGGACAACTGGACGGCCCTGTTCACGCCCGGCGAGCGGGTGCGCCTGCGGTTCATCAACGCCGGCGCCCAGACCATCTTCAACGTCCGCATTCCCGGCCTGAAGCTCATCGTGGTGGCCGCCGACGGTCAGAACGTGCGGCCGGTCGAGGTCGATGAGTTCCAGATCGGCAACGCCGAGACCTACGACGTGATCGTGCAGCCGACGGAGGATCGCGCCTACACCCTGGTCTCCGAGGCCGTGGACCGCTCGGGGATGGGCCGGGCGACCCTGGCGCCACGCCCCGGCATGAGCGCAGCGGTCCCGCCGCTTCGCGAACGGCCGCTGGGCACCATGAAGGACATGGGCATGGACATGTCCACGCACGCCGGCCACGGCGGAGCCCAGGGCGGCGCGCCGGCCGCGACGGGCGGGGATCACGCGGCGATGGGTCATGGCGCGGCGGGCGCGGCTCAGCCCGCGCCGGGCATGGCGCCGCCGCGGGTGCGCGGCGCTGACGCCATGGGCGACATGGGCGGCATGGAGATGTCCATGCGCGATCCCCTCAACGCGCCGCAGGTGAAGATGGGCCCCGGCGTTCAATCGATCGCGCCGTCTCCGATGGATCGCACGGGGGAGCCCGGGCAGGGCCTGGAGAGCGTCGGTCACCGCGTGCTCGTCTATACGGACCTTATCGCGCTGGAGCCCAATCCCGATACGCGGGCGCCGTCACGAGGCCTGGAGATCCGCCTGACTGGCAACATGGAGCGCTTTATCTGGGGCTTCGACGGGATGAAGTTCAGCGATGGCCCGAAGCCCTACAGTTTCCGCAAGGGCGAACGGGCGCGGGTCACGCTAGTCAACGACACCATGATGACCCACCCCATTCACCTGCATGGCCATTTCTTCGAGCTGACGCATGGGCCGGTGGGGCACATGCCACGCAAGCACACGGTCAATGTGCTGCCCGGCGGAAAGGTGAGCTTCGACATCACCGCCGAGCCGGGCGACTGGGCGTTCCACTGCCACATGATGTACCACATGCACGCCGGCATGTTTCAGGTGTTCGCCGTGCGGCCGCTGGATGGAGCCGCCGCATGAACCGCCTGATCTGCATGGCCCTGCTTCCGGCCTTCTTTGCGGGCCCCGCCCTGGCCCAGACCCCCGACCCGCATGCCGGCCACGCCATGCCGGCGTCGAAAGCCGATCCGCACGCGGGGCATGCGGCGCCGGCGGGGAAGCCCGCGCCGCGGCCGTCGGCCGATCCGCACGCCAGCCACGCGATGCCGGCCCCGCAAGCCGATCCGCACGCGGGTCACGCGGCTCCGGCGGGGCCGCCGCCGGCTGATCCGCATGCCGGCCACGCAATGCCGGCGCAGCCCGTAGACCCGCACGCCGGACACGCTGCGGCGCCCGCCGCAACCCAGACCGGGGCGGACCTGCCCGTCGGTGGGGAGCCGCCGCCGCCGCCGCCCGCCGAGGCGGGCGCAGACCGGGTGTACGGCGCGGCGCCCATGGCCGAGGGCCGTGCGATCCTGCGGCAGGAGCATGGCGGGACCCGGCTCTCCAAGGTGATGGCCAACATGTCCGAAGCCCGCCTGGGCTCCGGCGGCGGCTACCATTGGGACTTCGAGGCCTGGTACGGCGGCGACCTGAACCGCCTCGTCCTGAAGTCGGAAGGCGAGGGAAGCTGGGACGACGGAGCCGAGGACGCCGAGGTCCAGGTCCTCTATTCCCGCGCCGTCGGCGTCTACACCGACGTGCAGGTGGGCGTGCGCCACGACTTCGAGCCGGGGCCGGAGCGCACCTATGCCGTGGTCGGGTTTGAGAGCCTGCTTCCCTACTGGTTCGAGGCCGAAGGCGCGCTGTTCCTCTCCAACAAGGGCGAGGTACTGGGCCGGCTGGAGGGGACGTACGATCTCCGGCTGGCGCAGCGGCTGGTGCTGCAGCCGCGTGCGGAGCTCAACTTTTCGGCGGAAGATATCCCTTCTCGCGGCGTCGGCTCGGGCCTTTCGGACGTCGAGGCGGGTCTGCGGCTGCGCTACGAGATCCGCCGGGAGTTCGCGCCGTACGTGGGCGTAGTCTGGAGCCGCAAGGTGGGCGACACCGCCGACTTGGCGCGGGCCGCGGACGAGGACGCAAGCGACACCCGCCTCGTCGTCGGTCTGCGGGCCTGGTTCTGAACCTCACGCGGTCGCGGGGCGGAAGCCCCGCAGCCGCAGCGCGTTGGCCAGCACGCTGACGCTGGACAGCGCCATCGCGCCGGCGGCGATCATCGGCGAGAGTGTGAGGCCGAACGCCGGGTAGAACACGCCCGCCGCCAGCGGGATCAGGAGCACGTTGTAGCCGAACGCCCAGGCGAGGTTCTGGCGAATGTTGGCCAGGGTCGCGCGGCTGAGCGCCACCGCCGTGGCGACGGCCCGAAGGTCGCTGCGCATCAGCACCACGTCGGCGCTCTCGATGGCGATATCCGTGCCGGCGCCCATGGCGATCCCGACGTCGGCGGCGGCGAGCGCCGGGGCGTCGTTGATGCCATCGCCCACGAAGGCTGCGGCGCCGTGCTTGACGCGGAGCGCCTGGAGGGCGGCCACCTTCCCGTCCGGCAGCACTTCGGCCACGACCTCATCGACGCCAAGCGCATCGGCCACCGCCCGCGCCGTCCGCGCACTATCGCCGGTGATCATCGCCACTTTCAGCCCGGCGGCGTGCAGGGCGGCCAGCGCGGCGGGCGTGGTGGGCTTGATCGGGTCGGCGACGGCGATCAACGCGGCCACACGCCCGTCGATCGCCACGAACAGCGGCGTCTTGGCCTCGGCGGCCAAGCGGGCGGCCTCGGGCGCGAAGGCGGCGATGTCGACGCCCAGGCGGGTCATGTAGCGGTCGGCGCCCACCTGCACGCGCTGGCCCTCGACCCTCGCCTCCGCCCCGAAGCCGGGGACCGCCTCAAAAGCGTCGGCAGGAGATGGGGTCAGGCCCCTCTCCGCCGCCGCCCCGACGATGGCGGCCGCAATCGGATGTTCCGAGCGGGCCTCTACCGCCGCGGTCAGCCGCAGCGCCTCGTCGGCCGCGAAGCCCTCGGCCGGGATCAGGTCGGTGAGGGCTGGGCGGCCGAGGGTGAGGGTGCCAGTCTTGTCGAAGGCCACCACCTTCACGTCACGTAGGGCCTGCAGCGCTTCGCCGCGGCGGAAGAGGACGCCAAGCTCGGCGGCCTTGCCGGTCCCCACCATGATCGAGGTGGGGGTGGCGAGGCCCATGGCGCAGGGGCAGGCGATGATCAGCACCGCCACGGCGTTGACCAGGGCGAAGCTGAGCGCCGGGCTGGGGCCGAAGGCAAGCCAGGCGGCGAAGGTGGCGAGTGCGGCCACGATTACGGCCGGCACGAACCAGCCGGTGACGCGGTCAACGGCGGCCTGGATCGGCAGCTTGGCCCCCTGGGCCGTCTCCACCATGCGGACGATCTGGGCCAGCAGGGTGTCGCCGCCCACCTTGGTGGCGCGGAAACGAAAGGCGCCGGTCTTGTTGACGGTGCCGCCGACCACCGCGTCGCCGGGGCGTTTCTCTGTGGGGATCGGCTCGCCGGTAATCATCGACTCGTCGACGAAAGAGCCGCCTTCGACGACCTCGCCGTCAACGGGGAGCCGCTCGCCCGGGCGGACATCGACCAGGTCGCCGACGGAGACCTCGGCGATCGGCACCTCGATCTCCCGCCCGCCGCGAAGGACGCGAGCGGTCTTCGCCTGCAGGGTCATCAGCCGGCGGATCGCCTCGCTGGTGCGGCCCTTGGCCTGGGCCTCGAACATTCGGCCGAGCAGGATCAGGCTTACGATCACGGCCGCGGCCTCGTAGTAGACGTGGTCGGCGCCGGCCGGCAGCAGAGCTGGCGCGAAGGTCGCCACGGCGGAGTAGGCGAAGGCCGCGCTGGCGCCGAGAACCACCAGGGAATTCATGTCCGGGGTGCGCCGG
>NZ_JAEUMN010000119.1 GCF_016793225.1 Phenylobacterium sp.
CGCACGCGCGTGCACCGGCGCTCGGCGATCGACCTGGGCGTACGCCCCGGCGCCGACGGCCCGGCCTTCGATCTCGCCTTCCTGGACCCGCCATACGCCAGGGGCCTCGGCGAGCAGGCCCTCGCGCGCCTGGCCGCAGGCTGGCTGGCCGAGGATGCGGTGGTGGTCTTCGAGCGGGGCGCCGGCGAGCCTGCGTTCGACGCGCCCGGCTTCGCGCTCCTGGACGTCCGCGACTACGGCGCGGCCAAGGTCCACTTCCTGCGGTTCAATCCTTCGCCGGCCGGATGACCACGCTGTCCGCCGAACGCGTCGACGGGCCGTGGAAGACGGCCTCGATGTTGTTGCCGTCGGGGTCCAGCAGGAACGCCGCATAGTAGCCGGGATGGTAGTCGCGCTCGCCCGGCCCGCCGTTGTCCCGGCCCCCGGCGGCAAGACCCGCGGCATGGAAGGCCTGGACCATGGCGTGGTCCTTCGCCTGGAAGGCCAGATGGACGTGGGTGGCCGGGCCGCCATGGTCGATCCAGAGTTCGTCGGCCTGCAGGTGCGTCTCGTCGCTCACGAAGGGGACGCCGAGCACGCCCAGGACGGCCTCGTAGAACCGCCGCGTGGCCGCGAGGTCGCTGGCGCGCAGGTGGACATGGTCGATCAGGCGACCGGTGTGGACGTCCATCGGGGGCTCCGTCGGGGTGGTCTTGACCCTAACGTGGCGTGAGGGCGGACGGCTCCCGGACGGCAAGGGATCGATCGACGTGGGCGGATATACGGTCAAGCAGGTGGCGAAGCTGTCGGGCGTCTCCGTCCGCACGCTGCATCACTACGACGCCATCGGGCTCCTGAAGCCCGCTGGCGTCCGCGCGAACGGCTACCGCGAGTACGGTCGGGACGAGCTGCTGCGCCTGCAGCAGATCCTGTTCCATCGGGAGCTGGGCTTTCCGCTGGAGCAGATCCGGCGGGTGCTGGATGCGCCCGGGTTCGACCGCGTCGCGGCGCTGAAGGCGCACCGCGCGCGGCTGGACGCCGAGGCGAAGCGCTACCGGCGGCTGCTGCGCACGATCGACGACACCCTCGCCGCCCTGGAAGGAGCGAAGACGATGAACGAGACGGCGATGTACCGGGGCTTCGACCCCGAGGAGCAGGCGAAGCAGGAGGCGTGGCTGGTCGACCGCTACGGCCCGGGGGTGCAGGCCTCGATCGATGCGGTGAAGGCCCGGCAGAAGTCCTGGACGCAGGCCGACTTCGACGACGCCCAAGCTGAGATCGCCGAGATCGAGGCGGACTTCCGGCAGGCGCTGGCGGAGGCCTTGCCGGCCGGCTCGCAGGTGGTGCAGGCGCTGACCCGCCGCCATTGCGCCTGGATCGCAAAGTCCTGGCCCATGCCGGTGTCCCGGGTCGCCTACGAGAACCTGGCGGCCCTCTATGGCGAACATCCCGACTTCCGCGCCCGCTACGAGGCGCAGGCCGAGGGACTGACCAACTACCTGCAATCCGCAATGCGCGTCTTCGCCGAGCGCGAACTCGCCTGACGCGCGTCGGGCGCCGCACCCGAGCGCGTTTGGACGCGAAATCCCCGTTTCCCGTTCCGCCCTCAGGCGTCCTGGAGCCAGCTTTCGGAGCGCATCTCCTGCAGGCGCGAAGCCGTGCGCTCGAACTCGAAGGCGCCATCGCCGGCCGGGTAGAGCTCGGTAGGCTCGGCCCCGGCCAGCACGATGAGGTGGGTCTTGGCCTCGTAGAGCGCGTCGATGAGGATCACCAGCCGCCGGGCTTCCTCGCGGTTGGCAGGGCCCATCTTGGGAAGACCCTCCAGGAAGATCGTGTGGAAGCGGTCGGCGATGGCCACGTAGTCGTTGGGGCCGAGGGGAACCTTGCACAGGCTGTCGAAGGTCGCCCGCAGGAGCCCGCCCGCGGCCCGCGGGAACACCAGCTTCCGGCCCAGGACCTCGACCGTCTCGCCGTCCTCGTCCTCGGGCCCCAGCATGTCTGTCCAGAGCGCGTCGAAGGCCGCAACCTGCGCGGGGTCATGCCACGCGAACCAGGTGCCGGCCGCGCGGAGGCGATCCAGCCGGTAGTCATGCGGCCCGGCGATCGTGACCACTTCGGTCTTGCGCTTGAGCACCTCGATGAACGGCAGGAAGAGCTGCCGGTTGATGCCGTTGAGGTAGAGGTCGTCCGGCATCCGGTTGGAGGTCGCCACCAGCACCACGCCGTGGCCGAACAGCGCGTCGAACAGCCGCCCCAGGATCATGGCGTCGGCGATGTCGGTGACCTGGAACTCGTCGAAGCAGAGCAGCCGCGCCTGGCCGGCGATGAGGTCGGCGACCGGCGGGATCGGGTCGTCGCCCTTGTGCTGGCCGAAGGTCCGCCGCCGCGCGTCGCGATCGCCCTTGCGCCAGGCGTCGATCAGCCGGTGCACCTCGCCCATGAAGACGTGGAAGTGGGTGCGCCGCTTCTTGAAGCCGGACACCGCCTCGTAGAACAGGTCCATCAGCAGCGTCTTGCCGCGGCCGACCGGGCCGATGAGGTAGACCCCGCGGGGCGCCTCGTAGTGGCGGCGGCGCAGCATGGCCAGGATGCCGCCCTCGGGCTCGTCGTCCGACAGGTCGGTCTCGAGGCGGATGAGGGGCCGGAGCGCCGCGGCCTGGGCCGGGTCCGGGCGGATCGATCCGTCGCGGATCTTCGCCTCGTAGGCGGCTTGCAGGGCGGAGGCCATCACCGTCCGGCCTAGCGGGCGGCGGGGCGAATCGCAAGGAACGGGCGGCGTCCGGCGGGGTTGACCCTTGCGAACAAGGGAGAGCCTTTCATGGCCGATCAAACCAAAGACACCTTCTCCACGGACGCCGCTGCGGCCAATCGCGCCCGCATGCAGGGCGGCGGCGTCGGCCAGCACGAGATGGACGCCCAGCGCGATCCGGGCCGCCTCGAGACGGCGACGAACCCCGAGCAGCGAAGCTTCCAGGGCGATCTTGACGAGGCGACGAACGGCGACCGCCCGCAGCAGGCGGACTTCGGCGATGCGTCCACGGACGGAGATGACGCCGCCGCGGATGACGAGGACGCCGAGGACGAGCCTGGCGCCGCCGCTGCGGAGGCGCGCCGCGACGGGTGGGGCCTCAACCCCAATCTCGGCCGGGACGAGGCCGACATCCATGCGATCGATGGCGACCTCGGCGCCGGGACGCCGGCCAATGTCGACATCCACAAGCTGGGTCAGCCCGACAACCCCGAGGCGGACTGGGGCGAGGCGGGGGACCCCGAGGCGGTGTTCTCGTCCAACCACACCCGTCGCGCCGACCGGATCGAGGCGGAGCGGGGCCAGGGGATCAAGACCCGGCGGCTGAACAAGGACACCATCAGCCGGCGGAGCTGAGGCCCATCGCGCGATGATGCTGGCGGCGCCGATCCTGGGTCGCCGTGGCCATGGAGCCGCTCATCGAGGTCGGGGAGGCTGTCAGGCGGTCGTCTGCCTGATGGCCTTCCTGGCCGCTCCGGCGAGCACGTGCGCCGCGATCGGCCGACAGCTTCGCAAGCCGGATCGCCGCCGCTAGGTTGCGCCGGGCATGACTCCCGTCTCGTTCACCGGCCTGCCGATCGACCGCCACTCGTCGTTCCTGCGCGGAGCGGCCAAGGCGCCGGCGGCGATCCGCGCCGCGCTTCACTCGCCTCACAGCCATCTCGCCGCCAGCAACGGGCTCGATCTCGTCGATCTGTTGCGCGACCTGGGGGATGCGCCCATCCGCGACGACGCCGTGGACTTCCACAGGATCGTGGAGGCCGCGCGCGTGGCGTTCGAAGCGGGGCCGGCGGTCTTCCTGGGCGGCGACCACATGGTGACCTATCCCATCCTGCAGGGCTGGTCCGAGGCGGCGCGGGCGCCGCCGCAGGTGGTGCACATCGACGCCCATCCGGACCTCTACGCCGACTTCGAGGGCGATCCGCTGAGCCACGCCTCGCCCTTCGCGCGGATCCTCGAGAAGACGCTGTGCGCCGGGCTGACCCAGCTCGGCATCCGCACCCTGAACGCGCACCTGCGCGAGCAGGCCGGCCGCTATGGCGTCCGCGTCTTCTCGCCCGCCGACCACGGCGCGGCCCTCTCGCTGCTGCCCAGCGGCCCCACCTACATCTCCATCGACCTCGACGGGCTGGACCCGGCCTACGCGCCCGGCGTCTCGCACCACGAGCCCGGCGGGCTGACCACGCGCGAGGTCCTCGACGTGATCTGGAAGACGCCCGGGCCGGTGATCGGCGGCGACATCGTGGAGCTCAACCCCGACCGTGACATCAACGGCATGACCGCGACGCTGGCGGCCAAGCTGATGAAGGAACTGGCGGCCCGGATCAGCGCCGACGCGGCGTCGCTCCCCTGACCGGCAGGACCCGCATCTCCGCCTTGGCGGCGAAGCGGATCGGGAGCGGCGAGGCTACCTCATCGTCGGGATGACGAAGGCGGAGTCCTCGACGGCGCCTTCGGGCCAGCGGGAGGTGATGGTCTTGACCTTGGTCCAGAAGCGGACGCCTTCCATGCCGTGCTGGTTGGCGTCGCCGAAGGCCGAGCGCTTCCAGCCGCCGAAGGTGTGGTAGGCCACGGGCACCGGGATCGGCACGTTGATGCCCACCATGCCCACGTTGACCCGCTGGGCGAACTCGCGCGCGGCGCGGCCGTTGCGGGTGAAGATGGCGACGCCGTTGCCGTACTGGTGGTTCGAGGGCAGGGCCAGGGCGTCCTCGAAGGTCTCGGCGCGGACGATCTGCAGCACCGGGCCGAAGATCTCCTCCTGGTAGGTCTTCATGGCGGGCTTCACCTGGTCGAACAGGCTCGGGCCCAGGAAGTAGCCGTTCTCGTAGCCCTGCAGCTGGAAGCCGCGGCCGTCGACCACCAGTTCGGCGCCCTCGTCGACGCCGGTCTGGATGTAGCCTTCGATCTTCGCCTTGTGCGCCGCCGAGACCACCGGGCCGTACTGGGCGGCCGGGTCGGTGGAGAGGCCGACCTTCAGGTTGTCGATCTCGGCCAGCAGGCGCTCGCGGACCTCGTTCGCGGTCTTCTGGCCCACGGGCACCACGACGGGCAGCGCCATGCAGCGCTCGCCGGCCGAGCCGTAGGCGGCGCCGATGATGTCCTTGGTGGCCTGCTCGAGGTCGGCGTCGGGCAGGATGAGGCCATGGTTCTTGGCCCCGCCCATGGCCTGGACGCGCTTCGAATTGGCCGTGCCGCGGCTGTAGACATAGTGGGCGATGTCCGAGCTGCCGACGAAGCTCACCGCCTTGATGTCCGGGTGATCCAGGATGGCGTCCACAGCCACCTTGTCGCCGTGGATCACGTTCAGCACGCCGGCCGGCGCGCCCGCCTCCATCATCAGCTCGGCCAGCCGCACCGGGACCGTCGGGTCCTTCTCGCTGGGCTTCAGGACGAAGGTGTTGCCCGTCGCGATGGCCACCCCGAACATCCACATCGGGATCATGGCCGGGAAGTTGAACGGCGTGATCCCCGCGCCCACGCCCAGGGGCTGGCGCATGGAGTAGACGTCGATCCCGGGCCCCGCGCCCTCGGTGTACTCGCCCTTGAGCGCATGCGGGATGCCGCAGGCGAACTCGATCACCTCGAGGCCCCGCTGGATGTCGCCCTTGCTGTCGGCGATCACCTTGCCGTGCTCGGACGACAGGATCTCGGCCAGCTCGTCCATCCGCGCCTCGACCAGGCGCTTGAACTCGAACATCACCCGCGCCCGCCGCTGCGGGTTCACCTGGGCCCAGCCGATCTGCGCCTTGAGCGCCGACTGCACGGCGCGGTCCACCTCGGCCTCGGTGGCGAACTGAACCCTCGCCTGAACCTCGCCCGTGTTCGGGTTCATCACGTCGCCGAAGCGGCCCGAAGCGCCCGTGAACCCGGCGCCGTCGATGAAATGGGTGATCTCTCGCATGCCGGCGCTTTTAGGCTGCTCGAACGCGCCAGCCTAGGGGCTAAGCGTGCACCGCAGGTGCGTCAGGCCGCCTGCGACGCGGCCGGCTCGGCGGCGGGCTCCTCGAAGAGGTCGTACACCTCGGCCGTCACGTACGGCGCCGTCGTGGAATGGCGGAAGCGGTAGCCCAGGTCGACGCAGGCGTGCTCGATCGTGGAGCCCTGGACGGCGTCGGGCGCGACTCCACGCGGCCGCACGCGGCCGATGTAGCGGTCGAACAGCAGCTTCAGCGAGCAGCCGAGGCCGTGGCTGACGGTCTTGAACAGCCGGCCGTCGATCTTGTCCTGGCCGATGATGTCGAGCTCGGCCTCGAAGCCGGCCCGTGCGAGCGCGGCCTGCTGCCGCCGCTTCACGTCGGGCGGAGAGACGGTGTCCCAGGCGGCGTTGACCATGAAGTACTGGGTTCCGCCGTCGGCGGCGGCGGCGCGCTGCGTCGCGATGTGGGGCGGGTAGCGGACGTCGCGGATCAGGTCGCGGTCGCGGCTGTAGAAGTCGGGCGCATTGCGGTCCGTGAGCGTCCAGGCGCTGCGCGTCCGCGCGTGCAGGTTCAGTCCCTCGAAGCCGATGGTGATCTCGGGAAGGTCGCCGATGGCCAGGAAGTTCATGGGCGGCTGGGCATAGGACGAGTTGTCGATGATGGCCGCCAGCGTCGAGGGCGCCATCTTCGCCATCAGGTGCGCGATGTAGGCCCCGTGCGACGATCCCAGCGCCACGATGCGGGCGGCGTCGAACGGCGGCGCGTTCTCCAGGAGGTCGCCGATCACCATCAGGTGGTCCAGCGCCTGGAGGATCCCGAAGTTCTGACGCTCGCCGTGCGCCGGGTCGATCCAGACCTTGGGCGCGATGTCGGCCTTCGCCGCCGCCAGACCCCGGACCACGTCGCGGAAGTTCGTGATGTCGCGCACCTTGGCCTTGGCCAGGAGCGCCGCGCCGATGAGATAGGCCTGCTCGGACGGATCGATGGAGATCGCCCCCCCGTTGGTGGGGCGGGCGTGGAAGGCATGGTAGCGCACGGTCACGGCGCCCATGCCGGTGGTCTCGACGATGTGGCGGCGTAGCCCGGCGCTGTAGTCGCTGTTCGTGTCGTCGCCGAAGCCTGCGATCACCAGCACAAGCCCGGGGGCCTCGCCCTCCTGCGGCCAGGTGATGTCGTAGGCGAGGCCGGCCGAGCGGGGCTTGCCCGCCTCGACGTCGACGGCGCCGTCGATCTCGCGCGTGATCTCGATCATGGGGCCCTCCGCCGCGGTCCGAGGGTCGGCGAACGTGGTTAACCGATCGGAAAGAGCCGAGCCCGCGGGCAACCGTCGCCAGGCTGTCGGGGCGGATGCGGTCCAGGGTGACGCTCGAGGCCGTAGCGCGCCCTGGCGCGGGGCGCGTGACTTCAGGGGGCGGCTCCGCTATAGGGCGCCCGTCATGACGCGGATCGCGCATCATCACGGCCATCACCACCATCCGACCCGGGCGGGTTCGGAGCGGGTGCGCGCGGCCTGACGCCGACCCCTTCCGAAGCCCCGCCGAACGCGGACGGGGCTCGGCTCTTCCAGCTTCGTCCGTCGCCTCAGACCCCTGAAGAGACGACCGATGAACGACCTGTCCCCAAGCAGTTCCTTGAGTGAGACCGTCCCAGAGGCTAAGCGGCCCGCCATGAGCGAGCGCCCGCAAGCCCGTACGCCCCGCGGATTCATCGATCGGCGCGGCCGCGACGTCGTCGCCGAGCGCGGGATCCTGAAGGCCGTGAGCCAGGTCTACGAGGCCTGGGGCTTCGAGCCGCTGGAGACCGGCGCGTTCGAGTATGCCGACGCGCTGGGCAAGTTCCTGCCCGACGCCGACCGTCCGAACGAGGGCGTCTTCGCGCTGCAGGACGACGACGAGCAGTGGATGGCGCTGCGCTACGACCTGACCGCGCCGCTGGCGCGCTTCGCGGCGCAGAACTGGGAGACCCTGCCCAAGCCGTTCCGCCGCTACGCCTTCGGGCCGGTGTGGCGCAACGAGAAGCCGGGGCCGGGGCGCTTTCGCGAGTTCGTGCAGTGCGACGCCGACACGGTGGGCTCGGCGCGCCCGGAAGCCGACGCCGAGATCATCGCCATGGTGGCCGAAGGGCTGGAGGCCGCGGGCCTGCCGGCCGGCTCGGCGGTCATCAAGATCAACAACCGCAAGCTCCTGAACGGCCTGATGGCCGCGGCGGGCGTGGCGGACGAGGGCCAGAAGCTCGCAGTGCTGCGTGCGGTGGACAAGCTGGACCGCCTCGGCCCCGACGGCGTGCGCCTGCTGCTGGGGGAGGGCCGGATGGACGAGTCCGGCGCCTTCACCAAGGGGGCGGGTCTCAGTGCATCGGCGGCCGAGCGCGTGCTGGCGTTCACCGCCGCCGGCGTGGGCGGCCGCGCCGAGACGCTGGCGAAGCTGGCCGACGTGGTGGGCGGCTCAGCCGAGGGCGATGAGGGTCTCGCGGAACTGGCGGCGATCGATGCGGCCCTGAAGGGCCTGGGCGTGGGACCCGACCGCGCGATGGTGGACCCCTCGGTCGTCCGCGGCCTCGAGTACTACACCGGGCCGGTCTTCGAGGCCGAGCTGCTGCTCTCCACGCTCGACGACAAGGGCCAGGCCATGCGCTTCGGCTCCATCGGCGGGGGCGGGCGCTACGACGACCTGGTCGCCCGCTTCACCGGCGAGCGCACGCCCGCCACGGGCTTCTCGTTCGGCGTCTCGCGCCTGGCTGCGGCGCTCCGGGCGGCCGGTCGCGATCTGGCGCAGGCCGCGCGGGGGCCGGTGGTGGTGATCGCCTTCTCGCAGGACCGGATGGCCGACTACTTCGCCGTCGCCCGCGAGATCCGCGCAGCGGGCATACCGGCCGAGGTGTACCTGGGCGCCTCGGGCATGAAGGCGCAGATGAAGTACGCCGACCGTCGCCTGTCGCCGGCGGCGATCATCGTTGGCGACGACGAACTGGCCGCGGGGACCGTCACCGTGAAGGACCTCGACCTCGGCCGGGAACTGGCCGCCAAGGTGACGGACAACGCCGAATGGCGCGGTCAGCGGCCCGGCCAGCAGACGATCCCGCGGGCCGAGCTGGTCCCGGCGCTGCGGCGCATCCTGGACGCCGGCTGATGCGGATCGAGCCCGCCGTTCCCGCGCAGGTGCTGGCCGCCGTGCGCGCGCCGCTGGAGAGTTCCCGCGCCGAGCGCGCCGACGCGCCCCTGCTTCAGCCGCTCAACCTGCTGCTCGACCTCGCCGGCGAGGCGATGCGCGCGCGGCTGTTCGTGGTCCAGTCCGAGGGCGGGACCGAGAGCTGCCTTCGGCCGGACTTCACGGTCGCCATCGCGCGCCAGCACCTGGAGCGCGGCCGCGCCGCCGGCGCCTACTGGTACGAGGGCGCGGCCTTCCGGGCCTCGGCCGGCGCCGACCGCCCCGAGGAGTTCGTGCAGATCGGGCTCGAGATGTTCTCGCCCGGCGGCGGGGGCGTGGAAGCCGCCGACGCCGAGATCGCCGGGCTGGCCTGGCGGGCGGCGGAGGCGGGCGGGCGCAAGGACCTGTCGCTCTGGTTGGGGGACGTGGCGCTGTTCGCCGCCTTCGTCGAAAGCCTGGACCTGCCCGACGGCCTGGCGGCGCGGCTGAAGCGCGTGGCCGGTCGGCCGCGCCTGCTCTGGAACGAACTCAGCCGCGTCGGCGAGACCAGCGGAGACGGCGGCGGAACGCTGGCGGGCCTGCTGGCGGGCCTGCCCGAGGCCAAGGCCGCCGCGCTGCTGGAGGAGGTCTGGGCGCTGGCCGGCGTGGAGCCGGTGGGCGGACGCGGGCCGGCCGAGATCGCCGCCCGCCTGGTCCGCAAGGCCGAGGCCGCCAGGGCCCCGGCGCTCACGGCCGGGCAGGCCGACGCCATCCGCGCCTTCATGGCCATCGACGACGAGCCGAGCTACGCATTCGCCCAGGTGCGGCGCCTGGCGGGCGGCAACGACGCCGCGCTGAAGGCGGCGCTCGCCGGATGGGAGAGCCGGCTCCTGGAGCTGTCGCGCGCCGCGCCGGCCGACCGGACGCGGTTCGCGCCCGCCCTCGGCCATGCCTTCGACTACTACGACGGACTGACCTTCGAGGTTCGGTCGGAGGCGCTCGGGGTCGAACGTCCCGTCGCCGTGGGCGGCCGCTACGACGGCCTGCTGGCGCGGCTCGGGGACGGGGCCGACACGCGCGCGGTGGGCTGCATGGTTCGGCCGTGGCGAGCCTGGACGGGGGGCGAAGCATGAGCGGGCTCATCATCGCCGTGCCCTCGAAAGGCCGGCTGAAGGAGCAGGTCGAGGGCTGGCTCGCCGACAGCGGGCTGAAGCTGGACGTCTCGGGCGGCGCCCGAGGCTATGTCGCCAGCCTGCGCGGCGTCGCCGACGCGCAGGTGCGGCTGCTCTCCGCCGCGGACATCGCCGACGCCCTGGACGCGGGCGAGGTCCACCTGGGCGTCACCGGCGAGGACCTGCTCCGCGAGCGGGGCGAGGACCTCGACGCGCGCGTCCTGCTGCTGCGCCCGCTGGGCTTCGGCCGCGCCGATCTGGTGACCGCGGTGCCCAAGAGCTGGCTCGACGTCGACACCATGTCCGACCTCGAGGAGGTGGCGCACGAACTGCTGGCGCGGACGGGCCGGCGCATGCGCGTGGCGACCAAGTACCTGGCGCAGACCCGGGCCTTCTTCGCCCGCCACGGCGTCGCCGACTACCGGATCGTGGAGTCGGGCGGCGCCACCGAGGGCGCGCCGGCGACCGGCGCAGCCGAGATCGTCGTCGACATCACCACCACGGGCGCGACGCTCCAGGCCAACGGGCTGAAGGTGCTGGCCGACGGCGTCATGCTGAAGAGCCAGGCGCAGCTCGCGGCGAGCCTGCGCGCGACCTGGGACGCGACGGCTCTCGCCGCGGCCGAGCGCCTGCTGCGGATTGTCGAGGCGCGCGCCGCGGCGCTCCGGAGCGCGACGCTGGCGTGGCCGGCGCGGTCGGACGCGGCTGAGGCCGCGGTGATCGAATCGCTGACCGCCGCGGGCGCCTCCCGCCGACCGAGCGGCCTCCTCGTCGATTCGGCCCAGATCGCGGACGCCTCCCTGGCGCTCGCCGCCGCCGGCCTTGGACCGGTCACCGTTTCCCGCCCGGATTTCGTCTTTGACGTAAACTCGCCGGCTCTGGAGCTGCTGCGCTCACGCTTGTTTTGACGTGTGAGTCAAAAAACGGCGTAAATTTCTACGTGATGACGCATTCTTGAGGCCCAGGTGCGCGGAAAGCGCCTGACGCCCGTTGACTCGGGTAGAAAATTCCCGTCTTGTCACATTGCGAGAGACATGAAGGCGCAAGTCCTGAGGTCTCCGGCGTTTCGGGGAGGAAACGCCCGCTCATTCAGAGCGACTGCTCAAGGCGGCCCGCAGCGATTATCCCCCGCTGCGGGCCGATTCTTTTTCCGCTCCCGCATTTTTTCGACGTAGACGTCAAAAGGTCCGCGCGGCCTGAGGCGGCCGCGCGCCCGTCGCCTACCAGATCCGGACCCGCTTCTCCGGCGGGACGTACATCGGGTCGCCCGGCTTCACGCCGAAGGCGTCGTAGAAGGCGTCGATGTTGCGCATCGGCAGTTCCACGCGGGCGACCGGGGGCGAGTGCGGGTCGCTCACCAGCACCTGCCGCATGAGGTCGTCTCGGTACTTGGCCCGCCAGACCTGCGCCCAGCCCAGGAAGACCCGCTGTTCCCCCGTCAGCCCGTCGATCACCGGCGCAGGCTGGCCCTTGAGCGAGACGCGATAGGCTTCGAGCGCCAGCACGAGCCCGCCGAGGTCGGCGATGTTCTCGCCCATGGTCAGGTCGCCGTTGATGCGCGCGCCGGGCAGGACCTCGGTCGCCGCGTACTGTTCCCCGAGGATCTTCGCCTGGGCGTTGAACTTGGCCTCGTCCGCAGGCGTCCACCACTCGGCCAGCCGGCCGTCGCCGTCCGACTTGCGGCCCTGGTCGTCGAAGCCGTGGGTGATCTCGTGGCCGATCACGCCGCCGATCCCGCCGTAGTTCACGGCGGCGTCGCCCTCCGGGTCGAAGAACGGCGGCTGCAGGATGGCGGCCGGGAAGACGATCTCGTTCTTGGTGGGCGAGTAGTAGGCGTTGATCGTCGCCGGGGTCATTTCCCATTCGCCGCGATCCACCGGGCCGTTCATGCGCGTCACGCGGTGGGCCCACTCGAAGGCGGAGGCGCGCACGGCGTTGCCGTAGAGGTCGTCCTCGCGGATCTCCAGGGCCGAGTAGTCGCGCCACTTGTCGGGGTAGCCGATCTTGACGTTGAACTTGCCGAGCTTCTCCAGCGCCTTCGCCTTGGTCTCGGGGCCCATCCACGCCAGCGTCCGGATGCGTCCCGCCAGCGCCGTCTTGATGTCGCCGACCAGGGCCTCCATCCGCGCCTTGCTCTCGGCCGGGAAGTAGGCCTCGACGTAGAGCTTGCCGACGGCCTCGCCCAGGCTGCCGTCCACCACGCCCACCGCGCGCTTCCAGCGGGGCTGCTGCTGCGGCACGCCCGACAGGGTCTTCGAGCGGAACTCGAAGCGCGCCTGGTCGAACGCCTTCGAGAGGTAGGGCGAGGCCTGGTCGATGGTGGTGAAGGCGAGCCACGCCTTCAGGGTCGCGAGGTCGGTCTTGGCGAACACCTGCGCGATCTTCGGGAAGGCGGTGTTCTCGGCGACGACCACGCGCCGCGCCGGCGACAGATCCGCTCCGGCGAGGAAGGCCGCCCAGGGAAACCCGGGGGCCAGCTCGGCGAGCTTGGCGGTCTCGTAGGGATTGTAGGTCTTGTCGTCGTCCCGGCGCTCGGCGCGCGTCCACGAGACGCGGGCGATCTCGGTCTCCATCGCCAGGATGGCCTTGGCCTGGGCCTGCGCATCGGGCCAGCCGCCGAGTTCGAGCATGCGGGCGATATAGGCCTCGTACGCCGTCCGCTGGGGCGCGAACCTGGCCTCGAGGTAATAGTCCCGGTCAGGGAGGGTGATGCCGCCCTGGCCGAGATAGACCGCGTACTTCAACGGGTCCTTCGCGTCGTCATAGACCTGGGGGTCGAAGAAGCTGCGGCCGAAGCCCTTGGCCGTGGCGCCCATCAGGCGGGCCACGTCCTCGCGCGACCTGGCTGCGCGGATTCGGGCGAGATCCGGCGCGAGCGGCTTCGCGCCCAGCGCCTCGACCCGGGCCTCGTCCATGAAGCTCCGGTACAGGGCGCCGACCTGGGCCTCCGGCCCGGACTTCGCGGTGGACGCGGCGGCCCTGTCGATCACCGCCTTGAGCCGGTCGCGGGAGAGCTCGTCCAGCACGTTGAAGGCGCCGTAGGTCGAGCGGTCGGCCGGGATGGTCAGCCGGTCCATGTACGCGCCGTTCGCGTACCGGAAGAACCCGTCGCCGGGCCGGACGCTGCGGTCCATGCCCGACAGGTCGAAGCCCCAGGCGCCCATTCGCGGCGCCTTGGTGAGGTCGCGGACGGAGGCTTCGGGCGCCGTGGCGGCGGAGTCGGCCGCCAGAGCGGCGAACGGCGCAGCCAGGACGAGCGCGGCCGCGGAGGCGGCGGCGAGCCAGAGGGTCTTCATGGGGCGGATGGCATCCTCGATAGGCGGTCTGGCCGGACCATGCTCCGAAGGCGAGGTGTGACGCTCGTTACATTTTCGTCAGGAAACTCAGTGCTGGTGCGGCGTTGCGACCGGCGGTCCCAGGCCCACGACGAACGCGGCCTTCACCCTCGCGCCGCTGGCGAAGACGAGGGTCGCGGGGAGGCTGTCGCCTGGTCCCAGCGGCCTGGCCAGGCCGACGAACATGAGGTGGTATCCGCCGGGCGCGAACGTGACACTTCCGCCGCCTGCCAGCGGAACGCGCGACACCATCTGCATCGACGCCACGCCGTTGGTGATGCTCGACCGATGGATCATCGCCGTCCGGGCGGCCGGCGTCTCGACCGACACGAGGGCGTCCGCCGCGCGGCCGGGGTTCTTCAGGACCATGTAGCCCACGCCGGTGGCGCCCTGCGCGGCGGGGCGGCTCCAAGCGCCGGTGACCTGGGGCGGCGTGGCCGCCGCGGCGGGGATCGAAGCGGCCGCAACCGCGACCACGGCGGGGAAGATCAGGGAATGTCTCATGGCGCCTTCAGCGATGATGATCGTGGCTGGCGGCCGGCGATGCAACCGGGACCAGCGTGAGGACAGGGGCGGGGTGGCTGGGCCGCGGCCCGCCCGGCGGCGTCGGCTCGGCCCAGCGGACGGCCGTCTTCCCGCAGGACTGGATCGCCGGGAACGCCAGGGGCGCGGCGTCCGGCGGCAGCTTCACCAGCACGATGAACTCGTCGAACTGGTCCGCGGGCAGGGCGCCGCGCCAGACGATGGCCGTCACGGTCTCGCCCTGGCGCTCGACCGTCAGCTTCCAGCCGGGCTTGGGCTGCGGTCGCGCCGCCCCCAGGCCCGGCGGCATCTCCAGCCGCAGTTGCGTGGTGCCCTGGGCCTCGCAGCCGTGGCCGACGCCGAAGCGCAGCACCTGGTACGCCCCGGCAGGGGCCGTCTGCGGCTGGATGCTGACGTGCGCGCCCGCCGGGCCCGCGCAGAGGAGCGCGGCGCCGGCGGCGAGGGTGATGCCGAGATCCGTCATGCGGAAGCTCGCGAGGCGGCGCGGCGCGCCGCCGGGGTTCGAGGGGCTCATTCCGGTCATCCGATGGCGAAGGGGTCGTCGTGGGGGTTCTCGCTCCACTGATACTCGAGGGCCCGGGCGAGGCCGCGGGCCGCGTCCTGCCCGTGAAGACGCGCCACGACGGCGAGCGCCATGTCGGTCCCCGCGGACACGCCGGAGGAGGTGACGTACTTGCCGTCCTCGACCCAGCGCGCGCGCTTCACCCAATCGACGCTCGTGTCCTGGGAGGCCGCGATGCTGAAGAACCGCTTGTTGGTCGTGGCCCGGCGGCCCTTCAGGAGCCCGGCCTTGGCCAGGAGCGCCGAGCCCGTACAGACGGACGTGGTGAGCTCGGTCCTGCGGTCCTGGTCGCGGAGGTACTGCAGGTAGGTCTCGTTCCGCAGTTCGGCGAGCGTGCCCGTCCCGCCCGGCGCCATCATGATGTCCAGCGGCGGCGCGGTGTCGAAGCTGTAGTCCGCCACCACCGAGACGCCCTGCGCCGACCGCACCGGGCCGGCGGACTGGGCGACCAGGATGACGTCGAGACCGGGCGCGTTGGCCCACATCTCCACCGGCCCGAAAACGTCGAGCACTTCGAAGTCGCGGTAGAGGACGACCCCCACCACCTTCTTGCCGGCGCGGGGCTGGGCCTGCGCGGCGGGAAGCCCGGCCAGGGCCGCCGCGCCCGCGCCGGCCGCGGCGCGCTTGATCCAGGCCCGGCGCGTTCCGGCGCTCGCCGGCGAGTCCGTTTCGTTCGTCATGGGATGCCTTCCGAGGTTGGAGGAACCGCGGCGCGCGGGGCGCCGCGGCCGTGGTTGCAGGGATCAGAAATCGACCGTCAGGCCGCCGAAGACGGCGCGGCCGTCCCCGGGCCAGTAGGCCGCGCTCGCAGGACCGGCCAGGATCTGAGCCTGGACGTTGGAGACGTAGTCCTTGTCGCCCAGGTTCCGGACATCCAGGAACACCGACACCCGCTTGCTCACGTTCCAGCCGGCCCCGAGGTTCACGATGGTGTAGGCGGGGGCTCTGGTCGTGTTGCGGTAGTCCACCCAGACCGAGGACGACGCCTCGATCGAGGGGGCCACGAACCACCCGGCCGGATGCTGGTAGCGCAGCTCGGCGCGGTAGAAGCGCTTCGGGGCGATCGGCAGCCGGTTGTCGCCGTACTGGCCGTCGTCGCGGAACCGGAAGTCGGACAGCGTCGCGGTCTGCCGCAGCCGCCAGCCCTCGGCGAAGGTCCAGTCGACCGTGGCCTCGAGGCCCTGGTGCACCGTGTCGTCGGCGTTGAACGTGGAGGCGGGGACGCCCGGAGCAACGGTGAACTGCAGGAGTTCGCGGTCGAGCTGGGCGCGGTACAGCGTGATGTCCCAGAGGAACGGTCCGCGGCGGCCGCGGGTCCCGACCTCCGCCGTCCAGGCCTCCTGCGCCCGCACAGGCGCGAAACCCTGCCCCGTGGGCGACAGCGAGCCGTGGTTCGGCGGCTCCACCGAACGCGTCACGTTGGCGAACACCTGGGCGCCGCCCTCGTCCTCCCAGAGCAGGCCGATCCGGGGCGCGAACCAGTCGTAGCGCTTCGAGGCGCGGAGGTTGAAGGTCGAGGCGACGCCCGGGATCGCGGTCTGGCGGTAGTCGCGCTCGGCCATCCCCCAGGTTCCGCCCGCCACGACCGCCAGGCGCGGAACCACGAAGATCCGGCCCTCGGCGAAGACGTCGGCCGCCTCGGCGTTCTGCCGCGTGCGCGAGGTGGGCGCCCCGCGGGCCCCGCGCAGGTTGACGAAGAAGTTCGAGTCCAGGTCTCCCGACCGCAGCCACGCGCCGAGATAGGCGTCGGCCCGGCGTTCGCCGAGGGCGCCCTCCCAGTCGAGCCGGGCGAAGGCGCCGTAGTTGCGGCTCTCCTGGTCGATGACCTGGAAGATCGGGTGGTCGAGGTCCTTCCAGACCCCGTAGACGGCGCCTTCGAACACCGTCGAACCGTTCAGCCGCCAGGTCGTCCGCAGCGAGGCGCGCACGCCCCGTTGATGGCGCCCCTGATCGTTGAGGTAGTTGCCGGGCGCGGGCTGGCGCGGGTTCGCCTCGACCTGGGCGCGCGTCAGGGCGCCGGGGATCTCCTGGTTGATGTTCGACCCGTTCAGGATCAGCCGGACTTCCCGGTCCTCGCCGAACGTGCGGCCCAGGTTGAGCGAGCCGAACTGGATGTTCTGCTGGCTCTGCGGCCGATAGCCCTGTCCGCGCTGGTTGCTGATCGCCATGAACACGTCCCAGTCGCCCACCTGGCGGGCCAGGGCGGCGTGTTCGCGATGCAGGCCGAAGCTGCCCCCGTCGACGCGGAGCCGTGTCTCGAAGCCGGCGTCGCGGCCTGTGGGCGTCACCATGTTGATCGCGCCGCCCAGCAGGGCTCCGCCGAAGCGCAGCGCATTGCCACCGCGGTAGACTTCCGTGAAGCGGGTGATGAGCGGGTCTGCGATCTGGCTGTCGCCGAAGCCGTCCGCCTCGTTCAGGGGAACGCCGTCCTGG
This sequence comes from Phenylobacterium sp., assembly GCF_016793225.1. Taxonomy (GTDB): domain Bacteria; phylum Pseudomonadota; class Alphaproteobacteria; order Caulobacterales; family Caulobacteraceae; genus Phenylobacterium. The sequence continues at coordinate 17,099 of NZ_JAEUMN010000119.1, forward strand.
GCGATGAGGAGGCCGCGGTTGTGGTTGGCGTTGCCGAGCCCGGACCCGCGGATCGAGATCCGGATGTCGCCGCCCCACTTTCGTTGCGCGTAGACGCCGGGCGCGTCGCGCAGGATGTCGTCCAGGCCCAGGGCGAAACGGCTGGCGTAGGATTCCTGGGAGATCACCGAGACGGCGCCCGGCGTTTCGGACAGGCGGGCGCGGGCGTCGGCGACGACGGGCGGGTCTTCGGGATTTCGGGCCCCGGTGACGATGAGGGTGTCGACGGTGGTGGCGGCGTCGTCTTCGGCCCGCGCGGGGGCGGGGACGAGCACAGGTGCGGCGCAGGCTGCGACCAGCATGGCGCGAAGGAGGTTTGCCAAGGAAAGGCTCCAGAACAGCGAGATGACGGGCGCGCGAGCGGACTCGCGCGCGGCGGCGATCAGGCTTCGGAGCTGGGCGGACCTCGGGAGGGCGGCGGGGGCGCGGCGAGGCCGCGTCCGGGCCGCACGGCATAGACGACCGGCGTGGGCGTCGCGGCAGGCGCGGTGTAGACGACCGGCTGCACGAGGGCGGACGGCGAGGCCGGCAGGGCGGGCGCTGCGCAGGCGGTGAGGCAGTGGTCGCAGCCGTGGGGCCGCTCCATCGGGGCGCCGGCGTCGTTCGCCGGCGCGGGGGCCAACCCCATGTCGGTGCAGATCGTCACCCCGGGGCCGCTCATCGCGCCGGCGGTCGCGAAGGTCGGGAACATCGCCTGCACGAGCAGGGCGAACACGGCGAACAGGGCGATGATCGCCCGGCGCTCGGCGCGCATGTTCGACTGTGCGGCGGTTCCCACGATGTCGGCTTCTAGACCCAGCGCGGGATTCCGCAAGTGGGCGACGTAGGCCATAGTGGCGCGACTGGCGGTTTGGAGAACGGATGGCAGGCGAGGTTCAGCCCGGCGCGTACAAGGACGTGGTTCTGTTCCTGGCCACCGCCGGGGTGGTGGTCCCGCTCTTCCGGCAATGGCGCATCAGCCCCATCCTGGGTTTCCTGGGCGCCGGGGTCGTGCTCGGGCCCTACGGCCTGGGCGCCCTGGCCCACGAGGTGTCGTGGCTCGACGCCTTCACCATCGAGAACCCCGACGAGCTCGCGCAGCTCGCCGAGTTCGGGGTGGTGTTCCTGCTGTTCACGATCGGCCTGGAGCTCTCGTGGGAGCGCCTGCGCTCCATGCGCCGCTACGTCTTCGGCCTCGGCGCCCTGCAGGTGGGCGTGTGCCTGAGCATCACCGCCGTCGCGGCCTGGGTCTTCGGGCAGCCCCCGGCCGCCGCCATCGCGGTGGGCGCGGCCCTCGCGCTCTCGTCCACGGCCATCGTCATGCCGATCCTGGCCGAGCAGAAGCGCCAGCACTCCATGGCCGGCCGCGCGACGTTCTCGGTGCTGCTGTTCCAGGATCTGGCGGTCGCCCCGATCCTGGTCACCCTGACCCTCCTGGGCCGGCGGGGGGTCGAGGACTTCTCCTCGCCCAGCCTGCTGCTCTCGCTGGTCCCCGCGATCCTGGGCGTGGCCTTCCTGTTCGCCTTCGGACGCTGGCTACTGCGTCCGATGCTCCGATCGGTGGCCCGCGCGAAGAGCGAGGAGCTCTTCGTCGCCGCCTGCCTGCTGGTGGTGGTGGGAGCGGGGCTGGTCAGCGCGCTCACCGGGCTGTCGATGGCGCTGGGCGCGTTCATCGCCGGCCTGCTGCTGGCCGAGACCGAGTTCCGGCACGAGGTCGAGGTGCGGATCGAGCCCTTCAAGGGCCTGCTGCTGGGTCTCTTCTTCATTTCGGTCGGCATCGGCCTGAACATCCCGCTGCTGCTCGAGCGGCCCCTCGTGATCCTCGGGTCGGCCGTCGGACTGGTGGCGTTCAACACCGCGGTCGTCTTCGGCCTGGCGAAGGCCTTCGGCCTGAAGACGCGCAGCGCCATCGAGTCGGCGCTGCTGCTCGCGGGGGCCGGCGAGTTCGCCTTCGTCATCCTGGGCCAGGCGATGGACCAGGGGCTGGTCGCGCGCCAGGTGGGCCAGACCGTGCTGGTGGCCGCGACGCTCTCCATGTTCTCGATCCCGTTCCTGGCGCAGCTCGGCCTGCGGCTGGGGGGCCGCCGCGTGCGTCCCGCCGAGGAGCCGCCCGAACAGCCCGAGCCGCGCGAGTCGATCGCCGGCGCGCCGCCCAAGGTGCTGGTGGTCGGCTACGGGCGCGTGGGGCGGCTGGTGGGCGAGATGCTGAAGCGCCACGACATCGGATGGGTCGGCGCCGACCTGGACGCGCGGCTGGTCGAGCAGGGCCGCAGGGCCGGAGAGACCATCTACTTCGGCGACGCGGCCCGGGCCGAGTTCCTGCTCCGATGCGGCCTCGCCGACGCTCCGGCGCTGGTGGTCACCATGGACGACCCCGAGGGGGTCGAGGCGATCGTCGCCGTCGCCCGCGAGGTTCGGCCCGACCTCACCATCGTGGCGCGCGCCCGCGACGCGCGGCACGCGCAGCGGCTCTACGACCTGGGCGCCACCGATGCGGTGCCCGAGACTGTGGAGGCCTCGCTGCAACTGTCCGAGGCCGTGCTGGTGGAGATCGGCGTCCCGATGGGGCTGGTGATCGCCTCCATCCACGAGCGCCGCGACGAGTTTCGTCGCACCCTCAACCGGCCAGAGTCGCTGGGCGGCCGGACCCGCCGCTTCCAGCGCGAGCGGGAAGGCTGAGCCCGATGGCGGAGAGGCGCCGGAACCATGGCGCCCGGAAAAAAGCGGGGCGGGACGAGAACGCGCGGAACCAAGCGTAGCCTTGCGAGTTTGGGCCGTCAGACGCGGTGCGAAGCCGCGGTGGGGGCTTGGCCTGATGAAACGGGACGGATGGAGCGGCGACAGGGCGGACAACGCCTTCGCACGGCTGCGTCGTCTCGGCGTCTTGCCAAGGAAAACAACGGCCTCCCATCAGCAACCGGACGACCTCCGGGGCGGCAGGGGCGAGATCCTCGGAGGTGCTCGAAAGGGCTCCGTCGCGAGCGGGGACACAGCCTGGGGCCGTTTCCACATCGTTGTGTTTGCGATTCTACGAGAATACCGGCATCTGCATGGGCGTCAGAACAACGACGTCCTGGTAGAGCTTGGGAAAGGCTGGCGAAATTGCGGTCCCAGTGTGACCCTGGCGACACTTTCGCAACCGTCCGGCCTTGATATAAGAGCGGCCTGGGTCAAACGGCCGCACCACCTGAGGGCAACGAGAGGGCTCTGATTATGAAGTTGAAACTCCTGGCTGGGGCCGCAATGGCTGCGGTGTTCGCCGCATCCGGAGCTGCGGCTCAAGAAGGCTGGTACGGCGCTGTGGACCTCGGGTACCACTGGCCGGAAGAGTTCGAGATGTCGTCCTCGAACAACGCGCCTAACGGTTCGCCCTACAACTGGGACTTCAGCCAGGAAGAGGACTGGGCCGGCTTCGCTCGCCTCGGCTACCAGCTGACCGACAACTGGCGCGTCGAACTGGAAGTCGGCTATCGCGGCGGTGACATCGAGAGCGTCCGCGGCGGCCAGAACCAGGCCATCGTCGGGCTCTGCACCCCGGGCGTGACGCGCACGGCTGCGGCTCCCGTCTGCGGCTCGCCGGACGGCGACGTCGATGCCTGGACGGTGATGGGCAACATCATCTACGACATCGCGCCGAACAGCGTCATCAACCCGTTCATCGGCGCCGGCATCGGCGTGAACCACGTGACGATGGACGTGACGGGCCAGTTCTCCAACGTTCCGGTCGGAACCGCGGCGGCCAACGCGATCCAGAACCTGACCGTCGACGACGACGACACCGCCTTCGCCTACCAGTTCATCGCCGGTCTCGCCTGGCGCGCGACCGACCAGCTGCGGGTCGACCTGACCTACCGTTACCTGGCCGGCTCGGACGTCGACTTCACCTCGGTCGGCAGCGTCGGCACGGGCCTGCAGCCGGGCGTCTTCTCGGGCGAGTACAAGGACCAGGCCGTGACGCTGGGCCTGCGCTACGTCTTCGCGACGCCTGAGCCGCCGCCCCCGCCGCCTCCGCCGCCTCCGCCCCCGCCGCCTCCGCCGCCGCCTCCCCCGCCGCCGCCGCCTCCGCCGGCCGCGGCCTACGAGGCCCGGCAGTTCATCGTCTACTTCCCGTTCGATCAGTACGTGATCACGCCGGAAGCCCAGGCGGTGATCACCGACGCCGCCAACTACGCCAAGGGCGGCAACGCCACGCGCGTCGTGGTCGTGGGCCACGCCGACACCTCGGGCTCGGCGGCCTACAACGTCCGTCTCTCCGAGCGCCGTGCGAAGGCCGTGGCCGACGCCCTGGTCGGCTCGGGCGTGAACCAGACCTCGCTGTCGGTCGACTGGAAGGGCGAGACCATGCCCGCGGTCGCCACCGGCGACGGCGTCAAGGAGCCGCTGAACCGCCGCTCCACGATCGACATCAACTTCTAAGGTCGGTCGAAGACTGGAAGATCGGGGCCCGGCGGCGACGCCGGGCCCTTTTCTTTTGCGCCTGCTTTCTTTTCGCCTGCCGCCGTGGGGAGCGACTCAGAGCGGCAGCACCGTCGTGGACTTGACCTCCTCCAGCACCGCGTAGGTGCGGGTCTCGCGGACGCCGGGAATCCTCACCAGGACCTCCTCGAGGAACTTCCGCCAGGCGGTCAGGTCGCGGACCCGGCTCTTGATCAGGTAGTCGAACCCCCCGGCCACCATGTGGCACTCCAGCACGTCCGGGGCCCGCCGTGCGGCGGCGGCGAAGGTTTCGAAGACCTCGGGGGTGGTGCGGTCGAGGACCACTTCCACGAAGATCAGGACGCCCCGCTCCACCATCTGCGGATCCACCAGGGCCGCGAACCCGGTGATGTAGCCGCTCTCGCGCAGGCGCCGGACACGGTCGGAACAGGCGCTGGGCGAGAGGTTGCAGCGTTCCGCCAGCTCGGCGTTGGAGATGCGGCCATCCGCCTGCAGCACCCGCAGCAGCCGCCGATCCGTATCGTCCAGCCGAAGATTGTTCGCCATATCCGACTCCCGGCCCAGAGAATCCGGTCCTGCGCACCAACTACCGTAGCACATCCGGCACAAGCTTCCTTACTCCGAAGCGTGTCAGCCGCTGGAGGCCCGCATGGCGTTCGATCACCTGGACGACGGCAAGTTCGCCGACGAGCGCGCAGCCCTCGCGGCGCTGCTCGCATCGCGCCCGCTCGGCGAAACCGACCGCGAGGCCGTGCGGGCCGAGGCCGAGGCCCTGGTCCGGGCCGCGCGCAAGGCCGCGCGCAGGCAGGGCGTGGTGGAGAGCTTCCTGCAGGAATTCAGCCTCTCGACCCGCGAGGGGCTGGCGCTCATGTGCCTCGCCGAGGCGCTGCTGCGCACGCCCGACGAGGAGACCCGCGACCGGCTCATCGCCGAGAAGATCGCCTCCGCCGACTGGGCGAGCCACGCCGGCCGGTCGGACTCGCTGCTCGTCAACGCCTCGACCTGGAGCCTGATGCTCACGGGCAAGCTGATCGACCCCGACGACGAGGCGCGCAACGACCTGCCGGGCTTCATCAGGCGCCTGGCCGGGCGCCTGGGCGAGCCGGTGATCCGCCGCGCCGTGGCGGCGTCGGTCCGCATCATGGGCGAACAGTTCGTGCTGGGCGCCACCATCGAGAAGGCCCTGAAGCGCGCCGCCGACGACGGCTTCGTCTGCAGCTACGACATGCTGGGCGAGGGCGCCCGCACCGACGCCGACGCGGACCGTTACGAGGCGGCCTACGCCCGCGCGATCCAGGTCGTGGGCAAGGCCGTGAAGGACGAGGGGCCCGAGCGCGGCCACGGGGTTTCGGTCAAGCTCTCGGCGCTCTCGCCGCGCTACGAGGCCCGGCAGTTCGAGCGGGTGATGGCCGACCTCTATCCGCGCATCGTGCGGCTGGCGACCATGGCCGCCGAGGCCAACATCAACCTCACCCTCGACGCCGAGGAAGCCGACCGTCTCGTCATCTCGCTGGACCTGCTCGACCGGCTGGCCCGCGAGCCGGCGCTGGGTTCGTGGCGCGGTCTCGGCCTGGCGGTGCAGGCCTATCAGAAGCGGGGCCCGCAGACGATCGAGGCGGTGGCCGGCATCGCGCGGAGCACGGGCCGGCGGCTGATGGTGCGGCTGGTGAAGGGGGCCTACTGGGACTCCGAGATCAAGCGCGCCCAGGTGGCCGGCCTCTCGGGCTATCCGGTGTACACGACCAAGGCCGCCACCGACGTCTCCTACCTCGCCTGCGCCCGCGCGCTGCTCGCCGCGGCCCCGCATCTCTACGGACAGTTCGCCACCCACAACGCCCACACGCTGGCGGCCGTGCGGCTGATGGCGAGCCAGATGGGGCTGTCGCCCGAGTTCCAGCGTCTGCATGGCATGGGCGAGGCGCTCTACGAGGCGGCGCGCGAGCGCTACGGCCACTTCCCGCTCAGGGTCTACGCCCCGGTGGGCAGCCACGAAGACCTCCTGCCCTACCTGGTCCGCCGGCTGCTGGAGAACGGCGCCAACACCTCGTTCGTGCACGCCCTGCTGGATGAGAAGACGCCTGTCGCCAAGGTCGTGGTGGACCCGGTCGGCGCGGTGGAAGCCGCCGGCGCGGGGCCGCACCCGCGCATCCCCCTGCCGCGCGACCTCTACGGGCCGGCCCGGCGCAACTCGGCCGGTCTCGATCTCTCCGTCGCCGCCGTCCGCGCGGCGCTGGGCGCCGCCATCGCGGAGCTGCCGCCTCTCGACGGCGCGCCCATCGTGTCGGGCCTGTCGATGATGGAGGGGGCCGGCGCGCCCGTGGCCTCGCCCGCCGACCTCGACCGGCCGATCGGCCGCGCCTGGTCCGCGACCCCCGCCCACATCGACGCCGCCTTCGGCGCGGCCCGGGCGGCGCAGCCCGGATGGAACGCCCGCGGCGGCGAAGGCCGGGCCCGGGTGCTCCGCGCCATGGGCGATGCTCTGGAGGCCGACCGCGACCGCCTGATCGCCGTCTGCGTGCGCGAGGCGGGCAAGACCCTGGCGGACGCCGTCGCCGAGGTGCGCGAGGCCGCCGACTTCTGCCGCTACTACGCCCATCTCGCCGAGCGGCAGTTCGCCGGGGCGGAGACCCTGCGCGGCCCGGTGGGCGAGACGAACCAGTTGCAGCTCCACGGCCGCGGCGTCTTCGTCTGCATCAGCCCGTGGAACTTCCCGCTGGCCATCTTCACCGGCCAGATCGCCGCCGCGCTGGCGGCCGGCAACGGCGTGCTGGCCAAGCCCGCCGAGCAGACGCCCCTGGTCGCGGCCGAGGCCGTGAAGCTGTTCCACGGCGCGGGCGTGCCCGCCGATCTCCTCCACCTGCTGCCCGGCGACGGCGCCACGGTGGGCGCGGCGCTGACGGCGCACCCCGGCTGCGACGGCGTGGCCTTCACCGGCGGCGTCGAGACGGCCTGGGCGATCAACCGCGCCCTGGCGGCGCGCGAGGGGCCGATCGTCCCCTTCATCGCCGAGACCGGGGGGCTGAACGCCATGTTCGTGGACACCACGGCCCTGCGCGAGCAGGTGATCGACGACGTGCTCGTGTCCGGGTTCGGCTCGGCGGGGCAGCGCTGCTCGGCCCTGCGCCTGCTGTTCGTGCCGCACGACACCGCGGACCTCATCATCGACGGGCTCAAGGGCGCCATGCAGACCCTCGTGGTGGGCGACCCGGCCGACCCGCGGACCGACATCGGGCCGGTCATCGACGCCCAGGCGAAGGCCGAGCTCGAGGCTCACGTCCAGGCGCTGGAGGCCGAAGGCCGGGTGCTCGCGCGGCTCGCCGCGCCGGACGGCGGGCACTTCTTCGCGCCCACCCTGGCCGAGCTCCCGGACGCGTCCCGCCTCCAGAAGGAGGTCTTCGGACCGATCCTGCACGTGGTCCGCTACGATCCCGCGCGGCTCGCCGAGGCGGCCGCCCCCCTGGTGCAGGCGCGCTACGGGCTCACGCTCGGCGTCCATTCGCGCATCGAGGCCTTCGCCCAGGCGGTGCAGCGCGCCGTCCCGGCCGGCAACGCCTACGTGAACCGCTCGATGATCGGCGCCGTCGTGGGCGTCCAGCCGTTCGGGGGCGAAGGGCTCTCGGGCACCGGCCCCAAGGCGGGCGGTCCTCACGCGCTCCTGCGGTACGCCGTCGAGCGCGCCGTCAGCGTCAACATCGCGGCCCAGGGCGGCGACCCGGCGCTCCTGAACCTCGACCTCTAGCCGCGCGTCTCCGGCCCAATCGCGGAGCGGGCGCCACTTCCGGCGCGGCTTTGCGTTTAGCTCGGCAGCGCAGCGGGGGTCGAGGGACGCATGACACTCCAGCAGGCCCTGGCCTTCGGCCTGATGGGCCTCACCATCGTGGGCTTCATCTGGGGCCGGTGGCGCTACGATGTGATCGCGGTGCTGGCCCTGCTGGCGGGGGTCACGCTCAACATCGTCCCGGCCGAGTCGGCCTTCGACGGCTTCAAGAACGACATCACCGTCATCATCGCCTGCGCCCTGGTGGTGAGCGCGGCCTTTGCCCGGTCGGGCATCGTCGAGCGGGTGCTACGGCCGCTGGCGCCGCACCTCAAGACCCCCGCCTCGCAGGTGATGCTCTTCGCCGGCGCGGTCACGCTGCTCTCCATGGTCACGAAGAACGTCGGCGCGCTGGCGATCATGATGCCGATCGCGCTGTCCGTGGCCAAGCGCACCGGCACGCCGCCCTCGCTGATCCTGATGCCGATGTCGTTCGGGGCGCTGCTGGGCGGCACGGTCACCCTGGTCGGCACCTCGCCCAACATCATCGTCTCGCAGGTGCGCGAGGAGATCCTGGGCCGGCCGTTCGGCATGTACGACTATGCGCCCGTGGGCCTCGGCGTCACGGCGGTGGGCCTGATCTTCCTCGCCTTCGGATACCGGCTCCTGCCCAAGTCCCGGCCCACGCGGGAGACCCTGGACGCGGCTCTCGGCGCCAACCCCTACGTCACCGAGGTCGAGGTGCCCCTCGGCTGGGAAGGCGGGCCGACCACCATCGGCAAGCTCGACCACCTGGCAGGCGGCGATGTCACCGTGATGGCGCTGGTCCGCGACGGCAAGCGGCGGCCGTCGCCGCACGCCAACACCCGCGTGCGGCCCGGCGACATCCTGCTGCTCGAAGGCGACCACGAGTCCCTCGACTCCCTCATCGGCCGCCTCAAGCTGAAGCTCACCCGCGCGGATCGGCCCATCACGATGGAGGAGCCGACCGAGGAGGTCCGCATCGTCGAGGTCGTGGTCGGGCCCGAGTCCGTGATGGCCGGGCGTTCCGCGCGGCAGGAGGACCTGCATACGAGCCACGGGGTCAACCTCTTGGCCGTCAGCCGGGCCGGCTACCGCATTTCGAGCGAACTGCGCACGCTCAAGCTCCGGGCCGGCGACATGCTGGTCCTGCAGGGGGCCGAGCGGACGCTGCCCGGCGCGCTGAAGACGCTGGGGCTGCTGCCCCTGGCCGAACGGGAGGTTCGCCTGGGCGGCCCCCGGTCGCTGGCGCCGGCGGTGATCCTGGCGGTGGCGATGATCCTGGTGGCGCTGAAGATCGCGCCCGTGGCGATCGCCTTCTTCGGCGCGGCCGTCCTGATGGTGGCGGTGGGCGCGATCCGCATGCGCGAGGCCTACACCGCCCTCGACGGACCGCTCCTCGTCCTGATCGCCTGCCTGATCCCGGTGTCCGAGGCCATCCGCGCCACGGGCGGCGCCGACCTCATCGCGGAGGGTCTGGCCTGGGCGTTCCGCGGGCAGCCCGGGATGCTTGCGCTGGGCGCGGTGATGGCGGTGGCCATGGCCGCGACGCCGTTCCTGAACAATGCCGCGACGGTGCTGATCGTGGCGCCGATCGGCGCCAGCCTGGCGAAGCTGCTGGGCTTCCAGCCCGAACCCTTCCTGATGGCCGTGGCGCTCGGCGCCGCCTGCGACTTCCTCACGCCGATCGGGCACCAGTGCAACACCCTGGTGATGGCCCCTGGCGGCTACCGCTTCGCGGACTATCCCCGGCTGGGCGCGCCGCTGTCGCTGATCGTCCTCGTGGTGGGCACCGTGCTCATCGGGATGGTCTGGCCGCTGAGCTGACGGCGCGGCGCGCGGGCCGTTCACAGTGTCGTGAATCGCCGCCCCGTTAACCCTGCTGCGCCGAGAGCGGCCGAATCCGCGTTAACGTCTCGTTAGCGAAAAAACCCGGGGACGGGCTGCTCGCCTCATTGACGAGTCGATGGGACCCATGTGTCCATATGTGGGTTGTTCGGGATGGGGCCGACACAACATCTAGGGGCTGGGACTGGGGCGGGAGAGCCAGGGTCCCGAATGGGAAATGGGTCCGAGGACATGAGTGAGGCGGCGAAGGTTGGGATTGCCGAGTCTTCTGAACGGGTTGCGCCGGCGCAGCCCGCGCGTCCGCAGCTGCAGCTGGTCCGGAAGGTCGAGGTGGATCGGTCGCGCGACGCGCTGCTGACCGACTTCGGCAAGACGACGCTGGAAGACCGCTACCTGCTCCCGGGCGAAAGCTACCAGGACATGTTCGCGCGCGTCGCCACGGCGTTCGCCGACGACGCCGACCACGCCCAGCGGATCTACGACTACATCTCGCGGCTCTGGTTCATGCCGGCCACGCCGGTGCTGTCGAACGGCGGCGCCCAGCGCGGCCTGCCGATCAGCTGCTTCCTGAACGCCGTGCCCGACAACCTCGAAGGCATCGTCGGCGTCTGGAACGAGAACGTCGCCCTGGCCTCCAACGGCGGCGGCATCGGCACCTACTGGGGCGGCGTCCGCTCGATCGGCGAAAAGGTGAAGGGCGCCGGCCAGACCAGCGGCATCATCCCCTTCATCCGCGTGATGGACTCCCTGACGCTGGCGATCAGCCAGGGGTCGCTGCGCCGCGGCTCGGCCGCCGTCTACCTCGACATCCATCACCCGGAGATCGAGGAGTTCCTCGAGATCCGGAAGCCCTCGGGCGACTTCAACCGCAAGAGCCTGAACCTCCACCATGGCCTGTCGATCACCGACGAGTTCATGGAGGCGGTGCGTGACGGCGCCATGTTCGGCCTGCGCTCGCCGAAGACCGGCGAGGTCATCCGCGAGGTCGACGCCCGCTCGCTCTGGCAGAAGATCCTGGAGATCCGCCTGCAGACGGGCGAGCCCTACCTGATCTTCTCCGACACCGTGAACCGCGCGATGCCGCAGCATCAGCGCGAACTCGGCCTCTCCGTCCGCCAGTCCAACCTGTGCAGCGAGATCATGCTGCACACCGGCAAGGACCATCAGGGTCTGGAGCGGACGGCCGTGTGCTGCCTGTCTTCGGTCAATGCCGAGACCTTCCTGGAGTGGCGCGACCACCCGACGTTCATCGAGGACGTCATGCGCTTCCTCGACAACGTGCTGGAGGACTTCATCGTCCGCGCGCCGCCGTCGATGAAGAACGCCGTCTACGCCGCCCGCCGCGAGCGCAGCGTGGGCCTGGGCCTCATGGGCTTCCACTCGTTCCTGCAGAGCCAGAACGTGCCCTTCGAGAGCGCCATGGCGAAGAGCTGGAACATGCGGCTCTTCAAGACCCTGCGCCGCCAGTGCGACGCCGCCTCGCGCAAGCTGGCCGCCGAGCGGGGGCCCTGCCCGGACGCCGCCGAGCGCGGCGTCATGGAGCGCTTCAGCCACAAGCTGGCCATCGCGCCCACCGCCTCGATCTCGATCATCTGCGGCGGGACCTCGGCCGGCATTGAGCCGATCCCGGCCAACATCTACACCCACAAGACCCTGTCGGGGACCTTCGCGGTCAAGAACCCCTTCCTCGACGCGCTGCTGACCGAGAAGGGCCAGAACACCCCCGGGGTGTGGGATTCCATCCTGCAGAACGAGGGCTCGGTGCAGCACCTCGACTTCCTGAGCCAGGACGAGAAGGACGTCTTCAAGACGGCCTTCGAGATCGACCAGCGCTGGGTGATCGAGCTGGCCGCCGACCGGACGCCCGACATCTGCCAGTCGCAGTCGGTGAACGTCTTCCTGCCCGGCGACGTCGACAAGTGGGACCTGCACATGCTGCACTGGACGGCGTGGGAGCGCGGCTGCAAGTCGCTCTACTACCTGCGCTCCAAGTCGGTGCAGCGCGCCAGCCATGCCGGCGGCGAGGCGCTCGCCGAGGTGGTCCACGCCGAAGGCAAGACCGACTACGAGGAATGCCTCGCCTGCCAGTAGGCCCTCAGGCTCGCACAGGCTCCTGAAACGCCAGGCTCCTCCCGGCGAGGGGCGAGCCTGCGCGGCAGGGGAGGGACCGGCCGCTGCGAGCAAGGGCCGCGCGATTCACCCTGCCGCAATTCGCCCCAGGCGCTTTTGGCCTTGCCGGGGTCCCCGGCGTCGCGAACTATGACCCTCGGAACGGGGAGTAGCGCATGCGTGGGGTCGCGCTCGTCGTCGCACTGGCAGGCTGCGCGGCCGCAGGGTCCGCCGCGGCGCAGACGCGTGTTCCCGATCTCACGGCCGCCCTCGACCTCAAGGACGCCGCCTTCGCCCGGGTCCCCCGGGGCTTCGACGACGACCGCCTGGACCGGGTGACGATCCGCGCCTGGCCCCGGGCGGTCAGCTTCTCGTCCGACACGCTGGAGTTCGAGGTCGCGCCGCACGCCGGCTTCGGCGTCTCCGATCGCGGGCGGGGCGCGGCCGAGGGCGGCGCGATGCTGACGGTCTCGCCGAAGACCCGCGGCGAGCGCGCCCTGGCGCACCTGCGCGACATGGGCGTGAAGGACGGCCAGGCGGCCTTCGGCGACACCGGGCGCTGGTACCTGTTCGCGGCCGCCAGCGGCCAGGCGGTGGGGCTCAACATGCTGCGCGGCGACCGCGGCGGCTGGGACCGCGCCGGGTGGTCCACCGACGCCGCCAGCACCCTGGTGGGCGACGCCCAGGTCGGCGTGGGCTGGCGCAAGGGGGACGTGCAGAGCTCGTTCGGCGTCATCCACCGCGAGGTGAAGGGCAAGCACATGATCTGGGGCCAGCCCACCCGCGACGACACCGTCGCCGCCTTCACCTTCAGCTTCCGCCCGCAACGCTGACCATCGGCCTCGCCGCCGCAGGCGCACGGCTAGGCGGGGCGGCCCCATCTAGATCCGGTCCCAGCCCTCGAAGAAGGGGTAGCGCTCGGCCCACAGCGCGGCCAGCCGCGGGTCGGCGTCGACGCGGCGCACGGCCTCGCCCATCCGCGGCGCCGCGGCGTAGAACCGCTGCCGCCTGGGACGGAAGCGCGACACCACCGCCACGTACAGGTCGAGCACGGTCAGCGCCTCGCCCAGGATGTACGGGCCGGGCTCGACCTGCCGCTCCATGATCGCCCAGCATTGGCTGATCCGGTCCTGGATCGCGGCGTCCATCTCGCCGTGGATGCGCGGGTCGACCACCAGGCGCGAGGGGTCGTCCTTGATCCAGTAGAAGGCGTAGATCGCGGCGCTGACGAAGCTCATCCAGCGCAGGAAGGCCGAGCGGCGCGGATCGTCCGGCCCCGGGGCGAGGCCCGCCTCCGGGTGCAGCTCCCCGAGCCGCACCAGAATGGCCGCGCTCTCGGTCATCACCTCGCCGCCGGGGAGCGCTAGTGCCGGCACCTGCCGCATGGGGTTGGCGGCCAGCACCCGGTCGCCCGCCGCCTGGTCGTCCTCGAAGGTGGGCGCCTCGACCACCTCGAACGGCGCGCCGATCAGCGTCAGCGCCGCCTCCACGGCCACGCCGCCTGAGCCGACGGCGGAATAGAGGACATATCCACCGGCCATCACCAACTCCGTGGAAAAACGCTACATACCGTGGGGTGGCCGCTTTACGACCACAACATGTTGAGACACTCTTAACCCCGTTCGCAGGGGGCGCGTGACTCGATGAGCCAGACCACATCCAACGTCCAGGCGCTGCCGGGGCTCCTCACCCCGTCCTATGCCTACAAGCCCTTCCGCTACCCCTGGGCCTACGACTTCTGGAAGCGCCAGCAGCAGGTCCACTGGATGCCCGAGGAGGTGCCGCTGGGCGAGGACCTGAAGGACTGGGCGGTCAATCTCACCGACCGCGAGCGCAACCTGCTCACCCAGATCTTCCGCTTCTTCACCCAGTCGGACGTCGAGGTGAACGACAACTACATGGAGCGCTACAGCCGCGTCTTCAAACCCACCGAGGTGAAGATGATGCTGGCCTCGTTCTCCAACATGGAGACGATCCACATCGCGGCCTACGCCCTGCTGCTCGAGACGATCGGCATGCCCGATTCCGAGTTCACGGCCTTCCTCGACTACAAGGCCCTGCGCGACAAGCACGACTACATGCAGCAGTTCGGCGTCGACACCCACGCCGACATCGCCCGCACGCTGGCCATGTTCGGCGGCTTCACCGAGGGCCTGCAGCTGTTCGCCAGCTTCGCCATGCTGATGAACTTCCCGCGCCACAACAAGATGAAGGGCATGGGCCAGATCGTCAGCTGGTCGGTGCGCGACGAGAGCCTGCACTGCGAAGGGATCATCAAGCTCTACCACGCCTTCAACAAGGAGACCGGCTGCGTCACGCCCTCGGTGGCCGACGACATCGTCGACTGCTGCAAGACGGTGGTGGGCCTGGAGGACAAGTTCATCGACCTGGCCTTCGAGGCCGGCGACGTGGCGGGCATGACCCCCGCCGACATCAAGGCCTACATCCGCTTCATCGCCGACTGGCGCCTGCGCCAGCTGAACCTGCCCGAGGTCTACGGCGTGAAGGAGAACCCGCTCCCCTGGCTGCAGAGCATGCTGAGCGGCGTCGAGCACGCCAACTTCTTCGAGGCGCGCAGCACCGAGTACTCCAAGGCCGCCACCCGCGGCCAATGGCACGGCAGCGAAGGCGTCTGGGCCGAATTCGACCGCATGCAGGCCAAGCGCGACGCCGCGCCGGAGGGGCTGATCGCAGGGGAGTGATCCCCCGCCCGGGCCCGGCGGGCTCGCTTGGGGTCTCCGTGCGGCGACGTCGTCCGCGGAACGGCGGATGTCGGAAGGCCGCACTGCGGCGCGTCCTCCGGGCGCAAGCCCGCGACCAGCGGGTCGGAAGGCGGAGGCGCGGGATGTCCAGGGTTCGGGTGGCGGGGTTCTCGGTCTCGGTCGACGGGTTCGGCGCGGGACCCGACCAGAGCCTCGAACATCCGCTCGGCCGGGGCGGCGAGGCGCTGCACCAGTGGATGTTCGGCACCCGCTTCTTCCACGACATGATCGGCGAACCGGGCGGCAGCGACGGCGTCGACCAGGACTACGCCCATCGCGCCATGGACGGGTTCGGCGCCTTCATCCTCGGCCGCAACATGTTCGGGCCGGTCCGCGGCCCGTGGCCCGACGAGAGCTGGACGGGGTGGTGGGGCGCCGATCCGCCATACCACGCGCCGACGTTCGTGCTGACCCACCATGCGCGCGCGCCCCTCGTCATGGAGGGCGGCACCACCTTCATCTTCGTGACCGAGGGGCCGGAGGCGGCGCTGGCGCAGGCGCGGGCCGCCGCGGGCGGCCTCGACGTGAAGATCGGCGGCGGCGTCTCGACCGTGCGCCAGTACCTGCGCGCCGGCCTGGTCGACGAGCTGCAGATCGCCGTGTCCCCCGTGGTGCTGGGCGAGGGGGAGCCGCTGTTCGCCGGCATCGATCTGCCGGTCCTCGGGTTCCGCGTTCGCGAGCGCCGAGCCAGCGAGGACGCGATGCATGTGGTCCTGACCCGCTAGCCGCAGACGGCGCCGAGCCCTTCCGCTCGCCCTGACGTTGCGGCAGGCAGGTCGAACCGTCCGCGTGGTCAATACGGCTGTTGACCGTCAGTACCGTGACGATGGGGTTCCCGGGCGCCGAACATCGCCTTCATCAGTCCCAAGGGTGGCGCGGGCAAGACGGCGGCGGCGCTGCTGCTGGCCCTGGGCCTGGCCGAGCGCGGCGCACGCGTGGCGCTAATCGATTCCGATCCGAACAAGCCCCTGGTGCGCTGGGGGGACCTGCCAGCTGCAAAGACTCAGCGAGAGGCACGATCACTTTCACATCATGCCCGAAGACATGCGCCCCGAGCTGCCTGTGCGTCTCAAGGTCCGCAATCCACGCCTACCTGACGCTCAGGGCGTCTGCTTAGTGCCAGTGCGCGGCCATGCGGCCGGCAGCGGCAGGCCGCTTTCGACCCGTTGCGGACGGCTGGAAAATCGTGAGGACTCCTCTCCCAAGCGCGGCAGCGCTGTGGGAGAGGCCGGGAGAGGGCGGCGCGGCTGGACGGGCCGAAGACGCCGCGTGGGACCCGGTCGCAGGTCAGGGGCGGAAAGCGCCTGATCCCGCTCGACGCCGCTCGATGTGACGCCCACGTCGGCTGGGGTCGGACTCGCGACAGGCGC
>NZ_JAEUMN010000185.1 GCF_016793225.1 Phenylobacterium sp.
TTCCGCCCCTGACCTGCGACCGGGTCCCACGCGGCGTCTTCGGCCCGTCCGACCGCGCCGCCCTCTCCCGGCCTCTCCCACAGCGCTGCCGCGCTTGGGAGAGGAGGCCTCACGATGTTCCAGCCGTCCGCAACGGGTCGAAAGCGCTCTCTGACGCGAGCACCGACAGCCGGCCTTCGCGGCATCACCGGTCAGCGGACGCTGTGCGAGGGGTAGGTTGCGCGCGCAGCACTCCATCCCCCCGTCATCCCGGGCGGAGCGCTCGCCAGAGCGCGGAGACCCGGGACCCAGCCCCTGCGCGCGGCAAGCTGCGCCGGGAAAGGCGACACGCACGCGGCCTCGACCTAACCTGCAGCGATGGTCGGCCGAGACCCCCTCATCGCGGTCTACATCCTGGCGAGCGGGCGCAACGGGACGCTCTACACCGGCGTGACCAGCACCCTCGTCACCCGCATCCGGCAGCACAAGCTCGGGACTTTCGAAGGCTTCTCCAAGACGTACGGCTGCAGGCGGCTCGTCTGGTACGAGGTCCATGCGGTGATGGGCGAGGCGATCCGGCGCGAGAAGCAGATCAAGCGCTGGCGACGGGACTGGAAGCTGCAACTGATCGAGGCCCAGAACCCGGACTGGCGCGACCTGTCCGACGCGTGGTTCGAGGCGCCCGAGGGGCCGCTGTCGTGGATGCAGTCGTAGGCGGCGCGTTGAGGGCTGTGCGGCTGGGTCCCGGGTCTTCGCGCTCTGGCGAGCGCTGCGCCCGGGATGACGGAGCTTGGGGCGCAAGGGTCACCCGGCGGCGAACGGACCTCAGCGGGCGTCATGAGTACCCGCTCTAGCTGACGAAATCGCCGCGCCATTCGGCTGCACGGCTGAGCACCCCTAGACCAGCCGCTTGCCCGCGTCGTCGATGATCGAGCCCAGGTCGCGGGCCTCCTCGGCCATGATCATCTCGTTGTGCGCCTTGCCGGACGGGATCATCGGGAAGCAGTTCTCTTCCTTCGTGACCCGGCAGTCGAACAGCACCGGCTTCCGCACCGAGATCATCTCGGCGATGGCGTCGTCCAGCTCGTCCGGGTGCTCGGCCCGGATGCCCACGCCGCCGTAGGCTTCCGCCAGCTTCACGAAATCGGGCAGGGAGGCCGAGTACGAGTGGCTGTAGCGCTCCCCGTGCAGCAGCTGCTGCCACTGGCGCACCATGCCCATCCACTCGTTGTTCAGGATGAAGATCTTGATCGGCAGGTCGTACTGAACCGCCGTCGACATCTCCTGCATGGTCATCAGCACCGAGGCGTCGCCGGCGATGTCGATGACCAGGCTGTCCGGATGCGCCATCTGCACGCCGACGGCCGCCGGCAGGCCGTAGCCCATGGTCCCCAGGCCGCCCGAGGTCATCCAGCGGTTCGGCTGGTCGAAGTGGTAGAACTGGGCGGCCCACATCTGGTGCTGGCCGACCTCGGTGGTGATGTAGGTGTCGAGGTCCTTGGTCGCGGCGTAGAGCCGCTCGATCGCGAGCTGCGGCTTGATCAGCTTCGCGTCCGGCCGATAGCGGAACGACTGGCGCGCCCGCCAGGCGTCGATCTCGGCCCACCAGGCCTTGAGCGCCGCCGCGTCCATCGAAAGGCGGCGGCTCTTCCAGGCGGCGACCAGGTCCTCCAGCACGCTGGCGGCGTCGCCCACGATGCCCACGTCGGCGCGCACGTTCTTGCCGATCGAGCTGGCGTCGATGTCGATGTGGATCTTCTTCGAGGTCGGCGCGAAGGCGTCGAGCCGCCCCGTCACCCGGTCGTCGAAGCGCGCGCCGACCGCGACCATGACGTCGCAGTCGTGCATGGCGTTGTTGGCCTCGAAGCTGCCGTGCATGCCCACCATGCCCAGCCACTGCGGCGAGGACGCCGGGAAGGCGCCCAGGCCCATCAGGGTGGAGGTGACCGGCGCGCCGGTCAGCTCGGCCAGTTCGCGCAGCAGCAGCGAGGCCTTGGGGCCGGCGTTGATGACGCCGCCGCCGGTGTAGAGGATCGGCTTCTTCGCCTTGGCGAGCAGGGCCACGGCCTCGGCGATCCGGCCGGCGTCGCCCTTCACGCGCGGGGCGTAGTTGTGGCTGTGCTTGACCTCGGTCGGGCCCTGGTAGGTCCCCTTGGCGAACTGCACGTCCTTGGGCACGTCGATGACCACCGGGCCCGGCCGGCCCGAGGTGGCGATGTGGAAGGCCTCGTGCAGGATGCGCGGCAGGTCGGCGATGTCCTTCACCAGGTAGTTGTGCTTGGTGCAGGGCCGGGTGATCCCGATCGTGTCGCACTCCTGGAACGCGTCGGTGCCGATCAGGTGGGTCGCGACCTGTCCGGTGATGACGACCATCGGGATGGAGTCCATCAGCGCGTCCACGATCCCGGTGACGGCGTTTGTGGCGCCGGGGCCCGAGGTGACCAGGACGACGCCGGGCTTGCCGGTGGAGCGCGCGTAGCCCTCGGCGGCGTGGGTCGCGCCCTGCTCGTGACGCACAAGGACGTGCTGCAGGCGCGGCTCGGCGAAGAGGGCGTCGTAGATGGGCAGCACCGCGCCGCCCGGGTAGCCGAAGAGCACTTCCACGCCCTGGTCGATGAGGGCGCGCACGACCATCTCGGCGCCGGACATGGTGGTGGTTTCGGCTTCGATCGTCTGATGGGCGGTCATGAGGCAGGCCTGGTTCAGGGTAATAAAAAAGGCCCTCGATGGGGCCTGGGCAAGCGACCGGACGGTCCTGACGACGAGGTCAGTCCGCTACGGTCGCCTTACGAGTACGAGGATGGTGCGCACGAGAATTCCCGCGAAAGTTCGGATTGGGCGTGTCGCATGCCGCGCCTAGGGCGTCAAGGCCGGTTCTAGGGCAAGAAACTGCCTCCACTGTTCCGCCGCCTCGAGCGCATGGATGCGGGGCCAGTCGGCCATCTGCCCCCGCATCCAGGTCATCTGGCGCTTGGCGTAGCGGCGGGTCTCCTGCTGGGCCGCGGCGATCGCCGCCTCGAGGCTGGTCTCGCCCGCCAGATGCGCCGCCAGCTCGCGCACGCCCACGGCCTTCATCGCGGGCAGGCGAGGGTCGAGGCCGCGGGCGACAAGCGCGCGCACCTCGTCCAGCGCGCCCGCGGCCGCCATGGCGTGCAGCCGGGTGTCGCAGCGGGCGTAGAGCGCGGCGCGCGGCGGCTCCAGGGCGAGCGCGCGCCAGCGCCCCGGCGCCAGCGCGGGCTCGCCGGCCGCCTGCCAGTCGGTCAGGGCCCGGCCGGTGGCGGCGAAGACCTCCCAGGCGCGCACGAGGCGTTGGCGGTCTCCCGGCGCGATGCGCGCCGCCGCCGCGGGGTCGGCCGTGGCCAGGCGGCCGCGGAACTCGGCCTCGCCCAGGGCGGCGTAGTCGGCCTCCGCCGCCCCGCGCACGCCGTCGGGGATGTCGGGCGTCTCGGCCAGGCCCTTCGTGAGGGCCCGGAAGTAGAGCCCCGTCCCGCCGACCACGATCGCGTCGCGCCCGCGCGCCGAGATCCCCTCGAGCGTCTCGAGGCAGGCCCGCAGCCAGCGGCCCACGGACCAGCCGTCGGCGGGGTCGACCGTCCCGAAGAGATGGTGCGGCGCCCGCGCGAGGTCGTCGGGCGCCGGTCCGGCCGTCAGGACCTGCAGGCCGGCGTAGAGCTGCATCGAGTCGGCGTTGACGATCTCGCCGCCCGCCCGCTCGGCCAGGGTCAGGGCCAGGGCCGACTTGCCGCTTGCGGTGGGCCCGGCGATCAGCCAGATGCGGCCGGTCATGGAACTCGTGCTCACCCTCGTCAGCCCCGACGCCGCCGCCGCGCAGGCCGCCGCCGAACGCGCCCGGCAAGCGCTCGCAGCCGCGGGCGCGGGCGTCAAGGCGCCGAAGCCCCTGGGCCTGGGCGCGTACGACCTTCCCCTGATCGCCGAGGCCGCGGCCGCCGAGGCGGTGGTCGCCACCGAACTGGACGGCCTGCCTGTGGACGCCTGCGTGCAGCCGGCCGCCGGCCGCCGCAAGCGCCTCCTGGTGGCCGACATGGATTCCACCATCATCAACGTCGAGTGCCTCGACGAGCTTGCCGACTTCGCCGGCCTCAAGGCCGAGATCAGCGCCATCACCGAACGCGCCATGCGGGGCGAACTGCAGTTCGAGGGGGCTCTGCGCGAGCGCGTCGGCATGCTGAAGGGCCTTTCGACCCGCGCGCTGCAGCAGGCCTACGACGAGCGCGTGCGCCTCAATCCCGGCGCCCGGACGCTGGTGCGCACCATGGCGGCGCACGGCGCCCGCTGCGCGCTGGTGTCGGGCGGCTTCACCTTCTTCACGAGCCGGGTGGCCGAGGCGGCCGGCTTCCACCTCAACCGGGCGAACACGCTGATCGAGGCCAGCGGCGCGCTGACCGGCGAGGTGGGCGAGCCGATCCTGGGCAAGGAGGCCAAGCTGGCCGCGCTGCAGGACGAGGCGGCGGCCCTGGGCGTCCCGCTGTCGGCCTCGCTGGCGGTGGGCGACGGCGCGAACGACCTGGCGATGATCCAGGCGGCCGGACTGGGCGTCGCCTACCGCGCCAAGCCCATCG
Source organism: Phenylobacterium sp. (assembly GCF_016793225.1). Classification (GTDB taxonomy): domain Bacteria; phylum Pseudomonadota; class Alphaproteobacteria; order Caulobacterales; family Caulobacteraceae; genus Phenylobacterium. Next base: position 4,560 of record NZ_JAEUMN010000185.1, read on the forward strand.
TCGCGGCGCAGGCGCACGCCAAGGTGGACCACGCGGACCTCACCGCGCTGCTCTACTTCCAGGGCTACCGGGACGACGAGTTCGCGACCGACTGACCCGGCGGCGGGCAGGGGCGTTCCCTGACGCGGCGGAGTGGGCTATCGCGCGCCCATGGTCCTGCCGCGCCCCGTGAAAGCCGTCGTGTTCGACATGGACGGCCTGCTTGTCGACACCGAGACGGTGGTGTTCCGCGCCATGCAGCGCGCGGCCGGCGGGATCGGCTCGGAGATGCCGTTCGCCACCTTCCAGCGCATGGTCGGCCTGACCCATGCCGCCAGCGACCTGATCCTGCTGGATCACTTCGGGGACGGCTTCGACCTGGCGGCCTGGTCGGCGACGGTCAGCGCGCACTTCCGGGAGGAACTGGCGGCGGGCATCGCCCTGAAGACGGGGGTCTTGGAGATCCTCGACGCCCTGGACGGACTGGGGCTGCCCCGCGCCATCGCCACCTCGTCCAGCCTGCAGGCCGTCGAGATGAGCCTTGGCCCGCACAGCATCGTCGACCGGTTCCACGCGCTGATCACCCGCGACGTCCAGACGCGCAGCAAGCCGCACCCGGAGCCCTTCCTGAAGGCGGCCGACGCGCTGGGGGTCGATCCGGCGGACTGCCTCGCGCTCGAGGACAGCCACAACGGCGTCCGCGCGGCCTCCGCGGCGGGCATGATGACGGTCATGGTTCCCGACATGCTGGACCCGACCGAGGAGATGGAGACCCTGTGCGTGCGCATCGCCCGCGACCTGCACGAGGTGCGGGACTGGCTCGCCGGGTAGCGCTCGGTCCGGGGCCGCGCGGCCGTCAGGCGTGGGGGGTCAGGCGGGCTCGGGCGGCGGCGACGGCGTCGCGGCGGCACTTGTAGGCGCGTCCCTCCGCGCCCGGGAACAGCGGCGAGCGGATGTGGGCGCAGAGTTCGCGGCTCGCGGCGGCGAGGCGGCGCGTCATGGCCCGCTCGCCGGACTTGCTGGCCACGTCCAGGTCCGCCAGCGGGACCGGCTGCATCAGGTAGCTGCGCGGCTGCGCCACGGCGGGCGCCGCGGCCACGACCAGCGCCGTCGCCATCCACGCGAGCCTTGGCATCGTGACCCTCCGGCAGTTTACGCCTGTAAGGCGCAGTTGTTGCGCGCCGGGAATATCACGTCAAGCCATTCCAAGGCCACGCTTGGCGGGCGTTTTAGCCGCTAGCGGCGCGTCGCCGCCCCGCCGGTCGGACCGCGCTCGAAGTAGCGGAAGAACGCGCTGTCGGGCGAGAGCACCAGGGTGGTCTGGCCGTCGGCGAAGCTGCGCTCGTAGGCCTGCATCGAGCGGAAGAACGCCGCGAACGACGGGTCGCGCCCGAAGCTCTGGGCGAAGATGCGGGTCCGCAGGGCGTCGCCCTCGCCCATGATCTGGCCCTGCTGCTCGCGCGCGGTGGCCAGCGTGATCGCGACCTCCTTGTCGGCCTCGGCGATGATCTCGCGCTTGCGCTGTTCGCCCTGGGCGCGGAGCTGGGCGGCCTCCTGCTGGCGGGACGTCGACATGCGGCGGAACACGAAGTCGCGGTTCTGGCTCGGCAGGTCGGCGCGCTTGATGCGCACGTCGATCACCTGGATGCCCAGGCGCGACGCCTGGGCCCGGCGCGCCATGTCGGCCCGCGCCTGCTGCATGAGCTGCGCGCGGCGGCCGGAGATGATGTCGGTCGAGGTGGCCGAGCCCAGCACCTGGCGCAGCGACGAGTTGAGCAGCCGCTCGATGCGGTCGCGGGCCGTCTGCTCGTCGCGCAGGGTGCGGTAGAACTGTTCCGGGTCCGAGATGCGGTAGCGCAGGAAGGCGTCCACCACGAGGCGCTGCTGGCCGGCGGTGATGATCTCCTCCTGGTCGGCCTCGATGGCGATGTTGCGACGGTCGAGCCGGATGGCGTCGTCGATCAGCGGCACCTTCATGTGAAGGCCCGCCTGGTCGCGGCCCGGCGGATTGATCACGCCCACGGGATCGCCCAGCCGGACCAGGATCACCTGCTGGCGCTGGTCGACGACGAAGAAGGCGTTGGTGATCAGGAAGAGCGCCGCCAGCCCCAGAAGGACGTAGGCGATCTGGCGCGTCGAAAGGGTCATTGGCCGCTCCTCCCGGTCGTGGCCGCGGCGGGCGCGGGCGGTTGCGGCTGCGGCGCCGGGGCGACGGCGGCGTCGCGCGGGCGGAACACGTCCGGAGGCAGGATGATGGGCGCCGTCGCGCCCTTGGCGTCGATGACCACCTTGTTCGACGATTGCAGGATGCGCTGCATGCTCTCGATGTACAGCCGGTCACGAGTGACGCCGGGCGCGCGCCGGTACTCCGTGTAGATCTGGTTGAACCGGGCGGCCTCGCCCTGCGCCTCGCGCACGGCCTGCTCGCGATAGCCCATGGCGGCCTGGGTGATGCGGGCGGCGTCGCCCTTGGCCTCGTTCACGACCCGGTTGCGGTAGGTGTTGGCCTCGTTCACCGCGGAGTCGGCGTCCTGCTCGGCGCTCTGAACGTCGCGGAACGCGGCCACCACCTCGGGGGGCGGATTGGCGGCCCGGATCTGGACCTCGACGATGCTGATGCCGGCGCCCCAGCCGTCGAGCGCGCGTTGCATGACCTCGGCCGTCTGGCGCTGAACCTGGCCGCGGCCGGTGGAGATGATGGGCTGCAGCTCGGTGCGGCCCACGACCTCGCGCATGGCGCTCTCGGCCACGGCCTTCACGGCGGCCTCCGGATCGCGGGTGGCGAAGAGGTAGCGGGCCGGGTCGGCGATGCGCCAGGTGACGCTGAAGTCCACGTCCACGATCTGTTCGTCGCCGGTCAGCATCAGGCTCTCGGCGGCGGCTTCGCCGCCGGCCGACGCGGCGCCGCCGACATCGGTGCGCTTGAGGCTGGTGACCGGCACCTTCTCCACCCGCTCGATGGGGAACGGCAGGTGGTAGCGCGGACCGGGGCTCTCGATGCGCGAGTAGGAGCCGAAGGTGAGCACCACCGCCTGCTCGTTCGGCTGCACCAGGTAGAAGCCCGAGGCCACCCAGACGGCGACGATGCCGCCGCCGATGAGGGACAGCAGCCGGCGATTCGGCGGACCGCCGTCGCCCCCGAACATGCCGCGCAGGCGCTCGTTCAGCTGCTCGAAGCCGCGGTTGAAATCAGGCCCGCCCGGCCGGCGCGGCCCGCCGCCCTGGGGGCGGCGGGGGCCGTCCCTGCGGTCATCGTTGTTGTTCGGGGAACCCCATGGCCCCGGGTTGGCGTTGTCGTTCCAGGGCATCAGCCGGCGCGCGTGCTCAAAGCGGGTCTCAACTCTCCGACGGCAGTTCCGCCCCCTGCGGGCTTGTAAACCGACGCTGTCAGCCGGATATGGGGCCCCCACCCACTCGATAGCAAGACCAGGGCGGCATGAGCGAACCTCCAGGCCCCGATCGGACCGCCATCCTGCAGGCCCTCGACCGGGTGATCGATCCGAAGTCCGGCAAGGGCCTGACCAGCGCGGGCCTGGTGCGCGGCCTCGTCCTGCGCGGCGGGCGGGCGGCGTTCATGCTCGAGGTCGCGCCCGCCGACATCGACCTCTACCGGCCGGTCCGCGACAAGGCCGAGGGCGTGCTGGCCGAGATCGACGGCGTCGAGCTCGCCCAGGTGGTCCTGACGACCGAGCTTCAGGCTCCCTCGACGCCGCAGCTGCGCGTGTCGCCGCGCCGGGCGCCCGCGGCGGGCGCGGAGGCCCCGCGACCCCGGGCCCGCGTGGCCGAAGACCCGCAGGCGCAGCTCCACCCGATGGTCGACGCGGTCAAGCCGCCCCACGTGAAGCGGGTGATCGCCGTGGCGTCCGGGAAGGGCGGGGTCGGCAAGTCCACGGTCTCGGTCAACCTGGCCGCCGCCCTGGCGCGCCTGGGCAAGCGCGTGGGGCTGCTGGACGCCGACATCTACGGCCCCTCGGCGCCGACCATGCTGGGAATCGACGGCGATCCCACCTTCGACGAGGAGAAGCGCCTGAACCCGATGGAGGCCCACGGCATCAAGGTGATGTCCATCGGCTTCATCGTCGAGCCCGGCACGGCCAACATCTGGCGCGGGCCGATGGCCTCGTCGGCGCTCCGGACCCTCCTGAACTCCAACTGGGGGAGCGAGGCGGAGCCGCTGGACGTGCTGGTGATCGACCTGCCGCCCGGCACCGGGGACATCCAGCTGACCTTGGTCCAGAAGCTGAAGATGGACGGCGTGGTGATCGTCTCCACGCCGCAGGAGATCGCCCTGATCGACGCGCGGCGGGCGGCGGCGATGTTCGACCGGACCGGCGCGCCGATCCTGGGCGTGGTGGAGAACATGGCCTACTTCGTCGACTCCTCGGGGGTGCGGGCGCCGATCTTCGGCACGGGCGGGGCGAAGGCCGAGGCCGAGCGCCTGGGCGTGCCGCTGCTGGCGGAGATCCCGATCGAGGTGGCGTTGCGCGAGGCCTGCGACCTGGGCAAGCCGCTGGTGGCGCAAACCACCGAGAGCGCGGCGGCGCAGGCGTTCCTGGCGCTGGCCGGGAAGGTCGGCGGCTGAGCCGTCAGTCGCGTCGCGGCGGCGGGGCCTCTTCGCCGGTGAGGCTTTCCACGCCCGCACCCGCCAGCATCGCGGCCTCGCGGGCGTCCAACTGGCGGCGGGTCTCGGCCGCGCGCGCGGGGGTGAGGCCGTAGCCCAGCAGGACGAGCGCGCCGAGCGAGACGAACACGATCGGCCCCGCGACGAACACCAGCATCAGCGACCGGACGGCCTCGGGCGTGTTCCTGTCGCCCAGCTGCGGGTCGTAGCCCGTCTGCCCCAGCACCCAGAAGGTGAGCGCGATCCCGACGCCCGCGGCCACCTTGTTGGTGAGCGTGGTCAGCGCGTAGAGCAGGCCGCCGCGCTCCTTGCCCTGGCGCAGGCGCATCTCGTCGGCCACGTCGGCGGTCATGGCCCGGGTCAGGACGTTGAAGCTCGCCGCGAAGAAGCCGGTGAAGAACAGGGTCGGCGCCGAGGCCAGGAGCACGCCCTTGGGCAGGAGCGGCAGGCTGACCAGCAGGAGGGAGTAGAGGATCGCCGAGGCGATCACGGCCCGGTGCTTGCCGATGCGGGTGGCCACCCAGGCGAGGCTGGGCGCGCCCGCGATCCCGGCGACGATGTAGATCAGCAGCAGGATGTTCGCCTGACCAGACGTGAAGCCCATGTAGTCGCGGGAGTAGAAGAGGTAGAGCGCGGCCATCCAGCCGGGGCCCAGCCCGAGCGCGAGGTCGGCGACGATCACCCGGAACATGTTGCGGTCGAACACCAGCTCGACGTAGTCGCGCAGCCGGAAACGGGCGCCGGGCGCATCGCGCATCACCCGTTCGGGCGTGCGCCAGATCACCAGCAGGACCGCGAGGGGCGCCAGCGCGATCAGGTACCAGATCATCGCCCGGATCGCCTGGGCGTCGGTGTAGCCCAGCTGCTCCATCACGATGGGGAACAGCAGCACGCTCACGGCGCCGGCGACGCCCACCGCCGTGATCACCCCGAACAGGCGCGCGCGGTCGTTGTACGAGGCCGCCAGCGTCGAGGCCCATGCCGAATGCGACAGGAGCAGCATCGAGGAGCCCAGGTACATCACGAGCAGGAAGGCCACGAGGCCGCCCGTGCCGACCGAGCTGTCGGCCTGCAGCAGCAGGAACAGACCGGCCATGAGGAAGGGCGCGCCGAGCAGGGTCCAGACCCGATAGCGGCCCCAGCGGGTGGTGGTGCGGTCCATGGCCAGGCCCAGCGCGGGCTCGATCGGCACGTCGATGGCGCGAGCCAGCGCGAAGGCGGCGCCGACGACCGCGAGCTCCACCCCGAGGCTGGCGGCGAAATAGGCCGGCAGGTGCACCGAGACCGCGATCCCCAGCGCGCTCAGCGGCAGGCTGGTGGCGGCGAACGCGAGCGACAGGCCGAGGGAGAGGCGCTGGGGCGACGGGCCGGCCGGGGCCATGGGGCTCGCCATGCGGTGCGGTTCAGGACGGACGGCTGCCGGCAGGGCCGAGATCGACACCGGTGAGCGCCTCGGCGGCGGCGGCGGGGTCGGTCACGCTGGCGTCGCGGAGCTCCAGCTGGCGGCGGATCTCGGCGTGGCGCTCGGCCGACAGTTTGTAGCCGATGAAGCAGGCGCCGGCGGCCATGACGAAGACGATGGGGCCGATGATGTAGGCGAGCTCCAGCCCCAGGATGGCCTCGGGCGTGTTGGAGACGTTGATCCCCACCTTGTAGCCGACCAGCGCGAGCACGTTGAAGGTCAGGAAGATGGCGGCGGCCGAGGCCAGCTTCGAGGTGGCGGTGATGCCGGCGTACATCAGTCCCATCCACTCGCGCCCGCTGTCGAGCCTCAGCTCGTCGGCGATGTCGGCGCAGATCGCGCGGATCATGACGGTGAAGCCGGCCGCCATCGCGCCGACGGCGAACATCAGGGGCGCGAAGACGGCGAAGTTCCCCTTGGGCAGGAAGGGCAGGGCCATGAGGCCCACCGAGTAGGCGGTGGTGGCGAGCAGGAAGGCCACGTGCTTGCTGAGCCGGTTGGCCAGCCAGGCCGCGAACGGCGCGCCCACGAAGCCCGCCGCCACGTAGATCAGCAGCAGCAGGTTGGCGGCGGCGGTGTCGAAGCCGCGGCTGTCCTTGAAGTAGAAGAGGTAGAGGGCCGCCATCCAGCCGGGGCCCAGGGTGACCAGGAGGTCGGCGGCCAGGAGCCGGACCACGTTGCCGCGCGTGAGCAGCTGGGCGTAGTCCTTGAGCGTGAAGTGGCCGGGATGGTCCTGGGCGATCCGCTCGGGGGAGGTCAGCACCACGAGCAGGCAGGTGACCGCGGCGCTGCCGATGATGAACCAGATCATGGCGCGGACGCCCTCGGCGTCGCTGTAGCCCTGCTGGCTCATGAAGATCGGGATCAGCAGCACGGCCATGGAGCCGACGACGCCCAGCGCCGTGAAGGCCCCGAAGACGCGGGAGCGCTCCTTGTAGGTGGAGGCGAGGCGGCCGGCCCAGGCCAGGTGCGACAGGAACACCCCCGAATAACCGAGGTACATGATCAGGAGCCAGACGCCGAGGTAGAGCGCGCCGACGCCCGGGTTCGACGACAGCAGCATGTAGAAGCCGAGCATCAGGACGGGCGCGCCCGCCGCCATCCAGACCCGGTAGCGGCCGAACCGGGTGCGCGTACGGTCCATGGCGAGGCCCATGGCGGTGTCGATGGGGATGTCGACGAAGCGGACCAGGGCGAAGACGGTGCCGACGACGGCGAGCGACAGGCCGAGCTCGGAGGCGAAGTAGCGCGGCAGGTGGACCGTGGCGGCCAGGACCAGGGCGCCGATGGGGATCGACGCGCTGGCGAACACCATCACGCGGGCGAAGGAAAGAGGCCCGCCCGCTGCGCCTGATCCTGAAGTCGACACCTGACCTTGCTCCCCTTGAACGACGCGCCTCTTTCGTCGGGCGCTCGGTCCGCGAGTTAGGCTTGAGCCCGGGCGCGCCCGCAAGCGGATTCGGGTTACATCGCTGAAAGGGAGCGCGGCGGGCGTACCAGTTCTTCGGCTACAAATCCCGCGGGTCAGCTCGTCGCGAACGAGCAGAAGTCGGAGCAGTACGTCTGGAGCGGACAGCCGACGACGACGATCAACGACGCGCATGACCAGCTCAATCGCGACGCGGCCATCGCGGCGGCGTCCGGCTACGACTCCAACGGGAATCTGACCTCCGACGGGACGCGCACCTTCATCTACGACTCGTTTCTGGAAGTTTCTGCGACAGGCGCCGTTGGCGTCGGAGCGGCAGCGACTGCAACAGCCGCACCGATTTCGGTGTTGCGGATGGCGCGCCGCAACGGCAAGGATAAGTTACAGGGTTCGTAGTAGTAACGGGGGCGCGGGTCCCACTGGTAACGTGGCGGGATAGTTATTTCCTTCTCAAGGCACGGTGTATCCGGAGTTATCTCGTCGATTCGGTGTGGGCGTTGGCCTTCATTCAGGCGCAGATGCAACATTCACAGGAACAGTAACTTTTGCTTTCTTGAACAGGTGATTTGCAGTTGCGCAAGAGAAACATAATATTGTCTCAAGTTGCCGAGGTTAATTTGTGGATCGGCGCTTCGACAACATTGATTTCGGCCATATTCTGTTGGATCCCTGTTCTCGGCCCATTAACAATGCACGGAGAAGTGGTGCCTTTGAGGAGGGCTTCAATATTTGGCATCACAAGTGTCGTTTTTCTAGGCGCTTCCGGTGTGCAAGTGGGGCTAGCGACGCACCTTCGCAAAATCCGGAAGCTGAAATCTAAGCCGAAGTAAGATCCGAGGAGAATGTAAAGGCTTTAGAAGCAGTGGTAGAAATCCTAAAGGCATGCGAGCAATATTGATGTCCAAGTTTGATATACTGAGATCTGATCTAATCGCGCTTCTAGTTGTGATAGCAACTAATTCTGCTCTATTTGTTGGGTTGTTTGGAGTTGGCTTCCCGCGTTCTTCGTGGGCATTCTTTGGGTTCGTATGTCTAATGGTGATTCTGACAACTGCCTTCGTTCGGAATTACCTTCGACGCCGACCCTGAGAGTGGCGGCCAGGCAAGCTCGAACGGGCAGCTCCATCTGCTGACGGGATCGACGAGTATACGTGAGTTATCGGATCCGAGGCGGCTAACAAGAACGCTACTGGGCCGAGAGGGTGTTGATGAGTTCGAGCGGAGGGACTCTTCGCATCGTTGTGGCGGCGGCGGTTCTGTTGCTGTGTGCAGCCTTGGCGATTGATCTACTGCTCCAGCAATGGCCACGCCCCGACGGGGTGCCGCACGGCGTTGACGCCCGGTTTTCGCCGCTGGAGGGCCTGACTTGGGACTGGTGCGAAGATACCCCTTCCGGCAGCATCCGTTGGCATGCCGATGAGGATCGCCCGCTTACGCTCTTACTCTACGCTGGCGCTCACTGTACGAACATCCGCCGAGCTAATGGCAGAGTCGTGTTGTCGGATTGGGCCGGGCGACTGACCTTTCCACTCCCTTCATACGACGGTGTTGGTGACAGGTGTCCGGTTGAGATCACGCAAACACTGCGCACCGAGATGCTCAACGTGGCATTGGAAGCAAGAGCGACAGAGCGTGACGATGCGCGATTGCGCGCTCTCCTTGCGACAGCTCGATCGCTCAGCGCTCTCGACGAGGATACGAAGTTGGTTACCTCGCCTAGCGGATGGTCATGCGTAGCGTTGCCCACAGGGCCGACCAATTGAGTCATCGGCGGCGCCGGGGCGCCGCCGTCCTCGCGGCGGCCGGTCAGCCGCCCTGCAGCTTGCGGAAGAACTTCGCGCCCTGTTCGCCGCCGTTGAGGTAGGCGCGCTGGCCTTCCGGGTCGGCGATCCTGGCCCAGTTGTCGCGGACCTGCTCGACGGTGGCGCCCGGCCCGATGGCCACGCCCTCGGTCTCGACGATGCGCGACAGGGCGAAGGCGCCGGCGCCGGCGGTCAGGATGGCGCCGGTGGGGGCCTCCTCCGAGCACAGGAACACCACGCCCGGCGTCACGTACTCGGGCTTGAGCAGCGCCAGCGTCTCGGGCGGCATCAGGTTCTCGGTCATCCGCGTGGCGGCGACCGGGCTGATGGCGTTGACGTGGATGTTGTTCTTCTGGCCCTCGAGCTTCAGCGTGTTCATGAAGCCGATCAGGCCCAGCTTGGCGGCGCCGTAGTTCGCCTGGCCGAAGTTGCCGTAGAGGCCCGTCGAGGACGTGGTCACCACGATGCGCCCATAGTTCTGGGCGCGCATGATCTCCCAGACCGCCTTGGCCGGCTTTACCGTGCCCATCAGGTGCACGTCGACCACCACCTGGAAGTCGGCGATCTCCATCTTGGCGAAGGTCTTGTCGCGCAGGATGCCGGCATTGGCGACCAGGATGTCGATGCGGCCCCAGGCGTCCATGGCGTCCTTGACCATCCGGGCCACGCCGGCGTCGTCGGTGACCGACGAGCCGTTCGCGATCGCCTCGCCGCCAGCGGCCTTGATCTCCTCGACCACCTTGTTGGCCGCGTCCGAGCCGCCGCCCGAGCCGTCCACGGAGCCGCCCAGGTCGTTGACCACGACCTTGGCGCCGCGCCGGGCCAGCTCCAGTGCGTGCTGTCGGCCAAGCCCGCCGCCCGCGCCGGTCACGATCGCAACTTTGCCGTCGAAGCGGATGTCCGCCATCTCAGATCCCCTCTGGAGCAGGTGTTCGAAATTCGGCGCGCGTTGTGCGGGCGGCGAGGGATGGCGTCAAGCTGACGCGGCGGAGGGGGTGCGCCCCCTCCGTCCCGGCGCGGGGCGCCGGTCCACCCCCCCCGTTGGGACGGGGGAGGAGCGGGGTGCGGCGTCAGCCGGCGGGGCGGGCGGGGACTTCAGCTTGCTGGGCGCGGACGAACTTCACGAGGACGCGCTGGCCGATCAGGAACGGGGCGCCCGAGGAGTCGACGACCACCTCGACCACGCGGTCGTCGGTGCGCTCGGTCGGATCGTCGGACTGCAGCTTGCGGGCGCCGAAGACCGCGGCGCGGCGCAGGACCTTGCCGGGGAAGGTCCTGGTGGGGTCGGCCTCGGGCGACATCTGCACGCGCTGGCCGATCTCGACGAAGGGCAGGGCGCCCTCGGCGATCTCGGCGCGGACGATGCGGCCGGCGTTGGGCTCCAGGTCGAACATGTTGGACACGTTCAGCGTCGAGGCGCCGGCGCCGGGGTTGGCATAGCGGCGCACGATCCGGCCGTCGGCGGGCGCGCGGATGATCGAGAGTTCCTGGTCGTAGCGGGCCTCGTTGAGGCGCGCCTCGGTGGTGGCCACGACCGCCTGCTGGGCCATGATCCGCGCCTCGGCCTCGCGCACGCCGTCGCGGGCCTGGTCGAGCTTCTGGGCGGCGACGAAGTTCGAGGGGGCCAGCCCCTCCAGGCGGCGCAACTCGCGCTGGGCGGCCGAGCGCTGGACGTCCAGCAGCGCGAGCGCGGCGCGCGCCTGGCGGACCTCGGCCTGGGCCCGCTGGGCGGCGAGGCGGGGCTCGTCGTCCTCGAGACGGGCGAGGACCTGGCCCGCCTTCACGTCGTCGCCTTCCTGCACGAGCACGTCGCGGACGACCCCGGCGCGGCGGGCGGCGACCTGGATGATCCCGCCCTCGACGTCGGCCTTGCCGTTGGCGATGGCGGCATATGGGCTGGGCTTGACGCTGGCCGCCGCCTTGGCGGTTTCGGCCTTCCTGGCCTTGGCCTGGCTCTGCAGGAACAGGCCGCCGCCGCCGGCGAGGGCGACGATCGCGAGGACGATCCAGACGAGGCGTTTGCGGAAGAAGGCGGGCATGGGGTTCAGGCTCCAACGAGCGCGGGTTGTCGGTGGGCGGCGCCGGAGACGTTGGCCGCGTGTTCGGTGCGCCGGTCGCTGAGGATCCGGCCGTCCTCGAGATGGATGACGCGGTCCGCATAGGTCTCGAGGCGTGGGTCGTGGGTGACGCAGATCACGGCGGCGCCGTGCTGCTTGGCCGCGCGGTGGAGCAGCCGGATCACCACCTGGCCGTTCTCGCCGTCCAGCGCGCTGGTGGGCTCGTCGGCGAAGATCAGCTGCGGGTCCTTGGCGAGCGCGCGGGCGATGGCCACGCGCTGCTTCTCGCCGCCGGACAGCTCGGACGGCCGCTGGTGCAGCCGGCTTCCCAGCCCCACCTCGGCGAGGGCCTGGGCGGCGCGGTCGCGGGCCTGCCGCCGGGGCACGCCCTTGTACTTCAGGATGATCTCGACCTGCTGCACCGCGGTCAGGGCCGAGAACAGGTTGAAGCCCTGGAAGATGAAGCCGCAGTGGTCCAGCCGGAAGCGGTCGAGGGCCGTGGGCTTGAGGCTCCAGAGGTCCTGGCCCATGCCGACGACCCCGCCGTCGTCCGGCTTCAGCAGGCCCGACAGCGCGGCCACCAGGGTGGACTTGCCCGACCCCGAGGGGCCCATGACCATGGTGACGTCGCCGTGCAGCGCGTCGAAGTCGACCCGCTTGAGCACCTCGATGTGGGTGCGGCCGGTCTTGAAGCGCTTGTAGAGGCCCTGCGCCGTGATGGCCGCTTTGTTGGTGTTCATCGCAGGAGATCCGCGGGCTGGCTTTTCTTGAGGACGCCCAGGGAAAAGAGCCCCGAGGCGCCGGCGATGAAGAGGAGGAGCACGGCCACGCCGATGTCCCAGGCCAGCGGGAAGCCCATAGGCACGCCGCCGCTCTGCGCCAGCAGGTAGACGCCGACCGTGAGCAGGGCTGTGAAGGCGAGGCCCGCGACCCCGACCCAGAGCGAGAGCTCGAACACGATGCCGCGCAGCGCGCTCATCGGCACGCCCAGCGCCCGAAGGCTCGCGAACTCCTTGATGCTCGAGAGGATGGCCCCGCGCAGGGTCATCGAGGTGATCGCGCAGCCGATGGCGAAACCGATGACGACGCTGAACGACAGGAACAGGCCGATGATCTGCTCCTTCAGGAGGGCCCCCTCGTTGGCCTCGGCGAGCTCGGCGCGCGTCCAGGCGCGGTAGGCCCCCTTGGCGTCGCGGTTCAGCTGGTCGCGGACGATGTCCGCCCGCGCGGCGTCGGCCAAGCGCACCATCAGCGGGCCGGTCTTGCCGTTCTTCTGGACCATCCCCAGCAGGCGCAGGGTGTCGCGCGAGACGGTGATCGAGGCGTTGTTGATGTTCGGATAGCCGGTGAGGATCGCCCGGACCCGGACGGTCTTGCCGTTCAGCGAGGCCTCGTCGCCCAGCTTCACGCCCAGGCGGCCGAGCTGGCTCTCGTCGATGGCGACCGCGTAGGGCTCCATCAGCGCGCGGCGCGTCTCCTCGCTGAAGTCCACCGGCAGGGTCACGGCCCCGGGGCGGGTGTCGACCATGTTGACGTCGACGAAGGTGGTGACGGCCTTCTTGCCGTCCTTGGGCCGGTTGACCCAGCGCCCGCCCTCGATGTCCCAGGCGGCCACCTCGACCACTTCGGGATGCATGTAGAGCTGCGGCTGGAGCCGTTGGGGCAGGGAGCCGCCGCCCGAGTTGATCAGGCTCTCCATCTTCGGCGGCATGATGATGATGTCGGCGCGGCTGCGGTCGAGCGTGGCGGTGACGCCCCGCACGATGCCGGTGAACATGCCCACCTGCGCCAGGATCAGCAGCCCCGCCACCGCGAGCGCCACCATGGCGGCCGTGTACCGGCGCCATTCGTACAGCAGAGTTGCAAGCGCCAGAGACATCGTGACGAACCGCCCTCACATCGAGCGTGGGTGTCGGCGCGGCGGTCTCGGTAGGCCAGTTACATCGCCGTAAGGCAGGGCCGGGGTCGCCGCGCGAACCGCGCTCAACCCTAAGAGGCTGCTGGCGAATTCAGCGGATGCGGCCCGGCCGATTAAACCTTCGTAATCCGCCGGACGTCGCCGGCGCTTCGCAGGATTTCCTTAGGCCTTCGCGGGCAAGGATGCCGTCCAACTGCGAGGTCCGCCACGGCCCGAATGTACGTCACGACTGTCGCCAGCGCCGCCTATCCGATCCCCGTCACCCCCGTGCGGGCGACGGGCGGCGTCACGTCTGCGGACTATGCGACGCGTATGGCGGAGTTCGACCGGCTGTCGGCGGCGGTGAACGACACCAGCGGCAGGACCGCGGAGGCCCAGCGCGTCGAGGCCTACCAGGCGCTGCAGGCGATGTCCGCGCGTGGCGACCTGGCGGGCATCGATCCCGACCGCCGCAAGGTCCTGGACCGGGCCACCTACGACAGCGACATCGGCCGGCGCGCCCAGGACCTGGGTCGTGACTTCGTCCAGGCGATGAACGCCGCGCGGCAGGCCGGAGGCCCGGGCGCCGCGCTGGAGGCGGTGGCCGCCCGCTTCGACGACCTGTCGGCGTCGGACCGGGACCTCCTGTTCAGGACGACCATCAACGTCGCCGACCGCAACGGGACCAAGCCCTACGCGGACCCCTCGGCCTGGCGTGCGAACATGGACGCCCAGGCCCGGGTGGTGGCCTTCATGAAGGACGCGGGCGTCGTCGGCGCGAACGGCGCCCTGGACCAGAAGGCCGCCCAGGCCAGGGCCGCGGCCGACCCGAAGTTCGCCGCTGCGCTGCGCCTCTCCATGCGCAGCGACAACAACTCGCCCGAATGGACCCAGGCGGTGTTCCAGGTCTTCGGCCGCGCTGCGCCGCAGGACGAGGTCCGCCTCTCGGAGGCCGCGAGGGCGGCCCTGGACGCCATGCCCGCTGCGCCCTCGACGGCCGCGCCCGCCGCTGCGCCCTACCGCCAGGGCTCCATCGCTTCGACCACCGCCTAGCGGCCGCCGACCCGCGGCGGCGCGATCAGGAGAGGGTTGCGCAGGCGGATTCGCCCACGGCCGGGACAGATTCCGGCGCCCGCCGCCGGCGCAGAGCGCTGCGGTCACGCTGCCCTTGCGCGCGCCGCGCTTTCGGCGTCGATTGACGCGGACGGCCGCGGAGTCGCGGCGTGCGTCGGGGGATGAATGTTCGGTCCGCAGAACGCCCAGAGCCTCGTCGGCATCGCGCTGGTGCTGCTCATCTGCTGGGCCGTATCCGAGAACAGGGCGCGGTTCCCCTGGAAGCTGGCGCTGGGCGCCATGGCGGTGCAGGGCCTGCTCGTCCTGGCGCTGTTCGGGCTGCCGGCCGTCCGCGCCGCGCTGCAGGGCGTCGGCGTCGTCGTGGACGGCCTGGCGACGTCCACCCAGGCCGGCGTGGCCTTCGTCTTCGGCTTCCTGGCCGGCACGCCCAACCAGCCCTATGCGCTGACCGACCCGGGCTCGCTGTTCGTCTTCGCCTTCCGGGTGCTGCCGGTGATCCTGGTGGTCTGCGCGCTGGCCGCGCTGCTGTGGCACTGGAAGATCCTGGTCTGGATCACCCAGGCCTTCGGGGTCGTGTTCGAGCGGACGATGGGCCTGCGCGGCCCGCCCGCCCTGGCGACCGCCGCCACCGTCTTCATGGGGCAGGTCGAAGGCCCGATCTTCATCCGCAGCTACCTGCCCAGCCTCTCGCGCTCGGAGCTGTTCATGCTGATCGCCGTCGGCATGGCGTGCGTCTCCGGATCCACCATGGTGGCCTATGCGACCATCCTCAGCGGCGTGCTGCCGAACGCCGCGGCGCACGTGCTCACGGCCTCGATCGTCTCGGCGCCGGCCGGCGTGCTGCTCGCCCGCATCATCGTGCCGCGCGACGCCGCCATCGAGGAGGCCCAGACCTATGACCCGCTGGCGGCCAAGAAGTACGACAGCTCGATCGACGCCCTGATCAAGGGCACGACGGACGGCCTCCAGATCGTGATGAACGTCGCCGCCACGCTGATCGTCTTCGTGGCGCTGGTGGCCATCGTGAACAAGATCCTGGGCGCCGTCGGCGACGCGGTCGGCTACCAGCTCTCGGTGGAAGCCGGCCTGGGCGTGATCTTCGCGCCGCTCGCCTGGGCCATCGGGGTTTCCTGGGCCGACGCGCCCACCGCGGGCTCGCTGCTGGGCGTCAAGCTGGTGCTCACCGAGTTCACCGCCTTCATCAGCATGGGGAACATGCCGCTGGAGGCCATGGAGCCGCGCACCCGCGTGCTGATGACCTACGCGCTGTGCGGCTTCGCCAACATCGCCTCGGTGGGCATCAACCTGGCCGGCTTCTCGGTCCTCGTCCCCGAACGGCGCAACGAGATCGTCGGCATGGTGTGGAAGGCCATGATGGCCGGCTTCCTGGCCACCTGCCTGACGGCCTCGATCGTGGGACTGCTGCCGCACGACCTGTTCGGCTGAGCCTTGCCTCGCCGGCGGCGGCGGGGCAGCGTGCCGGCGGGGGGAAGGGTGCATGCTCGCACTGCTGATCGCCGCGATCGCCGTCGGGATCGCGGCCTTCGTCTGGGCCATGGTCCAGGCGCTGCGCGCCAATCCCGTGCGGCCTCCGCCCGAGGCGATCGTCGTCGGCGCCGTGACCAACTTCTTCGACGCCCTGGGCATCGGCTCGTTCGCCCCGACCGCAGCGTGGCTGAGGTTCCGCCGGCATGTCCCGGACCGTCTGATCCCTGCGACGATGCTGATCGGCCACACGCCGCCGACCTTCGTCCAGGCGCTGATCTTCCTCGCGCTGCTGGGGGTCGGGATCGATCCGGTGCTGCTGGTCGGCTGCGCCGTCACGCTGACCGTGGGAACCTATGTGGGCGTCGGCCTCGCCACCCGCGCGCCGGTGCGGGTCGTGCAGGCGGTGGTCGCGGGAGCGCTGATCCTCGCCGCCGTCTTCTACGCCCTGGCCAACCTCGAGATGATGCCTGTCGGCGGCACGGCCCGGTCTCTGCCGCCGGGGCTGACGGCGGCCGCCATCGCGGCCAGCTTCGTCTTCGGCGTGCTCGTCAGCTTCGGCGTGGGGCACTACGCGCCCATGCTCGTCATGCTCAGCCTCATGGGCATGGACCCGCGGCTGTGCTTCCCCATCATGGCCGGCGGCGGCGCGCTGGCCGCGGCGGGCGCCTGCGTGCGCTACATCAGGACGGCGCAGGTCGACCTGCGGATCCCGCTCGGCCTGTCGCTGGGCGGCATCCCGGCGGTGCTGGTGGCGGCGCTGTTGGTCAAGTCGCTGCCGGTCGAGCCGCTGCGCTGGCTGGTGATCGTGGTGGTGCTGTACGCTGCGGCGACCCTGCTGTGGTCGGCCCTGCGCAACGAGGCGGCGACGGCGGCCCCGGCAAAGCCCGCCGCAGGAGGCTGAAGATGAAGCTCTACGATACGCCGCTCGCGCCGAACCCGCGCCGCGTCCGGTGGGTCATGGCCGAAAAGGGCGTCGCCGACGTCGAGATCGTCCCGGTCGACCTGTTCCAGGGCCAGCACAAGACCCCGGAGTATCTGGCCAAGGCCGGCCTGCCGAACGTGCCCATGCTGGAGCTCGACGACGGGACCTGCGTGACCGAGAGCATCGCCATATGCCGTTACCTGGAGGCGAGGTATCCCGCGCCCAACCTGTTCGGCCGCACGCCCGAGGAGGCGGCGGTGATCGAGATGTGGCTCCGGCGGGTCGAGATGATGGTCGCCACGCCGATGATGATCGGGGTGCGCCATACCCACCCGGCCATGGGAGCGCTGGAGGCCCAGGTCCCGGCCGTGGGCGAGCACAGCCTCGCCGGCGCGACGAAGGCGTTTGGGTTCCTGGACGGGCGGCTGGCCGGCCGCGACTGGATCGCCGCCGACCGGGTCACGATCGCCGACATCGTGGCGTTCATCGGGCTCGACTTCGGCCGGATGATCAGGTTCCAGCTGCCCGATGACCTCGCCCATGTCGCGCGCTGGGCCGAGGCGATGCGCGCGCGGCCCGCGGCCGCGGCGGGGATGCCGCGCAAGGCGCCGGCCTGATGCGGCGGCGGACGGTGCTCGGCCTGGGCGCGGCGCTGGCCGCGCGCCCGGCCTTCGCCATCGACCCCGGCGTCGTCGCCGGCGGGTATCGGGACGACGAGGCCGAGGTCGGCTTCACCCACGCCGTGGCGGTCGAGCGGGACAACACCGAAGGGCTGCTGGACTCCGACCGCGAGATCCGGCTGGCGCTCACCGACCGCGATGTGCCCGCCCGCGCGCTGTTCGGCCAGGCCTTCCCGCCGATCTGGTGGATGGCCGCCCAGGGGCAGGTGAGGGGCGTCCTGCTGTCGTTCGATCCGGCCGACCGCACGGGGATGGTGGTCACCGTGCTCGCACGGCCCGAGCCGGGCGCCTCGCTGGCGAACATCTCCATCACCAACACCGAGGGACTCTGGGAAAGGCTCGAGGTCTCGCCGACGCGGATCGTGGGCGCGCTTCGGAAGGAGGCGAGCGAGACCCTGGCCGCGACGTTCAGCGCGCCGGTGTTCCGCGACCGCCTCGTGGCGGACCTGAAGGGGCCGGCGGCCGCGGCGTCGGAGCCGGCCCAGGCCGTGCTGGCGCGGGCCCAGGCGCTGGCTCGCGGGGACATGGCGGCCGCGCGATCGCTTTCGACCGCGGAGTCCGCGGCTGGCCTGGACGGGTTCTCGCCGGAGACCCTGGCGCTCGCGAAGCGCGAGATCCCGAAGCTGATCGCGCGCCTCAAGGCCGTCAAGCGCGTGGTGGTCCGGGAGCAGACGGCGGTGGTCTTCCTGGGACCGCGCGAATACGCCACCGCGACCCGCGAAGGCGGCGTCTGGAAGGTCGCAGACTAGGCGGCGGCCTGGGCGGCGTGCTGCGCCGCGATCAGCTCCAGCGAGGTGATCCGGTCGGCCAGCGACGGCCCCGTGGCCATCACGAACACCTCGTCGGCGCCCGCCCGTCCGGCCTTCGCCCGCAGCTGGGCGTGCACGCCCGCAGCGTCGCCCGCGATGCTGCGGCTTTCCACGTCGGCGAGAAGCGGGGTGTCCTTCCGTTCGCGGAGGAAGGCCTCGGCCTCGTCGACGTCGCCGAAGCGGCGCCGGCGGCCCGACAGCATCGAGACGGTCGACGCCCGCCGCAGCGCATCGCCCCGCCAGCCGGCCTCCTGCGTCTCGGCGGCGTAAGCGACCACCGCCGTGCCCGCCCAAGGCTCGCTGCGGAACGCCGAGGGGCGAAAAGCCTCGCGGTAGGCGGCGATCGACGAGGTCGCCTCGCGCCGGGCGATGAACTCGGCGAAGACCAGGCCCACGCCCATCACCCCCGCGAAGGCCGCGCTCTCCTCCGACGTGCAGAGGAGGAAGACGTCCGGGTGCGACGGGCCCGAGGGGTTGGCCTTGATGTCGTGGATCGGGTGGCCCTGCGGGATCGGGACCTTGCCGCCGGCGTCCAGCAGCCAGGCCGAGAGCAGCTGGAAGTACTGCGGGAAGGCGTCGGACCCCACGGAGCGCAGGGCCCCGCCGGTGCGGGCGTCCGCCCCGAGCGCGCGGCCCAGGCCCAGGTCGATCCGGCCAGGCGCCAGCGCCTCCAGCTCCATGAAGGTCTCGGCCACCTTCAGCGGCGAGTAGTTGACCAGCATGACCCCGCCCGACCCGAGCCGGATGGTCGAGGTGACCTGCGTCAGCGCCGCGATCAGGATCTCGGGGTTGGGCGAGCCCAGGCCCGCGATGTTGTGGTGCTCGGCGACCCAGAAGCGGTGGTAGCCCAGCCGTTCCGCCGCGCGGGCCACGTCCAGCGTCTCGCGCACCGCCTGAGCCTGGGTCGCGTCTCCCGTCACCGGCGACAGGTCGAGGACCGACAGCTTCGTCGCTGGCGCGGCCATCCTCAGCTCCCTCTCGGGCGGGTCTTCTTCAGCACGGAGGAGAAGCTGGCCACGGGCTCGTCGCCGTTGGTGATCAGGCCCCGGACGAAGACCATGCTCTTGCCGGCCTTCACCACCTCGCCGCGGCATTCGACCAGGTCGCCGATGCGGGCGGTGCCGACCAGTTCGCAGTTGAAGGTCGCGGTGACGGTCTGGCTGCCCTCGATGGCGTCGCGGGCCAGCACGAACAGGGAGAAGTCGGCGAAGGTCATCACGCAGCCGCCGTGCATGAACATGCCGCCGTTCATGTGCTTGTGCTCGGCCCGGAAGGCGCACACCGGGCGGCCGTCGTCGTCGAAGCGGAAGTAGAACGGCCCGGCGAGGTCCTCGAACGGGTCGCCTCCGGGATAGCAGCGCCAGCCCTTCCATTCGCCCTCGGTCACCATCGTGAGCTTCGAGACGTAGCTGTTGTCCGCGGCTTCGCCGTCCATAACCCCTCCCGCGCGCGCCCCACGCGAACCGTTTGCCCGGCGCAGGTTCGAACACTAGTTTGACGCTCCGCTTACAGCCCATCGGGGGGCCGTCATGCAAGGCCGCACAACATGCTGAGCCTCATCGCCGCGATGATCCTGGCCGCCGCCCAGCCGCCGGCCGACGGCACGGCGCCGGTCGCGCCGCCGCCGTCCGCGCAGGGCGGCCCGGCGAAGCCCGCGCCGCTGCCCGCGTCCCAGGCGGTCGACGCCAACGGCGTGCCGGCGTGGGCCAAGCGCAAGCACCGCCAGCCGGTCCAGTCCTGCGAAACCCGTCCCAACATCGGGGTCGAGACGTGGCGGCAACGCTACGACAGCACCGGCAAGGACCTGCTGAAGCCCAAGCCGCCCACCTTCACCTGCCACTAGACGCCACACTTCGGAAGGACTGCCCGCATGGCGCTCGACGCCGAGACCCGCGACCAGCTGATCGACACCGTCCGCCGCTTCGTCACCGAGCGGCTCCGTCCCCTGGAGGCCCAGGTGGCGGAGGACGACGCCATGCCGCAGGACGTGGTCGACGAGATGAAGGGCCTGGGTCTCTTCGGCCTGTCGATCCCTGAACAGTACGGCGGCCTGGACCTCTCCATGGAGGACGAGTGCCTGGTCGTCGTCGAGCTGGGGCGGACCAGCCCGGCCTTCCGCTCGACCTTCGGCACCAACGTGGGCATCGGCAGCCAGGCGCTGGTGATGTTCGGGACGGAAGCCCAGAAGGAGAAGTACCTGCCGGGCATCGCCTCGGGCGAGATCATCACCTCGTTCGCGCTGACCGAGCCCGAGGCCGGGTCCGATTCCGGCGCCGTGCAGACCCGCGCCGTGCGCGACGGCGACCACTACGTGATCAACGGGGCAAAGCGGTACATCACCAACGCCGCGCGGGCGCACCTTTTCACGGTCATGGCCCGCACCGACCCGAACAAGCCGGGGGGCGGCGGGGTCTCGGCCTTCCTCGTCGAGCGTGACGCGCCGGGCGTCACCGTCGGCAAGGCCGAGAAGAAGATGGGCCAGCAGGGC
Organism: Phenylobacterium sp.; assembly: GCF_016793225.1. Classification (GTDB taxonomy): domain Bacteria; phylum Pseudomonadota; class Alphaproteobacteria; order Caulobacterales; family Caulobacteraceae; genus Phenylobacterium. Next base: position 25,268 of record NZ_JAEUMN010000185.1, read on the forward strand.
GCGCCCGTGTCGGAGGTCTTCTTCGACAACGTCCGCGTGCCGGCCGAGAACCGCATCGGCGCCGAGGGCGAGGGCTTCAAGGTGGCCATGCAGGTGCTCGACAAGGGCCGCCTGCACATCTCGGCGCTGTGCGTGGGCGTGGCCGAGCGGCTGATCGCCGACTGCGTGGCCTATGCCTCCGATCGCAAGCAGTTCGGCCAGGCCATCAGCAGCTTCCAGCTGATCCAGGGCATGATCGCGGATTGCAAGACCGAGGCGCTAGCGGCCAAGGCGCTGACGATGGAGACCGCCCGCAAGCGCGACGCGGGCCAGAACGTCACCATGGAGGCCGCGGCGGCCAAGTACTTCGCCTCCGAGATGGTGGGCCGGGTGGCGGACAAGGCGGTGCAGATCTTCGGCGGCGCCGGCTACATCGCGGACTACGGCATCGAGCGCTTCTACCGGGACGTCCGGATCTTCCGGATCTACGAGGGCACCAGCCAGATCCAGCAGGTGATCATCGCCCGCGAGACGCTGAAGCGGGGCGGCTGATGAGCGCCGCCGTCGAAGCGGCCATCCTCGAGCTCCTGGACAAGCTGCCGCCCGGCAAGTCGGTCTCGCCCGAGGACGTGGCCCGGGCGGTCGATTCCGCCGGCTGGCGGCGCGAGCTCGGCAAGGTGCGCGCCGTGGCCGTGGGCCTGGCGCGCGCCGGCCGGATCGTGATCCTGCGGCACAACAAGCCGGCCGATCCCGAGACCTTCAAGGGCGTCTGGCGCATGCGCCTGCCGCTGCCGGATGACGGAGCAAACTCATGAAACTCTACGGCAATTCCGCGAGCCCCTACGTGCGCAAGACCCTGGCGTTCGCGGCCGAGAAGGGGATGGCGCTGGAGCTGGTCGCGGCCGGCATGGGCGGCGGTCCGCCCGAGTTCAGGCTCGCCAGCCCATTCGGCAAGATGCCGGCCTTCCAGGACGGCGACTTCATGCTGGCCGACTCCACGGCGATCATCACCTACCTCGACGCCGTCCAGCCCGAGCCTTACCTGATCCCGACCGAGCCGAAGGCCCGGGCGCGGACCATCTGGTTCGAGGAGTTCGCCGACACGATGATGGTGGCGACCATCGGCAAGATGTTCTTCAACCGCTTCGTCGCGCCGCGGGTGATGGGGCGCGAGGGCGACCTCGCCGCCGCGGACGCCGCCGAGGCGACCGAGCTGCCGCCGATCCTCGACTATCTGGAGGGCCAGATCCCGGCCTCGGGCTTCCTGATCGAGGATCGCCTGACGCTGGCCGACCTCGCGGTGGCGAGCCCGTTCCAGAACCTGGCGCTCATCGGCGTGAAGCCGGACGCCGCGCGCTATCCCAAGGTCGCGGCGCACGCGGCCGCCATCCTGGCCCGTCCGTCGTTCGCGGGCTGGTGCGAGCAGGAGTTCCGCATGTTCGGCGTGGAGCGGGCCTAGCCCACCCGCGTCAGCGGACCGCCTTTTCCGCTCCGGCGAGGCGCCTATAGTCGATCGCCACGATGACGCGCCTCGCCCTCGTCCTCCTGCTGTTCGCGCTTTCGGCGTGCGCGCCCATGCTCCGGCAGACGGCGCTGCAGCCGCCGGCCGGCTTTGCGGGGCCCGAACTGCGCGCCGACGCCGTCGTCTCGTTCGACGGGGCGAAGCTGGGCCTGACGACCTGGCCGGCGACGACGGGGGAGCCCTGGGCGGTGGTGGTCGCCGTCCACGGCATGAACGACTACGCCAACGCCTTCCATTTCCTGGGCGGGGCCCTGGCGGCCGAGGGCGTCACCACCATCGCCTACGACCAGCGGGGCTTCGGCCGTTCGCCGATGCGCGGGGTCTGGGCAGGGCAGGACCTCATGGTCGAGGACCTCCGCACCGTCGTCGCCCTGGCCCGCGCCCGGCATCCCGGCGCGAAGATCGCGGTGGTGGGCGAGAGCATGGGCGGCTCGGTCGCCGCGCTCGCCTTCGCCTCCGACAACCCGCCCGCCGCCGACCGGCTGATCCTCTCGGCGCCGGGAGTCTGGGGGTTCGACTCCCAGCCCCTGCCCAACAAGACGCTGCTCTGGCTCGCGGCCAACTTCACGGGCGCCAAGGTCTACACCCCGCCGCGGTGGCTCACGTCGCGCATCTACCCCACCGACAACCGCGAGGAGCTGATCGCCATGGGCCGCGACCGGCTGATGATCTGGGGCGCCCGGTCGGACACCCTCTACGGCCTCGTCAAGCTGATGGACCGCGCCGCCGACGCCATCGGCGACGACCAGGCGCCGACGCTCTACCTGTACGGCGCCAAGGACGACATCATCCCGAAGAACGCGGCGTTCAAGGCGGCGAAGGGGCTCAAGGCCTCCGACCGCTCGGCCTACTACGCCGCCGGGCATCACCTTCTGACCCGCGATCGCCAGCGCGCGGTGGTCATCGCCGACATCCTGGCCTTCATCCGCGACGCCCAGGCCCCGCTGCCGTCGAACGCGCCGCCGATCCCGGGCGCCCGCGACACCCTGGACACCTCCCGGCGCGCCGCGGGGTTGTGAGATGGCCCGCGGGAGCGTACATCCCGCGAAAATCCTCCCCCCAGGTGTAGAGTTCGCAGCATGACCTTGTTCGATTCTCCCGCATTCGAGGGTCATGAAGGCGTCCACGCCTTTTCGGATGAAAAATCCGGCCTCAAGGCGATCATCGCCGTGCACTCCACCGCCCGCGGGCCGGCCGCCGGCGGCTGCCGGATGTGGCCCTACGCCAGCGCCGCCGAGGCGCTGGACGACGCGCTGAAGCTCAGCCGCGCCATGTCGTACAAGAACGCCATGGCCGACCTGGACCTGGGCGGCGGCAAGAGCGTGATCATCGGGGACTCACGCACCCAGAAGACTCCGGCCCTGTTCGAGGCCTTCGGCCGGGCGGTCGAGGACGTCGGCGGCAAGTACTGGACCGCCGAGGACGTCGGCGTCTCGGTCGCCGACCTGCAGCACGCCCGCCGGCGCACCCGCTACGTCGCCGGCCTCGAGGGGCACCCCGCCGCCTCCGGCGACCCCAGCCCGGTGACCGCCGAGGGCGTCTTCCGAGGCGTGCGCCTCTGTGTCCGCCGCGCGCTGAACCGCGAGCTGGACGGCGTTCGCGTGGCGATCCAGGGCGTCGGCAACGTCGGCGGCTACCTGGCCAGGAAGCTGCACGCCGCCGGCGCCCGGCTCGTGCTGACGGACGTCAACGGCGAGGCGCTGCGCCGCGTGGCCGCCGAGACCGGGGCCGAGATCGTGCCGCCGTCCGCGATCTTCGACGCCGACGTGGACGTCTTCGCCCCCTGCGCGCTGGGCGGCGCCGTCAGCCTGGACACCCTGCCGCGCATCCGCGCCCGCATCATCGCCGGCGGGGCCAACAACCAGCTGGCGGACGCCGAGGCCGGCCTGGAGCTCTTCCGCCGCGGGATCCTCTACGCGCCGGACTACGTCATCAACGGCGGCGGGATCATCAACGTGGCGGGCGAGATCCGCGCGCTGGACCGTGGCGAGGCCTTCGATCCGGCCTGGGTCGACCAGAAGCTCGACCGCCTGGCGCTCACCCTGGAGGAGGTCCTGGAGCAGGCCCGGGTGGAGCGCCGGCCGAGCCACGAGGTGGCCAACGAGATCGCTCGCGCCCGCATCCTGGGCGCCTCGGCCCGGCAGGCGGCCGCTTGAGGGCCGGCGGCCGTGTTCAGGCGCTGATCAGCTCTGGAAGACGGGCCACGCGAACGTCCGCGCGATCTCTGCGGTGAAGTGCGGCGGCGGGGCGGACGCAGCGCTAGTTCTGGTACGCCCGCTCGCCGTGGGTGGACATGTCGAGGCCGTCCTCGATGGCTTCGGGCGAGGCGCGCAGGCCCACCGTGGCGCGGCACAGGAACAGGATCGCCGCAGAGGCCACCGCCGACCAGGCGCAGACCGCGGCCACGCCCAGGACCTGCACGCCCGCCTGGGCGCCCATGTCCATGCCCTCCGCATAGCCGGCGCCGCCGAACATCGGCGAGGCCAGCACGGCCACCAGCAGCGTCCCCAGGATGCCGCCCACGCCGTGGACGGCGAAGACGTCGAGGCTGTCGTCCAGCTTGAGGCGATGCTTCACGAGTTCGACGGCGTGCAGGCAGACGACGCTCGCGAGCGCGCCCAGGACGACCCCGCCAACCGGTCCCACGAAGCCCGAGGCCGGGGTGACGGTGGCCAGGCCCGCCACCACGCCCGTGACGACGCCCACCATGCTGGCGCGGCCGAAGCGGATCTTCTCGATCACCGCCCAGACGAGGCCGGCGGTCGAAGCGGAGAGATGGGTGGCCACCAGGGCCGAGCCGGCCGCGGCGTCCGCCGCCAGCGCCGAGCCGGCGTTGAAGCCATACCAGCCGACCCAGAGCATGCCCGCGCCCATCATGGTCATGCCGGGGTTGTGCGGCGGGTGCAGCTCCTTCGGGAAGCCGTCGCGCGGGCCCAGCATGGCCACGGCCACGAGCGACGAGATGCCCGCCGTGGCGTGCACCACGAGCCCGCCGGCGTAGTCCATGACCTTGAGACCGGCGAGCCAGCCGCCGCCCCACACCCAGTGGCAGACGGGTGCGTAGACCAGCAGCAGCCACAGACCCGAGAAGAGCAGGACCGCGCCGAACTTGATCCGCTCGACGTAGGCGCCGACGATGAGGGCCGGCGTGATGATCGCGAAGGTCATCTGGAAGGCGAAGAAGACGGTCTCGGGCAGCGTGCCCGACACCGCGTCGCGGCCGCCGGGCAGGCCGAACTTGGCCAGGTCGCCGACGATCGGGTTCGCACCCGAGAAGGCCAGGCTGTAGCCGCCCAGGAGCCACAGCACCGAGCCGAGGCAGGCGATGGCCACGCAGTGCATCATCACGCTGAGCGCGTTCTTCGACCGCACCAGGCCCGCGTAGAACAGGGCCAGACCGGGCAGCGTCATGAACAGCACCAGCGCGGTCGCCGCCAGGATCCAGGCGGTGTTGGCGGGATCGGCGGCCGGCGGCGCGGCGGGCGCCGCCGCCTGGGCGTGGGCGATGCCCGCGCCTGCCGTGAAAACGAGCGTCGAAAGTCCGGCCAGCCCCATTGCACGGCGCATCGGATCGTCCCCTTCGCCCGCGCCGCCGGCGGTTGGTCCGCCAATCTGCCTATGCGCCGGGCAAGCCCTGCATAGGGCGTGGGCAGACGCCCGGTCGACCGCCCGCCGGACAGGCGCCCGGTTGACGCCGGACTTCAATCGCGGATCGCCGGTTTTTCGGGCAGATCGTGCCGAAATGCTGGGCAATCACGCCCTGTCGCCCGGCCTCGCCCGCCAGGCTTCGCGGGTCAGTCGCCACGTCTCGCGCAAGCCCGGCCCGCTCACATAGACGTTCGGCGTCACGTCGATGAGCTGCGCGCCTTGCTTCTCCTTGATGCGGCGCGAGCCTTGGTTCGCCTGGGCGTTGGTCAGCCACAGCTCAGGCCAGTCCAGGACCTCGAAGGCGTAGCGGGTCACCGCCTCGGCGGCCTCGAACATCAGTCCCTGCCCGTGGAGCCGCGGATCGAGCCAGAAGCCGCGGTTGTCCCGTGTCGTCTCGTCGCCGGGCCACAGGTCGATGCGCCCGCGCAACTCGTCCGAGCCCCGGAGCGTGATGGCCCAGAACATCTTCTCGCCCCGCGCCCGCTGGGCGAGGCAGTCGGCCATGTTCGTGGCGGCGCCGTCGTCGGGATAGGGCCATGGCACCTGGGCGTTCAGGTGGCGGACGACCTCCCACTGCGGGAAGATCCGCTGGATCGCGGGAACGTCGTCCTCGCGCAGGGGGCGCAGGACGAGCCGCCGGGTCTCCAGCGTCGGCGTGGGGGGCAGAGGGGTTCGCATCTCGGTCATTTTCGATCCTGGTCGAAAGATGCCGGAAGCCGGGGAGCGCCTTCCTGTGGTCCGCACGAGCCCCGGCCGATCCGGCGGGGCTCTGGAGGGGAAGGCTAGATCGCGCGCACGCGGCCGTCCCGGAGCCCCACGAGGGTGGCTTCGTTGCAACCGGACGGGTTTGCGGCCTTGCGAACCATGGGAGGGGCCGTAGCACGGCCGGCGCCCTCCAGCCTAGCGGGGGCGTCAGGGCGTAGGCCCGTCCTGCGGCTCGTCGAGGCGCACGACGATCTTCGGCGGGTCGGAGGCCCGCAACATCCTGCGGCCGCCGTAGAACAGGCCGATCCCGATGGCGGTGGGAAGTCCGCCGATGATCAGCGCCAGGAGCGCCACCTCGCCGCCGCCGAACACGTCGCCCCGGCCTCCGAACAGGCCGCCCAGGACGAAGACCCCGGTGCAGAGCCCGCAGAGGACGGTCATCAGCCCTCCGACCGCTATCAGCGCCATGCCGAAGAAACCTAGGACGGGGTTGCTGCGCTGGGTCATGGTTCGCTGTTCGTCAAAACCCGCCCCGGCCCGCCGACAAACAGCCAGACGCCGAAGGCGATGGGCGCGACGCCGACGTAAGCCAGCGGCCGGTAGAAGGGATCGCCATTGTGCAGCCCGTTCCAGGTGCAGGTCCCGCACAGCAACCCGATCAGACCACCAGCGGCCGTCAGGATGTAGCCGTTCCAGCGAGCGTCCTCGCGATCCCGCTTCCCCGTCACGGCTGCCGCCCCCGCGCCAGAGCCGCGGCGCCTGCCGCGCCCGGTCGGTAGAAGGTGTTGAAGGTGTCGAAGGGGACGATGCGGCCGTCCGGCTGGACGAAGTGGACGCAACTGCGCTTCACCGTGCCCAGATCGAAATTGAAGCGGTCGAGGAACTGGCTGACCACGACGCGGAAGGTGTTTTCGTAGGCGACCTCCTGCGGCACCGCCGCCTCCGGCAGGCAGCACAGCAGCGAGGCGAGCTTCTCCGAGGTGTTCCCTTGCGCCGTCGACA
>NZ_JAEUMN010000187.1 GCF_016793225.1 Phenylobacterium sp.
CAGGGCGCCGAGATTGTCCGTCCAGGGCAGCACCGTGCGGCAGACACCGGTCAGGGCTTCAGCGAAGATCCGCTCCCAGCCGCCGACCGTCTGCCAACGCCCCTTCCAGAAGCGCACGTTCTTGCCCGCCACCCACGCCGCTCCGCCAACGAGGACGGTCGTCTCGTCGCTGTTGATGCCGGCCGGAATGTCCAGGTAGGTCCTCATGCCAGGAGCGCGTCCGCCTCCTGTTGCGTGAGCAGCCCCTCCGCCACGAGGTAAGCCGTGCCCTGCATGGTGTCGGCGTGGTCGAGGTCAACCAGCGTCGCCGCGCCCAGGAGGTCGAGGAAGTCCTCGATGACGGGGTCGGACTTCCCGGCCGTCCGGATGGCGATGCGCTTCTGCGGAGACAGCCGCTGCATGAACGCCAGCCGGCTCACCGTCCGCGGTGCCGCTGGCTCAGGCTCGGCCACCGGCAGGAAGCCGGCGTCATCGTAGCCAAGCTCGGCGCAGGCTGTCGGGTCGAGATGCGCCGGCAGGTTCGCCAGAGCAGCCTCGGTGAGGCCTTCCAGGGTCGAGGGCAGCGGGCCGGGATCGCCCACCTCGGCCCCCGTGCTCACGATGATGCGCTGGTAGAGCATCCCTAGTCCCTCACGAAGAAGACCATCACGAGGCCGCTCGCGCCGTAGAGCGTGCCCCCGAACGCCGTCCCAGAACCGCCGCCCGGCGCGTTGCCCGCGGTGTTCGCGGCCACGGCCGCGCCGCCGTTGAAGTCGCCGTAGCTCGGCGCTGCGGGCCCGATCGCGCTCCCGCCGCTCAACCCCGCAACACCTGGCAGGTTGATGTCCCCGCCGCTCGCCACACCGGCGGCGCCTGAGGAATTGCCAGCGCCGGCGGTGACCACGCCGCCGGGCAAGGTCACGGTACTGTCCGCGCCCGGGCCGCCGCACACGATGGGCGCCGTCTGCGAGACATCCAGGAAGGCGTCCTTGATCGCCATCGAGGAGGAGCCACCGGCTTGGCTCGCACCGCTCAGCGCATTGCCGCCGCCGCCCCAGAGCACGAAGCGCCAGAACCCGGATTTGGTGGGGCGAAACGAGTAGGAGCCCGGGGAGAAGATGACCGCGGCGCCGCGCGCGTCAGGGTACGGCGTCGCGGCGATCGACACCGCCGCGATCCTCGTGCCCCCGATCTGCCGGCGCGCGACCCCCGCCATCAGAGATCCTCGTACTGCGCGTCAAAGACCACCCCGGCCGCCAGCGAGACGCCGATGCCGACGTACAGCCGGTCTCCGCCGGCGAGGCGAAGCGGCGTGCTCTCCGTGATGCCGAAGTCCGTCGACGGGATCGCCGTCGTGACGGCGACGGTGTGTGCGCCCATGAGCACAGAGCGGATCAGGCGCCGGGTCACTCCGGCGTCCTTGGAGAGGTACAGCTCCAGCCGGGTGGCCGTGAGGGTCCCTCGCGGCGTCGCCTTCAGGCCATAGACGACCGCACCCTGCGCGCCGGCCGTGAGCAGCAGTTGGACGCCGGCGCCCGGCGAGTCGTCGAGGTCGGTATTGGCCGTATCGCAGACGGCGTAGGCGTTCTTGATGGTCTGTGGCGTGACGAGGGGCATGGCGGCTCCTACCGGCGACCCAGGATGAGAGAGATGGCCGCGACCTCGTCCTCGAAGTCGCCGATGTCGGCCGCGAGCGGCGTCTGCCAGGAGGCGGTCGTCCCGTCCGTCTTCACGAACTTGCCCGCATTGCCGCCTTGGCCGGGCAGCGCGCCCGCGTTGTAGGTCCAGGCCACACCGTCGACGTACGCCTTGATGCTCTGGGCGTTGGGGCCGAGCGGCCGCACGTTCGAGGCGTCGCAGACGATGAAGTTGATCTCGCCGGGCGTCAGGGTCGCCGTCCCGCCGGCGCCCGTGGTCACGACCACGTCCCCGCTCGCGCCGTTGCGGACGAGGTAGATCTTCTCGACGCCCGGGATGACGATCGATCCGCCGGTCCCGCCCGTCACGTCCAAGAAGGCGCAGCGCGCCTCGTCAGCTGCGCCGTTGGCCGTCGTGAGCGTCTTCGAGCCCGATAGGGTGAAGGCGACGCGCTTGGCCAGCGCGTCCTCGAGCAGCTGGAATACGCCCGTGTTCAGAACGATGCCCCAGGCGTTCAGGTTGTCGCCGGGGGCTTGGTAGTTCAGGCGGAAGCGGAGGGAGTAGGTGCTGGCCATCAGAGCGCGCTCCCGTCCGAGCGCACCCACGCCACGCCGTTCGAGACCGCGACGCAGCCGACATCCGTCACGGCGACGACGCACCAGCGCCAGCGCCCCGGATCGGGAAGGCTCGCCTCCTCAAATTCGGCGAGTTTGATCGGATGCTTCGGAGCCCGGGCAACGAAGTCCCGTTCGAGGCCCCGCTTTTCCATCTCGCCGATCACAGGCAGGCCTCCACGCGGCCCGCGCCGATCCGGCGCATGGTCTTCATGCCGAGATCCTGCTCGGCCTCGCGGATCGCGTCCTTGGCTAGGGCGACGCCGCCCGGGTCGCGCAGGACGTCGCGGTAGAGGGTCATCCGGGCCCGAGCCGCGATCAGGTCCGCGCCGTCGTTGGTCCAGGCGTTGTCGACGCTGTCAGCGGCCGTCGCGGTGATCTTCGGCGTGACGTCGATGACGCCCGTCGCGACCAGGGTCACAGGGCCCGATGGCGTCGGGTAGAGGCGGACGCGCTCGCCCGCAGGCGCGTAGTCATAGGGCTCGACCGCAGTGGCCGGGCTGTTCGCCAGCCAGTCCTCGATCACCTCCATGTCCCGCTTCTCAAGCCAGATCTGGCCGATGCGGATCTTGTCGATGACACGCGTGCCGGTCGGCAGGGGGACGTAGCCGTCGGCGTCTGCGGAGATGGGGCTTCCGGTCAGCGAGCCCACGTTGAACCAGAAGCGATGGGTCGAATAGTGCTCGACCGCCCGAGCGATGTGCTGGGCGATCTGGGTCGTCAGATTGCGCTTCATGAGCTCGTCCGCGATCCGAGCCTTCAGGTCCCCAAGCGTCGCCATGTGGGCCCTCCTTTCTCGGCCGCGGCTGGACGCAGGGGCGGGAGCGCGAGGCTCCCGCCCGCGCGCCGTTAGCCGTCGGTGTTCGGGACGTAGGCGATCACCACCTGGGCTTCGCCCGCGGTGGCGTCGCTGTTCTGGTCCGCGTAGGTGGCCGTGATCGTGGTGTCGGCCGCCACGTAGAAGCTGACCGCTTCGTCGCAGGGCGCGAAACCCACCGTCTGGCCGGCGAGGTCTGTCGCGAACAGGTCGGCGGTCCCGGAGGTGCCGATGTCGATCAGGTCGGTGCCGGTGCCGTTGAAGGCCGTGTGGATGTTCACGCCGGAGATGGGCTTCAGGATCACTGAGCCGGCGGGCACCACGCCCACCGTCACGGCGACGCCGCGGTCGGTGTAGGTCAGCCGCTTGCGAAGAAAGTGGACGACCTGCTGCGAGTACTGACGCGGGTTGTTCTGGGGCATGCGACCTCTCCCGTCAGGCGGCGTAGGTGGAAATGACGATCGTGGAGAGGTCCGCGCCGTTGTAGCGCGTCTTCTTCAGACCAGCGATGAAGCCCGCCTCGACGCCGAGCTGGTTGCCGTAGTCGAACAGCTCCTCGTTCCAGTCGGCCGAGGTGGTGCTGTCGTAGCCCTGC
>NZ_JAEUMN010000011.1 GCF_016793225.1 Phenylobacterium sp.
TGGGCCATGTCGAAGGGCCGGGGCACCGCGCCGCGCGCGGTCACGAACGTGTCGCCCGCCCGGACTTCGGCCTCGAACGGATAGGGCTTCGTGCGCTCGATGTTCAGGAGCGGACCGCCCGTGACCTCGGCGCGGAACGGCGCGCCGTTGATCGTGCCGCGGCCCAGCAGCTGGAAGCCCTGGGAGCCCTCGCCCAGCTGCTCGCGCGCGTTGATGGAGCCTTCGAACCGGATCTTCCGCTGCGCGTCGACGTAGGTCAGGCGGCCGTCGCGGACGATGAAGCGCTGGATCGGCGGAAAGTCCGCGGGCGGGTCGCGGCGCCCTTCCGAGAAGTCCCAGTTCTTCCGCCCCTGGGCGTCCGCCACGAGGTCGAACTTCGGGCGGTCCACCGTGAGCACCCGGGTGTCGAGCTTGCCCCAGAGCAGCGGCACGAGACGGACGCGCACGCCAAGGCGCTCGATCGACCCCATCTGGGGGCCCTTGGCCCAGGCGGGGTTGGCGATCGTGATGCCCTCGACCGTGGCGGAGGGGCGCCACGACCAGATGTCGGCGTCGAGGTCCCCGGTGATCCGGACTTCCCGGTGCAGGCGCGCGGACGCCATGCGTTCGAGAGGTCCGCGGAACCAGTTCCAGTCCCAGATCGCCACGAGGAACGCCACGGCGGCCGCGACCAGGACCAGGATCGCGCCGCTCCAGGTCAGGGCCTTGCGCGAAGGCCGCCGGATGCTCGGCGCCTTCAGACCGGCGTGCGCCAGCCGCTCGCGGATCGGCCGTCGGCGGCCGGCCTGCTCGCGCGGGGCGTCGGAGCGTCGCCTCGGCGACGGCTTCTGGATCGGCTGCTGGCTCACGGTTCGCCTCCGGAGCCCTCACAACGCGCGCCGACCGCCTCCGTTTCCTGAGGCCGTCTAGTGGCTTACGCCCCGGGCATGGATCGCCGCGCGGAGCGTGCGGGCCAGGATCGCGAGGTCGAAAGCCAGCGACATGCGCCGCAGGTACTCGGCGTCCAGCTTCACCTTCTCGGGGATCGGCAGCTCGTCGCGCCCGTTGATCTGCGCCCACCCGGTGATCCCCGGACGCAGGCGATGGACCCCTTCGGCCGTGCGAAGCGCCACCAGGTCATCCTGGTTGAACAGCGCCGGCCGAGGACCCACCAGGCTCATGTGGCCGACGAGCACGCTCCAGAGCTGCGGCAGCTCGTCCAGGCTCGAGCGGCGCAGGAAGCGGCCCAGCGGCGTCACCCAGCGCTCGGGGTCCTCAAGCAGATGGGTCGCCACGTCCGGCGTGTCGGTCCGCATCGAGCGGAACTTGGGCATGGCGAAGATGCGGTTGTCCCGCCCGACGCGGCGGGACCAGTGGATCGCCGGCCCGGGACTGCCCAGCCGGACCGCCAGCCCCACGCCCAGCAGGAGGGGCCACAGGACCGCCAGGCCGCCCAGGGCCGCAAGGATGTCGAAGCCGCGCTTCAGCACCCGCCGTTGTTAGAGCGAGTTCGCCCCGGATCAAACCCGCGCCTGGCCCGCGGCGGGCGCGTCGGGGGTCAGGCCGGTCCGGTGGCCCCCGAGGCCGACGCGCCCTTGCGCAGCCGCGCCTTGGGCGTTTCCTCGGCCTGGGCCGTCGACACGGGCGGCGGTTCAGCCGTCGCCGGGCTGTCTGGGCCCGCGTCCGGCGTCTCCGCCGCGCCTGCGGAGGGCTGTTCCGCGGCGGCCTCTGCAGGGGCGACGTCCGTCGTCTCCAGGGCCAGCAGCGGGCTCATGGGCGCAGCCTCGCCGCCCACCGGAATCTCGGGCAGGTCCGGCGCGACGGCCTCAACCACCTCCGCAAGCGTCTCGGCGGTTTCGGCGAGCGGCGCCGCAAAGGGCGCCATGGCTTCCGGCAGGGCGTCGGCGGCGGCGCCGTACAGGGCTTCCAGGTTCATCGGCCGCGTCCATCGCGTCAGCCACCAGTAGGTCATCGCGCCGGCGGCGGCTGCGCCGTAGTAGGCCCAGAGCGGGGACGCGGCGCCCACGAGGAGCGCCGGGCTCAGTCGCGGTTCGCCGGGACCGGGCGATTGCGGGGGCGCGAACTGGGGAGCCGGAAGTTGGAAGGCAGCCATGACGGATCCTCTGCGACGGGGGGAGTGTGCGTCGCAGCATAATCCGCCCCGCGGCTTCGCAGTTGCGAAATTACCGTAACGGAAGGCTGTACGTCCGATGACCGCCGCCGGCGCCCAGCGCTTCAGCGACCCAGCCGCAGATCGCGGCAAACGGCTGGGAGAGGTCAGGGCCGTTCACGAGGACGAGCGCACAGCCGTTCATCTTCATGGGATCGTTCAGCGGCCGCACCCGGCACTCCGCCACCAGCATCGGCGCCGCGACCTCGTCTTCCAGGTCCCGCAGGAAGGCGTCGAAGGTCTCGAGGTCCTTCAGCGGCAGCCAGACGAGGGCCTGGGCGGCGGGATTGCGGCTGCGCAGGCCGGCGACCGTGTCCACGATGCGCGCGTAGTCGTCCGGCTTCTCGAACGGCGGATCGATCAGCACCAGGACCCGGCCGGACGCCGGCGCCTCGCGCAGCGCCGCCTCGTAGCCGTCCGCGTTGAGCGTCCGCACGCCGGTCCGACCCGCCAGGGCCGCACGGAGCGCATCGTGTTCCTCCTTGCGCAGCTCGCAGCCGACGTAGCGGTCGGCGGGCCGCAGGGCCTGGGCGACGAGCCACGGGGACCCCGGATAGCGGCGGGTCGGCCCGCCGCCGTTCAAGGCCGCCACCGCCGCCCGCAGGGGCCCGAACTCGGGCGGCGCATCGGTCGCCGCCTGCAGCCGCAGGATTCCAGCCTGGGCTTCCCCGGACGCGGTCGCCTCCCGCCCGGTCAGGTCGTAGAGGCCGCGCCCCGCGTGCGTATCGACGACCGTCAGCGGCCCCGGCCCCGTCGCGAGGTCGGTCAGCAGGCGCAGCAGGGCGGCGTGCTTCACCAGGTCGGCGAAGTTCCCCGCGTGGAAGGCGTGGCGATAGTTCAAGCAAGTCTCCGGAACCCTCCCTGCGCATACCACGTTGCGGCCCCGCTCACAGGGCGGTGCGAGATGCCGAGGGACATGGCTGCCGACGACATTCCCGCGGGTCTCGCCTACGTCAGCGACCAGGATCCGGGCATCCGGCGCAAGCCCGCGCGCGGACACGGCTTCAACTATTTCGGCGCGAACGGCGACGCCGTGACCGACGAGCGGACCCTGGACCGCATCCGCGCCCTCGTGATCCCGCCCGCCTGGACCGACGTCTGGATCTGTCCCCGCGCCAACGGCCACATCCAGGCCACCGGCCGCGACCAGCGGGGCCGCAAGCAGTACCGCTACCATGAGCGCTGGCGGCAGGCCCGCGACGAGAACAAGTACGACCGCCTGATCGCCTTCGGCCGGGCCCTGCCCCGTCTGCGCCGACGGGTGGACGAGGACCTCTCGCGGCGCGGGCTGCCGCGGGACAAGGTGCTGGCCGCCGTCGTCCGCGTCATGGAGAAGACGCTGATCCGCGTGGGCAACGAGGAATACGTCAAGCAGAACAAGAGCTTCGGCCTCACCACGCTGCGCGACCGGCATGTGCGGGTCGGCAGCGCCCAGGCCCGCATCGAGTTCAAGGGCAAGAGCGGCAAGGTCCACCAGACCGGCTTCAACGACCGCCGCCTCGCGCGCATCGTGAAGGCCTGCCAGGACCTGCCCGGACAGCGGCTCTTCCAGTACCTGGACGACGACGGCCAGCGGCGCGCCGTGGAGAGCGCCGACGTCAACGCCTACATCCGCGAGGCCATGGGCGAGGACTTCTCGGCCAAGGACTTCCGCACCTGGGCGGGCACCGTCGCGGCCGCCCAGGCGCTGATGCTGCAGGAGCCCTGCGCGAGCGCGGCCCAGTCCAAGCGCGCGGTCAACACCTGCGTGAAGGCCGTCGCCGGCGTGCTGGGCAACACCGCGGCGGTGGCGCGCAGGGCCTACATCCATCCGGCGGTGCTGGACGCCTACGCCGAGGGGCGGCTGGAGCTGAAGACCGGCGGGGAGGATCGCGCCTTCGAGCTCGCGGTCCTGCGCTTCCTGGAGGCCGCGCGCGACCGCGACGCCGCCAAGGCGCAGGGCGCCGCGCGGAAGATGGCCCGGACGGCGTAGGGTCGGCTTGACCTGATCGGCCTCAGGCCTCGCCGCGGGCCGGACGGCGGCCGCCCACGACCGCACCGACGAACCCGGCGGCGGCCATGAGCCCCAGCGACACCGCGAAGCTCCAGGTGAGGACGTCGGCGGCCGGCGCGGTGGCGAGGCCCAACGAAAGATCGAGGGCCACGTAGAAGGCGACCGTCGCCGTCATGAAGGCCATGACGTTCCGCGCCGCGTGCCGGCGGCGCGCGAGGAGCAGGCCGGCCGCGAACATGAGGATCGCGCCGCCCGCGGGTCCGGACCAGGCCCCGATCTGCGGCGCCATGTCCCGGTAGTGGCTCTGCGGCCGCCCAGGCTCGATCAACGTACCGTAGACAGTGATGAGGGCGGTCGTGAGCGCCAGGTTCAGGACCAGGACGGCGGCGGCGGTCCCGAGCGCCTTCAGGTAGTCGATCGGCTTCATGCGCGCCCCCCTAGAGCGGCTGCGTTCAGCGTCGGAGCGTGAGCCCCACGCGCAGCGTCCGGGGCGCAGAATAGCTCTCCGTGCCGTCCGCCGTCTCGCCCACCTCGAGCGTCTCGTCGGTCAGGTTCTCGGCGGCGAGGAAGACCTCGAGATCCGGCGCGAAACGCCATGTGGCGCGCGCGTCGACCTGCACGCCCGCACCCAGCCGGCGGCTGTTGAGGTCGTCCTCGAAGCGCATGCTCTCGTAGCGCACGTCGGTCGCGAGGCGGACAGCCTGGGTCACGCGCCATTCCAGCCCGCCGGTGACCGTCCATTTCGGCGTCTGCGCGGGGCGGAGCCCGTCGAGCTGCGGCACGGCCGAACCCCCGTTCACCTCGGCGTCGGTGTAGGCGAAGGCCGCGCGCCAGCTCAGCGCCTGGGCCACCTCGCCGAACGCCTCGCCCTCGACGCCCCAGGCCTCGATCTCGCCGGCGTTCCGCCGCTGGCGCAGGGTGCCGCCCGCGGGGACGAACCCGGCGTTGGGGAACGTGCCCGGCCCGACGCCGATGGTCACGTTGGTGATCGGGTCCTTCAGCCGGTTGTAGAAGACGGTCGTCCGCCAGTGGAAGGGCCCCTCCCCGTCCAGGCCCGCCTCGAGGCCCTGCAGCGTCTCGGGCTTCAGGGTGGGGTTCGCTTCGGTGATGTCGTTGCCCACCCGGAAGGGTCGATGCAGCTCGTTCAGCGTGGGCGGCCGGAAGCCGGCATAGGCCGCCGCCCGGACGTGGACGCCTTCGGCGGCCTGGTAGCGCACCCCGAGACGGCCGGTCGGCGTGGTGTCGGAGCGGTTCGGCGCCGACGTGTTGAGCGTCGTCGCCCCCGTCTGCGCGTCGAGCTCCAGGCGGCGCGCGTCGTAGGCCCGGCTGCGGTCGAGCCGCACGCCGCCGGTGACCAGCCAGGGACCCTGGTCGATGGCCGCCTCGGCGTAGGCGCCCGCCACCGAGGTCTTGCCCCCGGCCTCCCGCAGCCGCGTGAAGACGCCGTTCTGGAAGCGGAACTTCTCGCGTTCGGTCCCGTCGGTGAGCCGCGCGTCGGCCCCGACCTCCAGGGCCACCGGCCCCTGCGTCCACTGCCACGCGGCGTTCAGGCCGTAGCCGCGCGCCGGCGTCGAGTACTGGTCGTTGGCGGGCGTGGTCGT
>NZ_JAEUMN010000025.1 GCF_016793225.1 Phenylobacterium sp.
GTGACAAGCGCCGTCGTCTCGTCTTTGCTGGCCCCGCCGCCGATTTGCGGCCCGGCGCCCGTTTGGGACGGCGCCCGGGGGAGAAGAAAAACCTTGCCTGTCCTGGCGGGACAGGCAGGAAACAGACCGAATTTTCGAAGGGGATGGATTTCAGATGCCACGCATGTTGCCGGAGCCGACTCCGGAGACCCGTCATTTCTGGGACGGCTGCCAGGCCGGCGAGCTGCGGCTGCAGCGCTGCACCGACTGCCAGGAGAGCTACTTCCCGCCGCGCCCGTTCTGCCCCAAGTGCGGCAGCCGCAAGGTCGAGGTCTACAAGGCCAGCGGCGAGGCCGTGCTCTGGTCGTACGTCATCAACCAGCGCCCGCGCCCGGACATGGGGACCGAGCCCTACGCCATCGCGGTGGTGAAGCTGGCCGAGGGGCCGACCATGATGACCAACATCGTGGACTGCCCGCAGACGCCCGAGGCGCTGCAGCTCGACATGCCGTTGAAGGTTTCGTTCTCGAAGCAGAGCGACACCATCAGCCTGCCCCTCTTCGCGCCGGCCAAGTAGGGGGACGCCGACCATGAAACCTGGATCCGTTGCGGTCGTCGGGGCCGCCGAAACCACCCAGATGGGCGTCATTCCGGACACCTCGGTGATCGGGCTGCACGCCGACGCCGCGCTCAACGCCATGGCCGACGCGGGCCTCAAGCCCAGCGACATCGACGGCGTCGCCACCGCGGGCGTGAGCCCCACCGAGCTCGCCTGGTACCTGGGCATCAAGCCGACCTACGCGGACGGCACCAGCGTGGGCGGCTGCTCGTTCATGCTGCATGTCCGGCACGCGGCCGCGGCCATCGCCGCCGGCCACGCCAAGACCATCCTGGTCACCCACGGCGAGAGCGGAAAGAGCCGGGTCGGCGCCGGGCGCTTCGGCGCCTCGCCGTCCAGCCTGAACGGGCAGTTCGAGATGCCCTACGGCCCCGTCGGGCCGCCCTCGATGTTCACTATCCCGGTGCTGCGCTACCTGAAGACGCACGGCTACGCCCAGGAGGATCTGGCGCACGTGGCGGTGGTCCAGCGCGAGTGGGCGGCCAAGAACCCGCGCGCGACGTTCAAGGACCCCATCACCGTCGACGACGTGATGAACTCGCGGATGATCGCCTATCCGTTCCGGATCCTGATGTGCTGCCTCGTCACCGACGGCGGCGGCGCGCTGATCCTGACCTCGGCCGACCGGGCGAAGGACTTCCCGCAGAAGCCGGTCTACGTGCTGGGCACGGGGGAGAGCGTGGAGACCCCGCTGGTCAGCCAGATGTACGACAGCAACCATTCGACCGCCTTCCGCATCAGCGGCAAGAAGGCGTTCGAGGAGGCGGGGATCACGCACGCGGACGTGGATCACCTGATGATCTACGACGCCTTCGCGCACCTGCCGCTGTACGGCCTCGAAGACCTCGGCTTCTGCAAGCCGGGCGAGGCGGCGGCCTTCATCCGCGAGGGCCATACCCGCCCGGGCGGCAAGCTTCCGCTCAACACCAACGGCGGCGGCCTCTCCTACATGCACTCGGGCATGTACGGCATGTACGCGCTGCAGGAGAGCGTGCGGCAGATGCGCGGGATCGCCCCCGCCCAGGCGCCGGGCGCGAAGATCAGCGTCTGCCAGGGCGTCGGCGGCATGTTCGGCGCCGCCGGCACGGTGATCTTCGGCAACGAGGTCCCGTAGCGCCATGAGGACCGGCGGCGGCGTCCACCGCCGCCGGTCACGGCCCCGGCCTGCCCGGCAGGCCTGAACCCCTGAGGCGACGCCGATGATCGACCTGCATTTCACGCCGACGCCGAACGGGCAGAAGATCAGCATCGCCCTGGAGGAGCTGGAGCTCCCCTACCGCCTGATCAGCTACGACATCTTCGAGGGCGAGCAGCACACGGCCGAGTTCGGGCGGATCAATCCCAACCACAAGCTGCCGGCCATCGTGGATCACGATCCGCCGTTCGGCGGCGGCCCGCACGCCGTCTTCGAGTCGGCGGCGATCCTGCAGTATCTCGCCGAGAAGACGGGCCGCCTGCTGCCGGCCGATCCGCGCCAGCGCAGCGTGGCGATCCAGTGGCTCACCTGGCAGGCCGCCAACCTCGGCCCCATGGGCGGGCAGGCGGCGCACTTCACCCGCTACGCCCGCGAGGAGATCCCGTACGCGATCAACAGGTACACCAGCGAGCTGACCCGCCTGCTGACGGTCCTGGAGCGGCGCCTGGGCGAGGCGGCCTTCCTGGGCGGCGAGGAATATTCCATCGCCGACATCGCGGTCTGGCCCGGCCGCTACATGGCGCCCGAGGCGCCGGAGTACCCGAACACCATGCGCTGGCGCGCCGCTATCGCCCAGCGCCCGGCCGTGATCCGCGGCCGCGACGCCGACAAGGCGGTCCCGCCGAAGTACGCCCAGCGCCGTGCGGTGCTCACCGCCGAGGAGTGGTCGAACCTGTTCGGCGAGCGGATGCTGGGCGCCGTCCGTCTCTAGAGCGCGAGGATCGTGGGTCCGCGCCTCGTCGCCCCGGCTGGACGCTAGGCCGCGCGAGCCTCGCGGCGCCTCAGCCGCGCGCCGGCCAGGCCGAACCCGGCGATCATGAGCGCCCAGACCCCGGGCTCCGGCGCGGCCGTGAAGCGGACGTTGTCCAGCAGCATGCCCTGATTGTCCCCCGGCGGGCCGTTCACCGGATCCGCCACGAAGACCCCGATGGTCGCGTCCGTCACCAGCCGCGCCTCGAGCACGAAGTGGGTCCAGGGCGTGTTCGCCTGGAACGTCGGGAGATTGAAGAAGTAGCTCTTGGTGGCCGGGTTGCTGATGTCGGGCCCGTCTTGGAAGCCGTTGCCGAAGTCGTAGCGCACGTCGGTCAACTGGTAGGGCGTCGTGGCGCTGACGAATCCCATGCGGCGGTTGTCCACGCCGGAACGGCCGTTCCCGGCGGCGTCGAACTCCCAGCGGATCTTGGTCCCGGCGAGCAGCGCCACTTCGGGCGTCCGGAAGACGCCCGGGTTGCCGCTCGACCCGTCCGTGTCGACCATGCCGTGCCCGTAGGGCGTGGTCAGGCCCGAGTCGGACTCGTCGACATAGCTCACCGAGCCGGCCGTCACCGTCAGATGGGCGAAGCCCGTGAAATCGGCCTGGCTGACGTCGCCATAGCCCTCGAAGTCGTCGAAGACGATCGTCCGCGCCTGCGCGGCCACGCCGCCCGTGAGAGCCGACGCCACGGCGGCGGCGA
>NZ_JAEUMN010000027.1 GCF_016793225.1 Phenylobacterium sp.
GATGAGCGCCATCGACGGGCTCTGGCCCGCGGTCGAGGCCAAGCTCGGCAAGACCATCGAGGCGCGCAAGCCGACCGCCTCGGTGGACGAGGTCCGCGCCGCCACGCTGGACAGCCTGCGCGCGATCATGATGATCCGGGCGTACCGGATGCGCGGCCACCTGAAGGCCAACCTGGACCCGCTGGGCATCGCCACGACGCCCGGCGACGCGTCAGAGCTCGACCCGGCCAGTTACGGCTTCTCTGAGGCCGACTACGAACGTTCGATCTTCCTGGATCATGTGCTGGGGCTTGAGACCGCCACCCTGCGCGAGATCCTGGCGATCCTGCGCCGCACCTACTGCGGAAACGTCGGCGTGCAGTACATGCACGTTTCCGATCCCAAGGAGAAAGCCTGGCTGCAGGAGCGGATCGAGGGCCGCGACAAGGAGATCGTCTTCACCCGAGAGGGCAAGGTCGCGATCCTCAAGAAGCTGATCGAGACCCAGGGCTTTGAGGCCTTCCTGCACCGCCGCTTCCCCGGCACCAAGCGCTTCGGCCTGGACGGCGGCGAGGCGATGGTTCCGGCGCTGGAACAGATCATCAAGCGCGGCGGCGCCATGGGCGTGAAGGACATCGTGGTCGGCATGCCGCACCGGGGCCGCCTCAATGTGCTGGCCGCCGTGATGGGCAAGCCCTACCACATCATCTTCCACGAGTTTCAGGGCGGCTCGGCCACGCCCTCGGCCGTCCAGGGCTCGGGTGACGTCAAGTATCACCTGGGCGCCTCGTCCGACCGCGACTTCGACGGCAACAGCGTCCACCTCTCGCTGACCGCCAATCCCAGCCACCTGGAAATCGTCAACCCGGTGGTGATCGGAAAGGTGCGCGCCAAGCAGGCCTTCACCTTGCGCGAACAGCCGGATGCGGGCCGGGGCCATGTGATGCCGCTTCTGCTGCACGGCGACGCGGCCTTCGCCGGCCAGGGCGTGGTGTCCGAGTGCTTCGCGCTGTCGGGCCTGCGCGGCTACGGCGTCGGCGGGACCATGCACTTCGTGGTCAACAACCAGATCGGCTTCACCACCAGCCCGAAGAACAGCCGGTCCTCGCCCTATCCCACCGATGTGGCGATGATGGTCGAGACCCCGATCTTCCACTGCAACGGCGACGACCCGGAAGCGGTCACCTTCGCCGCCAAGGTGGCCACCGAGTACCGCCAGCTGTTCGGCAAGGACGTGGTGGTCGACATGTTCTGCTACCGGCGGTTCGGTCACAACGAGGGCGACGACCCGACGATGACCCAGCCGCTGATGTACGCGAAGATCAAGGGACACCCCTCGGTCCGCGACCTCTACGCCAGCCGGCTGATCGGCGAGGGCGTCTGCAGCCAGGCCGACGTGGACGGCTGGGTGAAGGAGTTCGACACCTTCCTCGACAACGAGTTCGAGGGCGGAAAGGCCTACAACGCCAACAAGGCGGACTGGCTCGACGGCAAGTGGTCCAGCGTGAAGCTGGCGTCCGGCGACGAACGCTATGCGACGGGCGTGTCGAAGCAGAAGCTGCTCGACCTCGGCCGCAAGATGACCTCGATCCCCGAGCGGATCACGGTCCACAAGACCGTTGAGCGCGTGGTCGCCGCCCGGCGCGAGGCGATCGAGACCGGCGCCGGCATCGACTGGGCGACCGCCGAGCACCTGGCCTTCGCCACCCTGCTGGACCAGGGCTACCCGGTGCGCCTGTCGGGTCAGGACAGCGTGCGCGGCACCTTCAGCCAGCGGCACTCGGGACTGATCGACCAGAAGACCGAGGAGGTCTACTTCCCGCTGCGCAACCTCGGGCCCAGCCAGGCGCACTTCGAGGTGCTGGACTCGGCGCTCTCGGAAGAGGCGGTGCTGGGCTTCGAGTACGGCTTCTCGCTGACCGATCCCGACACGCTGACCATGTGGGAGGCCCAGTTCGGCGACTTCGTGAACGGCGCCCAGGTGGTCATCGACCAGTTCATCAGCTCGGGCGAGCGCAAGTGGCTGCGGATGAGCGGCCTCGTGATGCTGCTGCCGCACGGCTACGAGGGCCAGGGGCCGGAGCACAGCTCGGCGCGCCTGGAGCGGTTCCTGCAGCTCTGCGCCGAGGACAACATGCAGGTGGTCAACTGCACGACCCCGGCGAACTACTTCCACGTCCTGCGCCGCCAGCTGCTGCGCGAATACCGCAAGCCGCTGGTGGTGATGACGCCCAAGAGCCTGCTGCGCCACAAGCGGGCGGTCTCGAACCTCTCGGACATGGTCGCGGGCACCGGCTTCCACCGGGTGCTGGTGGACGGCGCCGAGGCGGGCTGCGACGTGGGCGGCGTGACCCTGAAGCCGGACGACGCCATCACCCGCGTCATCGTCTGCTCGGGCAAGGTCTACTTCGATCTCGTCGAGCAGCGGGCGAAGACCGGCCGCGACGACGTCTACATCCTGCGCCTGGAGCAGTTCTATCCGTGGCCGCTGAAGTCGCTCACCAACGAGCTGAAGCGCTTCCGGAACGCCGAACTGGTGTGGTGCCAGGAAGAGCCCAAGAACATGGGCGGATGGCAGTTCGTGGACGCCTGGCTGGAGCTGACGCTGGAACGGATGAACGTGAAGGCCAAGCGCGCCCGCTATGTCGGCCGCCCCGCCTCCGCGTCGACCGCCGCCGGCCTGATGAGCCGCCACCTGAAGGAACTGGAGGCTTTCCTTACGGAAGCCTTCGCCTAAAAGGGCGCCGACCCCGCCCCACCGCCGTTTGAGTGTCCGAGACCCGAGGAGCCCCCACCCCCATGGCCGACATCATGACCCCAGCGCTGGGTGAATCCGTCACCGAGGCGACGGTCGCCCGCTGGACCAAGAAGGCGGGGGAGGCGGTCCGCAAGGACGAGATCCTGGTGGAGCTCGAGACCGACAAGGTTTCGCTGGAGGTGGCCGCGCCGTCCGACGGCGTGCTGTCCGAGATCACCGCCGAGGAAGGCGCCACCGTCGAGCCGGGCGCGGTCCTGGGCAAGATCAGCGAAGGCGCCGCCGCCCAGCCCGCCAAGGCCAACGGCGGCGACAAGGCCGCGGCCCCGTCGTCCACGCCCACGCCGGTCCCCGCCGGCGAGCTGCAGCCCGAGCCGACGCCGGGCAAGGCCCCGCCGACCTCCGCCCCCATTCCGGACACCTCGGCCCCGGCCGCCGGGAAGGTGCTTGCGCCGTCGGCCCAGCGCGTGGCCGCCGAGAACAACCTCGACCCGGCGTCGATCCCCGGCTCGGGCAAG
The DNA here is from genome assembly GCF_016793225.1 of Phenylobacterium sp. Classification (GTDB taxonomy): domain Bacteria; phylum Pseudomonadota; class Alphaproteobacteria; order Caulobacterales; family Caulobacteraceae; genus Phenylobacterium. The sequence continues at coordinate 3,253 of NZ_JAEUMN010000027.1, forward strand.
GACGGCCGCGTGACCAAGGGCGACGCGCTGGCGGCCCTCGAGGCCCGCGCCAAGGCCCCGGCGCCGGCGCCCGCGCCGGCCGCGCCCCGCGAGGTCCACGCCCGCGAGGAGCGGGTGAAGATGACCCGCCTGCGCCAGACCATCGCGCGCCGGCTGAAGGAGGCCCAGAACAACGCCGCCATGCTGACCACCTTCAACGAGGTGGACATGTCGGGCGTGATGGCGCTGCGCAACCAGTACAAGGACGTCTTCGAGAAGAAGCACGGCGTGAAGCTGGGCTTCATGTCCTTCTTCGTGAAGGCTGTGATCCACGCGCTGAAGCAGGTTCCGGACGTCAACGCCGAGATCGACGGCACGGACATCATCTACAAGAACCACTACGACATCTCGGTCGCCGTCGGCACGGAGAAGGGCCTGGTCACGCCGGTGGTCCGCGACGCGGACGCCATGGGCCTGGCCGAGATCGAGAAGGCCATCGGCGAGCTGGGCCGCAAGGCGCGGGACGGCGCCCTGTCCATGGACGACCTCCAGGGCGGCACCTTCACCATCTCGAACGGCGGCATCTACGGCTCGCTGATGTCGACGCCGATCCTCAACCCGCCGCAGTCCGGCATCCTGGGCATGCACAAGATCCAGGAGCGGGCGGTGGTGGTGAACGGCCAGATCGTGGTCCGCCCGATGATGTACCTGGCGCTCAGCTACGATCACCGGATCGTCGACGGGAAGGGCGCGGTCACGTTCCTCGTGCACGTGAAGGACGCCATCGAGGACCCGCAGCGCCTGCTGCTGGACGTGTAGGCTTGAAGCCGGGCGCCGCATTACGTATCTATGCGGCGTAGATACGGAGATGGCCCATGGGCGTGCGTGAAACAGCGCGGATCTTCGTGCACGGCGGCAGCCAGGCGGTGCGCCTGCCGAAAGAGTATCGCTTCGAGGGTGACGAGGTGCGGATCCGCAAGGAGGGCGACAAGGTCATCCTGGAGCCGATGCGACGCGACTGGGAAGCGTTCTGGGCAGAGATCGACGGGCTGCGCGAGGCGGCCGGCGAGCCGTTTCCGCATCCCCCGCGCGACGACCTGCTGCCCGCCAAGCCCGTGAAGCTCGACGAGTGAACCTCTGCCTCGACACCTGTGTCCTCGTGGACATCATGAGGGGCGGCAAGCCGCACTACCAGCGTCGACTGCAGGCAGAGCTGTCGGCGGGCTCCACCGTTCACCTGTCCACGATCGTCGCCCACGAGCTCGAGCTCGGCGTGCTTCTCAGCGCGCGGCCCGAACATCATCGCCGCCTGGTGGACCGGCTGTGCGACGCCATGGTCCGGCACGACTGGACGCTGGACGACGCGGCCGAAGCCGCAAAGGTCAGAGCCGAACTCCAGCGTCGCGGCGAGCCGCTCGAGGCGCCCGACGTCTTCCTCGCGGGCCAGGCGCGACGTCGCGACTGGACTCTGGTGAGCGCGAACCGGAAGCATTTCGCCCGGATATCCGGGCTGGACTACATCGACTGGATGCAAGATGCCTGACACAACCTACGACGTCGTCATCATCGGGGGCGGCCCCGGCGGCTACAACGCCGCGATCCGCGCCGGCCAGCTGGGCCTGAAGGCCGCCTGCGTCGAGATGCGCGGCACGCTGGGCGGCACGTGCCTGAACGTCGGCTGCATGCCGTCGAAGGCGCTGCTGCACGCCTCCGAGCTGTACGCCGCGGCGGGCTCGGAGTTCGCCAAGCTGGGCATCGAGGTGACGCCGAAGCTCAACCTGCCCCAGATGATGGCGCAGAAGGACGAGTCGGTGACGGCTCTGACCAAGGGCATCGAGTTCCTGTTCAAGAAGAACAAGGTGGACTGGGTGAAGGGCGCGGGCCGCATCGCCGGGCCCGGCAAGGTCGAGGTGCTGGACGCGGACGGCAAGGTCACGGGCACGCTCAGCGCCAGGGACATCGTCGTCGCCACGGGCTCGGAGCCGTCGTCGCTGCCCGGCGTGACCGTGGATCAGAAGCGCATCGTGGACTCCACCGGCGCCCTGGCGCTGCCGGAGGTGCCGGGCCACCTGGTGGTGATCGGCGCGGGCATCATCGGGCTGGAGCTGGGCTCGGTCTGGCGCCGGCTGGGCGCCAAGGTGACGGTGGTGGAGTTCCTCGACCGCATCACGCCGGGTGTGGACGCCGAGGTGGCCAAGACCTTCCAGCGCGCGCTCACCAAGCAGGGCATCGCCTTCAAGCTGGGCATGAAGGTGACGGGCGCGACCGCGTCGAAGACCGGCGTCAGCCTCGCCTTCGAGCCGGTGGCGGGGGGCGCGGCCGAGACTCTGGACGCCGACTACGTGCTGCTCGCCATCGGCCGCCGCCCCTACACCCAGGGCCTGGGGCTGGAGACCGTCGGCATCGAAACCGACAAGCGCGGCTTCATCGCCACCGACCACTGGAAGACCTCGGCGCCGGGCGTGTGGGCGATCGGCGACGTGACGCACGGGCCGATGCTGGCGCACAAGGCCGAGGAGGAGGCGGTGGCCTGCATCGAGCGCCTGGCGGGCAAGGCCGGCCACGTGAGCTACGGCGTCATCCCCGGCGTGATCTACACCACCCCCGAGGTGGCCTGGGTCGGCAAGACCGAGGAGGAACTGAAGGCCGAGGGCCGCGCCTACAAGGTCGGCAAGTTCCCCTTCACCGCCAACAGCCGCGCCAAGATCAACCACGAGACCGAGGGCTTCGCGAAGATCCTCGCCGACGCGGCGACCGACGAGATCCTGGGCGCGCACCTGATCGGGCCCAGCGTTTCCGAGATGATCGGCGAGTGCTGCGTGGCGATGGAGTTCCGCGCCGCGTCCGAGGACATCGCCCGCACCTGCCACCCGCACCCGACGCGCTCGGAGGCCGTACGGCAGGCCTCGATGGGAGTCGAAGGGTGGACGATGCAGGCCTGAGCCAGGGCCTGACGATCCGCAGGGCGCGGCCGGAGGAACT
>NZ_JAEUMN010000124.1 GCF_016793225.1 Phenylobacterium sp.
GGCCAGCTGGTTGCCCAGGACGCCGCCGGCCACCGCGCCGATCACCGTGCCCTTGTTGGCGGACTTCTTGACGCTCTTGCAGACGAGCACCCGCTTGGCCGCCTCGGCCGGGGCGGGAACGGCCGCCAGCGAAAGTCCGACCGCGCCGAACACCGCGGCGGCGAGAATCCTGTTGCGCATCTTGGCCTCCTTCGAGCTTGGCGCGCCTCGCGGTCGAGGCGGGTCACCTAACTCCCAAGGCAGCGCCGGGTTTCAGGCGCGGGTGTGACGCAGCTTGGCCACAAGCATGGCGCCGGGCCCGTGTTCGCGCGATGGTGGGGCGGGTGCGTGAGTCGGGGAGACGCACGACATGACTACGGCCACAGGCGGACGCGCGGGCGCGCGGCTCATCGTCCTCATCTGCTTCCTGATCGCCGCGGTCGAGGGCTACGACATCCAGGCCTTCGGCGTCGCCGCGCCGCTGATGGCGCCCGAGCTGGGGCTGGATCCGGCTCAGCTGGGCTGGGCGGGCAGCGCCGCCATGATCGGCCTCGTCGTCGGCGCCCTGATCGGCGGCTGGGCGGCCGACCGCACCGGGCGCAAGCCGGTGCTCGTGGCCTCGGTCGCCGCCTTCGGGCTCTTCTCGCTCGTCACCGCCATGGCGGGGTCGTACGAGACCATGCTCCTGGCGCGCTTCGCCACCGGCCTGGGCTTCGGCGGCGCCATGCCCAACCTGATCGCGGTCGCGGTCGAGATCAGCCGGCCCGAGCGGCGCTCGGCCACGGTGGCCGCCATGTTCTGCGGCATGCCCGTGGGCGGGGCGACGGCGGCGCTGATCGCGCGGCTGGCCGGGCCCGAGCTGGACTGGCGCGCGATCTTCGTGGCGGGCGGACTGGCGCCGCTGGTCCTCGTGCCCGTCCTGGTCTTCCTGCTGCCGGAGACGCGCCCCCAGCCCGACCCGTCGGCGGACCGCAACCTGACGCGGGCCCTGTTCGGCGAACGGCGCGCCGCGCCCACGCTCCTGGTCTGGGCGGCCTTCATGCTCACCCTCGTGGTGCTCTACCTGGCGCTCAACTGGCTGCCGACGCTGGTGGTCGACAAGGGGCACGCCGCCTCGGAAGGCTTCGCCGCGGCGATGGCGTTCAACATCGCGGGCGTCGTGGGGTCGCTGGCCGTGGCGGCGGTGGCCGACCGGTTCGGATGGCGCTGGCCCCTGGCTGTGGTCTACCTCGCGCTGGCGGCCGCCATGGCGGGGTTCGCCCTCGCCGACGCCTCGCCCGCGATCCTGGCCCTCAGCGCCGCAGCGGGCTTCCTGGTGATGGGCGCCCAGTTCACGCTCTACGCCGTCGCGCCGCTCATCTACCCCGTCCACCTGCGCGCGGCCGGGGCCGGCGCGGCCGTGGGCGTCGGGCGTCTCGGCTCGATCTTCGGGCCCCTGATCGCCGGAGAGCTGCGCAACGCCGGCGCGACGCCCGAACAGGTCTTCCTCACCATCGCCCCGGCGGGCCTCGCCGCCGCGGTGATCGTGGCGGCCCTGGGACGCGTGACGCGAAGCGGGTCTTGATCGCCGTCAAGGCCGAACCCCGCGGACCCGGGGATCGTGGGCCGATGGAGGCGCGGCCATGCCGATGGAGCTTCGAGCGATGACGAGGGCGCACGCGGCCTGGCTGCTGGGCGGCATGCTGGCGCTGGCCGCCGCCGCCGGCGCCTGCCAGCCCGCCCCGCAGGCCGCGCCCCGCGACGTCGACCTGGCCCGCGGCGAGACGCTGGTCCGCCGCCACTGCGCGGGCTGCCACGCCGTGGAGCAGCAGGACACGAGCCCGTTGCGCGGCGCGCCGCCCCTTCGCGACCTGCACAGGCGCTACGAGCCCGAGATGCTGGCCGAGGCCCTGGCCGAGGGCATCCTGACGGGCCATCCGGCCATGCCGGCCTTCAGCTTCCCGCCTTCGGACGTCCAGGCCATCATCCGCTATCTCGACAGCGTCCAGTCGCGGCAGAAGAGCTGAGGCGCAGGTGCCCGGGTCGGCCTGCGGAACGACCTGCCCGGTTCGGACCTTTCCCTCGCTGACAGACAGCGAGGAGGACCCGATGCCCCGCGAGACCATCGATACCGGCAATTCCAAGCGCTACGTCCGAAGGGACGCCGAGGGCCAGTTCACCGAGGACCAGGTGAGCGTCGGCAAATCGCTGGCGGCCGACCGCCGCCAGAAGGCCAAGACCGTCGCCAAGAAGGGCGACGGCGACCGCGGCGACCGCAAGAGCAGCTAGGAGGGACGGCCATGAACGTCAGCGAAGTGATGACCGCCCAGGTCGTGACCGCCACGCCGCGCACGACCGTGCGCGAGGTGGCCCAGACGATGGCGCGGATCGAGACGGGCGCGGTGCCTGTCGTCGACGACGGCAAGGTCGTCGGCCTGATCACCGACCGCGACATCGTGCTCCGGATCGTGGCCGAGGCGGGCAGCCTGGACACGCCGGTCGCCGAGGTGATGACCGAGGGCGTCGAGACCTGCGCCGAGGACGACAACGTGGCGGACGCCGCGGCCAAGATGGGATCGCGGCAGATCCGGCGCCTGGTGGTGCTGGGCGAGGGGGGCCGGCTCTGCGGCATCCTCTCCCTGGGCGACATCGCCGTGGACTACGGCGCGAAGGCCGTCGGCCGCACCCTGGAAGAGATCTCGGAGAATTCCCCCGCGGCGCAGTGAGGCGTCGCTACCGCGGACGGCAGGACGGGGGCAGGCCGAAGATCCCGCCCAGAGTGCAGATGCTCCCGATCCGGCTGTCGGCCGCGGGCGCCTTGGCGGCCATCGGCGTGGCGAGTGTGAGGCCGGCGGCGAAAGCGGCGAGGGCGAGAGCGCGGACGATCATCGGGTCTCCCCCGAGGGCGGCTGGTGGCGAAGCTTGTCGCCATGGCGATACGTACGCAAGTGTGGTGCGGAGGCGCGCCGGCTCGCCGCTCTCTCCCCTTCTGCAGGGATACGGCAACGAGGGGGTGTGGTAAGGACGGGGCGGTCTGCGGAAGGGAGAGGTCATGGACCTCGACGCGCTGCTCCTGTCGCGCCTGCAGTTCGCGTTCACCATCGCGTTCCACATCATCTTTCCGAGCTTCACCATCGGGCTGGCGAGCTTCCTGGCCGTGTTCGAGACGATCTGGGTCGTCACCCGGCGCGAGGCCTTCAAGACGCTCTACCTGTTCTGGGTGAAGATCTTCGCGATCTCGTTCGGCATGGGCGTGGTCTCGGGCGTGGTGCTCTCGTACCAGCTGGGCACGAACTGGAGCGTCTTCTCCGCCGTCGCCTCGCCGGTGATCGGCCCGCTGTTCGCCTTCGAGGTGCTGACGGCCTTCTTCCTCGAGGCGTCGTTCCTGGGGGTCATGCTGTTCGGCTGGAAGAAGGTGGGGCCGGGCCTGCATCTCGCCTCGACGATCCTGGTGGCGGGCGGGACGCTGATGTCGGCCTTCTGGATCATCTCGGCCAACAGCTGGATGCAGCACCCGACGGGGTTCATCCAGCTCCCCAACGGCGAGCTGCGCGCCGTGGACTGGCTGCAGGTTATCTTCTCGCCGACCTTCCCCGAGCGGTTCGCGCACATGGTGCTGGCGGCCTATCTCACCACCGCGCTGGTGGTGGGCGCCGCCTCGGCGTGGCGGCTGCTGCGGCGCGGCGCGGAGCCGGAGTCGCGCATCGCGCTGCGCATGGCGATCGGCATGTTCGCCGTCGTGGCGCCCCTTCAGCTCGTGGTCGGGGACCTGTCCGGGCGTGAGGTCGGCCGGGTGCAGCCCGCCAAGCTCGCCGCCATCGAGGCCTTCTGGGAGACCCGCTCGGAGCAGCCGTTCCATATCGTCGCCTGGCCCGACCGCGCGATCGAGGGCAACCGCTTCGAACTCTCGATCCCGCGCATCGGCAGCCTGCTCACGGCCGGCGCCATCGACGCCGAGGTGAAGGGGCTGCAGGCCTTCGCGCCCGAGGACCGCCCGCCGGTATTCATCGTGTTCTGGGCGTTCCGGGTGATGGTGGGCCTGGGGCTGGCGATGATCGTCCTGGGCATCTGGGGCGCCTACCTGATCTGGCGGACCGCCGGACCCGAGCACAGCCGGTGGTACCTGCGGGCCGCGGTGGTCATGGGCCCGGCGGGGTTCGTCGCGGTCATCTGCGGCTGGATCGTCGCCGAGGTGGGCCGCCAGCCCTATGTCATCTACGGCGTGCTGCGGACCGCCGACGCCGTCTCGCCCGTGACGGCCGGCCAGGTCTCGGCCTCGCTTCTCGGCTTCATGACCGTGTACGCCGTGATCTTCGGCGTGGGCGTGCTCTACATCCTGCGGCTGATCGCCCAGGGCCCCGAGGAGATCGCCGAGGCGCCGCCCCAGCGCGGCCGGCCGCCGGGCTATGCGCTGGGCGCCACGCCCGACGCGGCCGAGACCCCCGTGGACGAGGCCGACCGATGAGCCTGGACCTGCCCCTGATCGCCGCGGGCGTCATCGCCCTGGCCGTCCTGATGTACGTGCTGCTGGACGGCTTCGACCTGGGGATCGGCATCCTCTTCCCGTTCGCGGCGTCGGACGCCGACCGGGACGTGATGATGGACACCGTCGCGCCCATCTGGGACGGCAACGAGACGTGGCTGGTGCTGGGCGGGGGCGGGCTCTTCGCCGCCTTCCCGTTCGCCTACGCGGCCCTGATGCCGGCGCTCTACCTGCCCATCGTGGTGATGCTGCTGGCGCTGGTCCTGCGCGGCTGCGCCTTCGAGTTCCGCCACCGGGCGCGGGCCCGGGGCAAGCGGTTCTGGACCCTGGCGTTCGCCGGCGGGTCGCTGACGGCGACCCTGGCCCAGGGGCTGGTGCTCGGCGGGTTCATCCAGGGGGTGCGGCTGGAGGGCCGCGCCTTCGCCGGCGGGCCCTTCGACTGGGCGACGCCCTACAGCCTGCTCGTCGCCGTGGGGCTGGTGGCCGGCTATGCGCTGCTCGGGGCGGCCTGGCTGGTGTGGCGCACGGCGGACGAACTGCACGGCCAGGCGCGCCGCTGGGCGTGGATCACCGGCGCCGCGAGCGCCCTGCTGCTGGCGGTGGTCAGCGTCGCGACCCTGCTCGTGCACCCCCGGATCGCGGCGCGGTGGGGCCTGGAGGTCCGCGACGCCGCGTGGACGGTGGACGCCGGCGCCGCCCCGCTGCTGGCCATTCCGCTGCTCGGGCTGGCGGGCCTGGCCGGCGTCGCCTGGTCGCTGCGCAAGCCCCAGCGCCATCACGCCGGGCCCTTCGTGGGCGCCTGGATCGTCTTCCTGTCGGGCTACGCGGGCCTGGCGGTGAGCTTCTTCCCCAACATCGTGCCCTACGACCTGACCTTCCGCGACGCGGCGTCGCCCGACAACGCCCTGGCGCTCGTGCTCGGCGGCGTGGCGATCCTCCTGCCGTTCATCCTGGGCTACACCGTGTGGGTGTACTGGCTGTTCCGCGGCGAGGTCGGGCCGGATGCCGGCTATCATTGAGCCCCCGCCCGAGCCGGGCGCGCCCCTCCCGCCGCTGTGGAAGCGGCTGGCCTGGTTCGCCGGGCTGTCGCTGGCGGGCGCGTTCTCCACCGCGGCCATCGCCTACGGCTTGCGGCTCCTGCTGAGATAGGCTCCAAGGCGGGCGATGGCCCCGCCCACCTGCCGCCTCTACCTGATCACCCCGCCTCGCCTGGACGACCTCGCCGCGTTCGGCCACGCGCTGGCCCAGGCGCTGGACGCCGGGGACGTGGCGGCGCTGCAGATCCGGCTCAAGGATGTCCCCGATGAGATCGTCGCCGCGGCCGTCGACGCGCTCTCGCCCATCGCCCAGGCGCGCGGCGTCGCGGTGATCCTGAACGACCGCCCCGACCTCGCCGCCCGCCTGGGGTGCGACGGCGTCCACGTGGGGCAGGAGGACACGCCCTACCGCGAGGCTCGCCGGATCATGGGGCCGGACCGGATGGTGGGGGTGACCTGCCACGACAGCCGCCACCTCGCCATGGAGGCGGCGGAGGCGGGGGCCGACTACGTGGCGTTCGGGGCGTTCTTCCCCACCACGACCAAGGACCCGAAGACCCGCGCCGACCCCGAGATCCTGACCATCTGGCAGGAGACCATGGAGACGCCCTGCGTCGCCATCGGCGGCGTCACGGTGGAGACCGCGCGCGGCCTGGCGAAGGCGGGCGCGGATTTCGTCGCCGTCTCGGCCGGCGTCTGGAACCACCCCGACGGACCCGCCGCGGCGGTGAAGGCCTTCAACGCCGAGATGGCCGCCGGCGTCGCCGAGCGATAGGACCGAGCGGGGCTGCCGCCCGCCCGGTCCTCCCCTGCAAGGGGAGGGGAACCATGCGCCAGCATGGCGGAGGGGTGGTGAGCGCCGAGCTTGGCCCCCCTCCACCGCCTTCGGCGGTCCCCCTCCCCCTGCGGGGGAGGACCGTTGCGGAGCCTCGCGCATGAGACGGGGTGGCTGGCCTCGGTCGGCTATTCCGGCGGGCCGTCCTCGTAGACCGGCAC
>NZ_JAEUMN010000141.1 GCF_016793225.1 Phenylobacterium sp.
CCAGCCCATCCGCGGCCTGTCGGTCTTCGCGCGGGCCCGCCTCGACAACGACACCCTGGACGTCCATCGCCTGGAAGCCGGCCTGAACACCTCGAACAAGTACGGCTCGGGCTTCGTCCGCTACCTGACCGACGACTTCGATATCAACGGCACGAAGCGCGAGAACCTGGACCTGGGCGGCGAGATCTACCTGTCGAAGAACTACGGCGTCAGCTTCTACGGCAACCGCGACCTGTCGCAGGACTCGTGGGTCATCCGCGACGTCGGGGTCTTCTACCGCGACGAATGCCTGCGGGTGGATGTGATCTATCGCCGCGAAGACACGATCATCGGGCGTCTGCTACCCAGTGAATCGGTTTCCGTGCGCCTAACCCTCGCCACATTGGGCGGGTCATTCAATGGCAGGTAGAATGGGGTCTGCCATGCGGTCCCACGAAGGAAGAGACTCTCGTCCATGATGCGTTATCTGACGGGCCCGACAGCGCGGAACACCGCGCTTGCCTGCACGCTGGCGATCCTGGGCGCCGCGCCGGCGGGCGCGCAACAGAGCGATGCGCCGGTGCGCGCCGCGCCGCCCGAGACCGCAGCGCCCGCCCCCGTCCCGCAGCCCACCGGGCTCTCGGAATCGGTGGCCGCCGTGGTCAACGACGACATCATCTCGACCTACGACCTGGGACAGCGGATGCGGCTGCTGATCGCCACGTCCGGCATTCAGCCGACGCAGGAGAACCTGCCCCAGTTCCAGCGCGAGGCGCTGATCTCCCTGGTCGACGAGACCCTGCAGTTCCAGGAACTGCGCCGCGTCGAGCGGGAGCAGAAGATCGACATCGTCGCCGAGGACGAAGAGGTCTTCGAAGAGATCGACGGCATGGCGCAGCAGAACAACATGAGCCGTGACCAGTTCATCGGCTACCTGACGTCGCGCGGCATCAGCCCCGAGACGCTGAAGGACCAGATCCGCGCCAACATCAGCTGGGGCCGCTGGATCCAGGGCCGCTACGGCAGCCGTCTGCGGGTCGGCGACGACCAGATCGCCGCCACCCAGGCGCTGCTGGCGGCGCAGGCCGCCAAGCCGCAGTACGCCATCTCCGAGGTGCTGATCGACGCCAACCGGGTCGGCGGCCTGCAGCAGGCCATGGCCGGCGCGCAGCAGCTGGTGGCCCAGATGCAGCAGGGCGCTCCGTTCCCCGCCGTCGCCCGCCAGTTCTCGGCCCTCCCCACCGCCGCCAACGGCGGCGACGCCGGCTGGGTGAGCCCGGGCGAGGTTCCGGCCGAAGTCGCCGGCGTGCTCGAGCAGATGCGGCCGGGCCAGCTCTCGCAGCCCATCGCGGTGAAGGACGGCGTCTACATCGTCTATCTGCGCGAGAAGCGCGCCGGCGGCGCGACGACCCTGGTCAGCCTGAAGCAGGCCGCCGTCCCGCTCGCCCAGGGCGCCAGCGCCGAGGACGAGGCCGCGGCACGGGCCAAGCTCGTGGCGCTCAAGCCGCAGATCAAGGACTGCGCCACCATCGAGGCCACGGCCGGCACGGTCGCGGGCGTCATCGGCGGCGACCTCGGCGAGGCCGAGGTGAGCGACCTCGCGCCCCAGTTCCGGGAGGCGGCCGAGAAGCTTGACGTGGGGCAGATCTCCGACCCCATCCGCACGACGGCGGGCCTGCACCTCGTGGCGGTCTGCGGGCGGCGCAACGCCGGCCAGGCGCAGGTCGACAAGGACCAGATCGAGCGCCGCCTCCGGGGCCAGCAGCTCAGCATGATCGCCCGACGCTACATGCGCGACCTGCGCAACTCCGCCACCATCGAGCAGAAGTGACGGCGGCCTTGTGACCGGGGGCCCGCTCGCGCTGACGCTCGGCGATCCGGCCGGCATCGGCCCGGAAATCATCGTCAAGGCGTGGCGGGCCCTACGCACGGAGCCGCACGTGTTCTTCGTCGTCGGCGACGCCCAGGCCGTCGCGGCGGCGCCGACGTCGTCGGCGGCC
>NZ_JAEUMN010000182.1 GCF_016793225.1 Phenylobacterium sp.
ATCTACCTCGACATGCGCGACCGGGGCGAGGACTTCTCGGACTTCTGCTGGGGCTTCGTGGGCGGCAAGCCGATCCAGAACGCCTGGACCGCCTTCGGCGACGTGCCCGCCCAGACCCCGCTGGCCGTCGAGGTCTCCAAGGCGCTGAAGGGCAGGGGCTTCAAGTTCGTGGGGCCGGTGATCGTCTACGCCTGGATGCAGGCCGTCGGCATGGTCAACGACCACTTCACCTGCTGCTTCCGCCACGACGCGGTGAAGGGGATGGGGCGCTAGTGGCGAAAGGGCCCACCTTCACCCTCGAGAGGGCTTTCGTGGACGGCCACGTCTGCGGCGTGGACGAGGCCGGGCGCGGGCCGTGGGCCGGTCCGGTCTACGCGGGCGCGGTGATCTTCGACCCCGGCAGGCGCACGCCGAAGGGCCTGGACGACTCCAAGAAGCTCACTGCCAAGGCGCGCGAGGAGCTGGAGCTGGAGATCAAGGCCAGGTCGCTCGCCTGGGGCGTCGGCTTCGCCAGCGTCGAGGAGATCTGGGAGCACAACATCCTGCACGCCACCGGGATCGCCATGTGTCGGGCGATCGAGGCCATGGCGGTCCAGCCGACCTACGCCCTGGTGGACGGCAACTACCGCTTCAAGCTGCCGTGCGAGGTGAAGACGGTGGTTGGCGGGGACGCCAAGTCCAAGTCCATCGCCGCGGCCTCGATCCTGGCCAAGGTGGCCCGCGACCGCTGGATGACCGAGATGGACGCGCGCTACCCCGGCTACGGCTTCGCCAGCCACAAGGGCTACAACGCCCCCACCCACCTGGAGGCCCTGGTCACGCTCGGCCCCTGCGAAATCCACCGCCGCGCCTGGCGGCCGGTGAAGCTGGTGCTCGCCGGCATCGACCCCCGCGCCGTCGAGCCCGAGCAGGGCGAACTGTTCGAGTAGCGCGCAGGCGGATCGCGAAGCGAGGCGGGGATGCTCTGCCCCGAACCCCTCCCCATCGGCGCGTTGCGCCGCTGGACCTCCCCCGAGGGGGGAGGAGGGAATGCTCCCCCTCTGGGGGAGCTCGCGAAGCGAGAGGGGGTTTTCGGCCGTTGGCATCCCCACGGCGCCTGGACCCGCTGGAAAAGCTGAGGCAACCCCCGGACCGCGCGCCGGGTTGGTGGGGCATGTTCGCCGCCGCGTTCCGGACCGCCGCGCTGGTCGTCTGCGCCCTCAGCCTGGGCCTTTCGTTCGCGCACCTGCTCGAGGCGCCGCCGCGGCTCTGGGAATGGCCGGCGGACCTCTGGCGCGAGGCGACGGTGTTCCACGGCCAGTACGCCCTGTTCGCCGCCGTCGGCGGACCGGTCGAGATCCTGGGCGTCGTGCTGGCGGCCGTCGTCGCGGCGCTGGCGCTGCCGGGCCGCGAGCGCTGGACGTCGGCCGCCGCCTCGGCGGCCCTCTATGTCGCGGCGCTGGCCGTCTGGCTGCTGGTGGTGAACGCCGCCAACGGCGCCATGGCCGACTGGCGGCCCGGGCCGCTGCCGGCGGACTTCCGCGACGTCCAGCGCCGGTGGGAGGCCGGACACGCGGTCATGGCCTTCCTGAAGCTGGCCGGCTTCTCGGCGCTGGCCTGGCACGTGGCCGGTCCGCGGCGATTAACCGTCCGCACACCATCCCCGTAAACACGCCCTTCACCATATCCGACCAGGATTCTACGGTTTCCTGTCGTTTGAGGACCTTAAGCCTATGGGGCTGCCGGTTGACGCCATACTGAACGGCGACTGCCTCGAGGAGCTGGCCAGGCTCCCCGATCGCTCGGTCGATCTCGTGTTCGCCGACCCGCCCTACAACCTCCAGCTGGGCGGCGACCTGCTGCGGCCGGACAACTCCAAGGTCGACGCTGTCGACGACCACTGGGACCAGTTCGAGAGCTTCGAGGCCTACGACCGCTTCACCCGGGCCTGGCTGAAGGAATGCCGCCGCGTCCTGAAGGACGACGGCGGCCTGTGGGTCATCGGCAGCTACCACAACATCTTCCGCGTGGGCGTGGCGGTGCAGGACCTGGGCTTCTGGATCCTGAACGACATCGTGTGGCGCAAGGCCAACCCGATGCCGAACTTCAAGGGCACGCGGTTCACCAATGCGCACGAGACGCTGATCTGGGCGGCCAAGAGCCGCGGCGGGCGGCGCTACACCTTCAACTACGACGCCATGAAGATGGCCAACGACGAGCTGCAGATGCGCTCGGACTGGACCCTGCCCCTGTGCACGGGCGAGGAGCGGCTGAAGGACGAGACCGGCGCCAAGGCCCACCCCACCCAGAAGCCCGAGGCGCTGCTGCACCGGGTGATCATGGCCTCGACGAAGCCGGGCGACGTGATCCTCGATCCGTTCTTCGGCACCGGCACCACCGGCGCGGTGGCCCGCCGGCTCGGGCGCAGGTTCATCGGCATCGAGCGCGAGGCCGACTACGTGAAGGTGGCCGAGGCGCGCATCGCCCGCGTCATCCCCGCCTCGCCGGAAGAGATGGTCGTCACCGGCTCGAAGCGGTCCGAGCCGCGGGTCCCGTTCGGCCAGCTGGTGGAGGCCGGGCTCCTGCGCGCGGGCGACGTCCTCTACTGCCCCAAGGGCCGCAACGCCGCCCGCGTGCGCGCCGACGGCAGCCTGGTGGTGGGCGAGCTCTCGGGCTCGATCCACAAGGTGGGCGCGATGGTGCAGTCGGCTCCGGCCTGCAACGGCTGGACCTACTGGCACTTCAAGACGGACAAGGGCCTCGCCCCGATCGACGTGCTCAGGGCCAAGGTCCGGGCCCAGACCCCGGCCTGAACCCACGGCGGATTTCCGCTACGGCGGGACTCGACGGCATACCGGTCTTTCGGCCACCCTGACGGCCGTCGAAGCGTGGGGACCGGTGATGGGCGGGGGCGAGCGGTGAACCCGCGTATCTGGGTCCTGTCCCTCTGCACCTTCGCGTTCGGCTCCGCGGGCTTCATCTTCGCGGGCATGCTCGAGCCGATGGCGGCCGACCTCGGGGTGTCGACCGCGGTCGCCGGCCAGCTGCAGACCGCCTACGTCCTGACCTCGGCCATCCTGGGCCCGGTGGCGGCCTGGCTCCTGGGCCGGGTGGACCGCAAGTTCGTCATCCTGCTCGGGTTGTCGCTCGCGCTCGTCATGCACCTGGCCTGCGCCGCGGCGCCCAGCTTCGAGGCCCTGCTCGCCGCGCGCGCCGTGGCGGGGCTGGCGGGCGCCATGTCGGGCGCGGCGGCCAGCGTGGCGGCCGCCTCGCTCGCGCCGCCCGAGCAGCGGGGGACGGCGCTGGCCATGGTCACCGGCGGCATGACGGTGGCCTTCGTCGTCGGCATCCCCATCGGCAGCGTCGCCGGCGCGGCCTTCGGCTGGCACGCCACCTTCCTGGTCGCCGCGGCGCTGGCGGCCATCGCGCTGACCGGCGTCCTGCTGCTCCTGCCCCGCGTGCCCGCGCCGCCGAAGCGCGAGGGCGGGCGGCTGCGGATCTCGCCCATCTGGCCGCTCTACGCCACCAGCTTCCTGACCTTCGCCGGCAACATGACGCTCAACCTCTACATCGCCCCGATCGTGCGGGTCGGGGCCGGGGTGACCGGCGCGGGCGTGGCGCTGTTTCAGTCGATGATCGGCTTCGGCGCGGCGGCCGGGCTGTGGCTGGGCGGGCGGGCCGCCGACCGCGGCGCGGGCAAGGCCTGGATCCTCCAGTGCATCGGCCTGCAGGCCATCGCCATGTCCATGCACTGGTCGGCGACGCACCAGCTCGTCCCGGCGGGGCTCCCCAGCCAGCTCCTGGTGATGGGCGCGATCTTCCTGGCGGCGACGGCGCTCTTCAGCATCTCGCCGGTCACCCAGTCGCGACTGATCCAGATGACCGGCGGCGCGCCGGTGGCGCTGGCGCTGAACGGCTCGGTGTTCTCGCTCGGCCAGGCCTGGGGCTCGACCCTGGGCGGGATCGCCCTGGCGACCTGGGGCGTGCCCGCGATTCCCGCGGCGGCGCTGATGATGTCATTCACCGCCTTCGCGATCCTCAGCCTGGCGCTCCAGAGCGACCGGCCACGCTAGACCCAAACCTAAAGCAGGTTGGTGAGGCCGCTCCTGGCGGCCTTCAGGAACACGCTGGGCAGCGCGTCCAGGTCGCGGCGCGGGCTCCAGATCAGGCCGTCGGACGCGCCGCCGCCGCCCTCCGCCCGCAGCAGCTGCAGCGTCAGGGTGAAGTGGGTGAAGCCGTGCTCCACCTCGCCGACGCCGCGCCAGTCGGCCGCGGCCGGCGCGGCGGCCAGCGCCTCGGCATGCGTCCACCGCTCGGCGCGCCAGTCGGTGGTGGGCAGCGCCAGCATGCCGCCCAGCAGGCCCTTCGGCGGCCGGCGGACGAGCGCGATCCGGTCGTCGCGGGTCAGGACGTAGGCGACGCCGTGGCGGTGCGGCCGCTCCACCTTGGCGGCCTTGCGCGGGAAGGTCTCGGGCGCGCCGCTCGCCAGTCCCGCGCAGTGGCCGGCGATGGGACAGCGGTCGCAGAGCGGCGCCTTGGGCCGGCACACGGTGGCGCCCAGGTCCATCAGCGCCTGCGCCCAGTCGCCGGGGCGCTCCGCGGTCACCAGGCCCGCCGCCAGGCGCTTCAGCTCGGGCTTGGCGTCGGGCAGCGGCGCCTCGACCGCGAACAGCCGCGCCATCACCCGTTCCACATTGCCGTCGACGACGTTGGTCGGCCGGTCGAAGGCGATCGCCCCCACGGCCGCCGCCGTGTAGGGGCCGAGGCCCGGCAGGGCGCGCAGGCCTTCCTCGGTGTCGGGGAACACCCCGCCGTGGTCCCGCGCCACCGCCCGCGCGCAGGCCAGCAGGTTGCGGGCCCGGGCGTAGTAGCCCAGGCCCGCCCAGGCGGCCATGACGTCCCCATCGTCGGCGTCGGCGAGGTCGACCACCGTGGGCCAGCGGGCGGTGAACTTCAGGAAGTAGGGCGCGGCGTGCGGCACCGTGGTCTGCTGCAGCATCACCTCCGACAGCCAGACGCGGTAGGGGTCGGCCCGGACGCCGGACGCATGGTCCCGCGGGCCCACCCGCCACGGCAGCGTGCGCGCGTTGGCGTCGTACCAGGCCAGGAGTCGGGCGCGGAGCGCGTCGGTCGTCACGAACCCTCCTTAGCGTCATCGCGGGCGCCGCGCAGCGTCTATCCGGGACCCCGGGATGACGGCTAAAGAGAGGGCATGCGGCGGCGGCTCCCGACCCTCGAAGAAGCGCGTGCGATCCTCGCCGCCAAGCGCACGCGCCCGCAGCGGCGCCCGCCGCCGCCGGCGGGCCGGGCCCTGAACCGCTACGTCAAGGAGCTCGACGGCCGGTTCGGCCAGGGCGCGAGCGCGCTCGCGGCCCGCTGGCGCGAGATCGTGGGGCCCGAGATCGCCCGGCGGACCGAGCCGGTGAAGCTGGTGCGCGGCCGCGCCGGCGGTCCCTCGTCGCTGGAGATCCGGGTGGCCGGGCCGGCCGCGGCCATCATCCAGCACCAGGCCCACGAGGTGCTGGCGCGGGTGAACGTCTTCCTGGGGCCCGAGGCCGTGCAGAAGCTGCGGATCGTCCAGGGCCCGCTGCAGCGTCGCGAACCGCCGCCGCCCGCCCGCCGCGCCGCGCCGCTGGACGCCGCGCTCGAGGCCGACCTGGCGCGGAGCCTCGCCGGGACGCCCGACGGCAAGCTGAAGGACGCCCTTCTCAAGCTCGGCCGCGGCGTCCTGCGCCGGGGGCGCTAGCGTCGGGCGCCGCAGGCGCAGTCCCGTTGAACCGCGAGCCTTGTTTGTCCACGAATGAACACGAAGGACACGAATGGCCGCGGAGGGACCCAGGCCCCATTCGTGTGCATTCATTCGTGGTTCGCTTGGCGCTTCGCGCGGGCGACGGCCCGGCCGACCCGCACAGACGGGCCGCGGAATGGCGCCCGTCCGAGTTGACTTAAATCCGCCGTGGTCCCATCCGCAGCCTGAGCCTGCGGGGCGCGCCGAAGGGGGCGCCTTGGGCCGCGCGGGAATCGCGCTTTAATCCTTTGTTCAGAACTGCCGGAAGGTCATCGATGTCGAACCTCACCCGCCGTCTCCTGATGGCCGTCGCCGCCGCTGGCGGGGCCCTGGCGCTGGCCGGCTGCAACCAGGGCGTCGGAGGCGGAAGCGCCGCCACGGGCGACGCCATGACCATGGGCGACCCCAACGCCAAGGTGCACATGGAGGAGTACGCCTCCACCACCTGCAGCCACTGCGGCGACTTCAACAACCAGGTCTTCGGCCAGTTCAAGGCCAAGTACATCGACACCGGCAAGGTGCGCTACACGCTGCACGAGTTCCTGACGCCGCCCGAGGCCGTGGCCGCCGCCGGCTTCCTGACCGCCCGCTGCGCCGGCAAGGACAAGTACTTCGCCGTCATCGACGCCCTGTTCCACAGCCAGGCCGAGATGTTCGCCACCGGCGACGCCCGCGGCACGCTGCTCAAGGTGGCCCAGTCGGCCGGGATGAACGAGGAGCAGTTCAACAAGTGCGTGTCCGACGAGGCGGCCAACAAGGCTCTGTCCGACCGCGTCCAGGCCTCGATCAAGAACCGAAACATCAGCTCCACCCCCACCTTCTTCTTCAACGGCAAGAAGGTGAAGGAAGGCGCGATGACCATGGAAGAGCTGGACGCCGCCGTGGCCGAGGCCTCGAAGTAGGGTGGCCGCGCTCACCCGCCGCGCCGCGCTCGTGACGGCGGCCGCCGCCGGTCTTGCCGCGGCGCCGGCGTGGTCGGCGGTCAAGGCCGCGCCGGGCGACATGAGCCTGGGCGATCCCAAGGCGCCGGTCCACGTGGTCGAGTACCTGTCGCTGACCTGCCCGCACTGCGCCCACTTCCACGCCGACGTCTTCCCGGCCTTCAAGGCCAGGTACATCGACACGGGCCGCGTCTACTTCACGGTTCGCGAGTTGCTGACCGCGCCCGCGAACGTGGCGGCCGCGGGCGTGCTCATGGCCCGCTGCAAGGGTGACGCGGCGACCTACTTCCGGATCGTCGATCAGGTCTTCCGGAGCCAGGCGCGCTGGCAGCAGGGCAGCATCAAGCCGCTGTTCCTGGAGATCGCCCGGCAGAACGGCCTGACCGAGGCGCAGTTCGAGGCGTGCCTCGTGGACGAGAAGGCCAGCGAGGCGCTGCAGGCCCGGCTCGAGTACGCCACCGGGACCGACAAGGTGACGGGCACGCCGACCTTCTTCGTCAACGGCGTCCTGCTGCCGAACCAGACCGTGCCCACCCTGGCCGAGCTCGACGCGGCCATCGCCCGGGCGCTCAAGCTGGCCGGGAGGCGCTAGGGGCGTGCACTTCCAGCGGCTCAGGCTCGCGGGTTTCAAGTCCTTCGTCGAACCGACGGAGTTTCGCATCGAGCCCGGGCTCACGGGCATCGTGGGCCCCAACGGCTGCGGCAAGTCCAACCTGCTGGAAGCGCTGCGCTGGGTGATGGGCGCGAATTCCGCCAAGGCCATGCGGGCCGGCGGCATGGACGACGTCATCTTCGCCGGCGCCTCGAACCGCCCGGCGCGCAACCACGCCGAGGTCTCGCTCACCATCGACAACGCCGACCGGCGCGCGCCGGCCGCCTTCAACGACCATCCGGTGCTCGAGGTGGTGCGGCGCATCGACCGCGGCGCGGGCTCGACCTACCGGATCAACGGGCGCGAGGTCCGCGCGCGCGACGTCCAGCTCCTGTTCGCCGACGCCTCGACCGGCGCCAGTTCGCCCGCCCTCGTCCGGCAGGGCCAGATCTCGGAACTCATCGCCGCCAAGCCGCAGAACCGCCGCCTGATCCTGGAAGAGGCGGCCGGCGTCTCGGGCCTTCATTCCCGCCGCCACGAGGCCGAGCTGCGGCTGCGGGCGGCGGAGACGAACCTCACGCGCCTCGACGACGTGGCCCGCGAGCTCGAGGCCAACCTGGGGCGGCTGAAGCGCGAGGCGCGCGCAGCCGAGCGCTACAAGAAGCTGTCCGCCGAGATCCGCGCCCTGCAGGGCGCCGTGCTCGTGGCCAAGTGGACCGAGGCCAAGGCCGCGGCCGAGCGGATCGCCGCCGAGGCGCGGGCCGCCGTGCGGGCGGTCGAGGAGACCGCGCGGGCGGCCGCCGGGGCGACCACGCGCGCCGCCGAGGCCGAGGCCGCGCTGAAGCCGCTGCGCGAGGCCGAGACGGTGGCCGCCGCCATCCTGCACAAGCTGGCCATCGACAAGGACCGTCTCGACCGGGAGGCCGAGGCCCACGCCGTCGAGCTGGCTCGCCTGACCGGAGACGTCGAGCGGATCGACGGCGACCGCGCCCGCGAGGGGCACATCACCGAGGACGCCGAGGTGGCGCTGAAGCGCCTGGCCGACGACCTCGCCGCGCTGGAGGCCCAGATCGCCGCGGCGCCCGAGCGCGGTCCCGAGCTCGAGGCGGCGGCGAAGGCGGCCGAGGCGGCGCGGGCGGCGGCCGACGCCGAGGTCGAGCAGCTCGCCGCCGAGCTGGCCGCCCACGAGGCCCAGCGGCGCGCCGCGCAGGCGCGCATCGACGAGGCGCAGACGCGGGTCGCCCGCACGCGGCGGGCGCTGGATCAGGCGCGGCAGGAACGCCAGGCCCTGGGCCCGGCGCTGAACCCGCAGGCGGCCCAGGCCCGGGCCGACTTCGAGGCCGCCGAGCAGGCGCTGGCCGCGGCCCGGTCCGCGCTGGAGCTGGCCGAGGACGAGCGCACGAAGGCCAACGAGGCCGAGGCGCTGGCGCGCGAGGCTTCGCGCAGGCAGGACGAGCACCTGGGCCGCCTGACCGCCGAGGCGCGGGCCCTGGCCGCCCTCGTCGCCCAGGCGAAGCGCGGCGGCTTCGCCCCAGCGCTCGAATCCGTTTCGCCCGACCGCGGCTACGAGCGCGCGCTCGCCGCGGCCTTGGGCGACGACCTGGACGCCGCGCTCGATCCCGCCGCTCCTGCGCACTGGGGCGGCCGCGAGATTCCCGCGCCGGCCTGGCCGCAGGGCGCCACGCCGCTCGCGCCGCTGGTGAAGGTCCCGGCGGCGCTCCGGGCGCGTCTCGCCTATGTGGCGCTGGTGGACCGCGCCGACGGCGACCGGCTGCAGAAGACGTTGCCGGCCGGCGCGCGGCTGGTGTCCGTGGAGGGGGATCTCTGGCGCTGGGACGGCTTCACGGCGCGCGCCGAGGCGCCGAAGCCCGCCGCGGTGCGCCTGGAGCAGAAGACCCGGCTGGCCGAGGTCGAGGCCGAGATCGAGGGGCTGGAGCCCAGGGCCCGCGCCGCCCGCGAAGCCGCCGCCGCCGCCCAGGCCCGCGTCCGCGCCGCCGACGAGGCCCTGCGCGCCGCCCGCCGCGAGCCGCCGCTCCTCGAGCAGAAGGCGTCGCAGGCGCGCTCGGCGCTGGAGCGGTACGACCGCGAGGCGGCGCTGAAGGCCCAGCGCGCGGCGTCGCTGGACGACCTGATCGGGCGGTTCGAGGCCGAGTTCGCCGAGCACGAGCAGGCGCTGGCCGCCGTGACCGCCGAGGCCGAAGGGCCGGGCGAGGCGGACGACCTGGTGGCGCGTCTGGCGGCTGCGCGCGGCGCGGCGGGCCCCGCGCGGGAGGGGGCGGCCCAGGCGCGGGCGGCCTACGAGATGGAAATCCGCGAGCGCAACGGCCGCACCGGCCGGCTCGAGACCCTGAAGCGCGAGCACGAGGACTGGAGCCGCCGCGCCGCCGCCGCCGCCCGGCGGGTGGCGCAGCTGGACGACGCGCGGGGGAAGGCCGCCGCGGCGCTCGCGGCCGTGCAGGACGCGCCGTCCACGCTGGAGGCGCGCAAGGTCGCGCTGCTGGACGAGCTGGCCACGGCCGAGGCGCGCCGCGCGAAGACCTCCGACGCCCTGGCCGCGGCCGAGCACGAGCGCGCCGAGGCCGATCGGGCGCTCCGGGCGACCGAGGCCGCCGCCTCCGAGGCCCGCGAGCTGCGCGCCAGCCTTTCGGCCCACGCCGAGGCCGCCGCCCAGCGGCTGGCCGAGGTCTCGGCCAACATCCGCGAAGCCGCGCGCATGGAGCCCGAGGCGCTCGCGCGCAAGCTCGCCGACGAGGCGGTGGCGGTCCCGGCCGACGCCGAGGGCATGGAGGCGCACCTCTTCAACCTCGAGCGCCAGCGCGAGGCGATCGGCCCCGTCAACCTGCGCGCCGAGGAGGAGGCCGGCGAGCTCGCCGCCCGCCTCGAAGGCATGAACCACGAGCGCGCCGACCTGACCGGCGCCATCGCCCGCCTGCGCCAGGGGATCGACGAGCTGAACCACGAGGGCCGGGAGCGGCTGACGGCCGCCTTCGGCGTCATCAACGAGCACTTCAAGACCCTGTTCGAGACGCTCTTCCAGGGCGGCCAGGCCGAGCTGCGGCTGGTGGAATCAGACGACCCGCTGGAGGCGGGCCTGGAGATCTACGCCTGCCCGCCGGGCAAGCGGCTCGCCACCATGAGCCTGATGAGCGGCGGCGAGCAGGCGCTGACGGCCAGCGCGCTCATCTTCGCGGTGTTCCTGGCCCAGCCGTCGCCCATCTGCGTGCTCGACGAGGTGGACGCCCCGCTCGACGACGCCAACGTCGACCGCTTTTGCAACATGCTGGACGAGATGTGCCGCAAGACCGAGACGCGGTTCATCGTCATCACCCACAACCCGGTGACCATGGCCCGCACCGACCGGCTGTTCGGGGTCACCATGGCCGAGCGCGGCGTCTCCCAGCTGGTCTCGGTGGACCTGCGCCAGGCCGAGGCGATGGCGGCGCAGTAGCCGTCCCGTCGTCCCCCGGCTTTCCCGTGCGGCAACGGCGGACGTTCTGCCACACCCTCAATTTTCCTCATTATATCAGTGACTTATATACTTCCCAACCAGCCTTGACGCACTGCACACGGCTCTATAGGTTCCGCGCGACCTGAAGCCCCCGCCGTGGCGGCGACGTGGCGGTCGAAAGGCCTTCCCACGAATGCCCCTTCCGGACGAGCCGAACGCCGAGGCGAACAGCCTCGACCGACGGATCGCCGCGGCCGAGGCGGCGCAGGCCCGCAAGGCGAGCGGCGACTCGCACCGGGCCATGGCGCAGGGTTACCGCTTCCTTGGAGAAGTGGTCGGTGGGGTGTTCATGGGCGCCGCTCTCGGCTGGCTCGCTGACCGCTTCATCACACCTGAGCCCCTGGGTCTGGTCTTCGGACTGTTCCTGGGCGCCGGGCTTTCGATTTTCGTGGCGGTCCGCACCGCCGCGCGGACGCAGAAACGAGACGCGGCGAAGGCCGGGCCCCTGCCCAGCGTTCCCGACGAGGATGAGGACTAGAGGACGAGATGGCTGAAGGGCCGAAGATCGACCCGATGCACCAGTTCCTGATCCAGAAGATCTGGGACGGTCCGGTCTTCCAGGTGGGCGGCGTCACGTTCGACATGGCGATCACCAACGCGGTCGTGGCCATGTGGGTCGGCGCCGCGGTGCTGGTCGCCTTCTTCCTGCTCACGGCCCGCGGCCAGATCGTCCCCAACCGCGCCCAGGCGGCCGTGGAGGGGCTCTACAACATCGTCGACAGGGTGCTCGTCACCCCGATCATCGGGCCGCACGGCCGACCCTACATCCCCTACCTCTTCACCCTCTTCTGCGTGATCTTCGTGCTGAACCTGATGGGCGTCGTGCTCTCGGTCTTCAGCCTGGTCGGCGTGACTGCGACCTTCACAGTCACCTCGCAGCTTGCGGTCACCGCCACGCTCGCGGTCCTCACCTTCTTCAGCGTCTTCATCCTGGGCTTCATCAAGCACGGGCCGAAGTTCCTGACACTCTTCTGGGTGCCCGGCATGGGCGTGGCCGGCGGCGCGGCCATGGTGGTGATCGAGATGATCTCCTACTTCGTCCGCCCGGTGACGCTCGCCATGCGTCTCTTCGGCAACATGCTGGGCGGCCACGTGGTGCTCAGCCTGTTCGGCTCGTTCGTCGTGGCCCTGGGCCTGGCGGGCATGTCGGGCGGCCTGTCGAGCCTGCTCTTCGTGCCCAGCGCGCTTTCCTTCGCCATGATCGTCGGTCTCACCGGCCTCGAGCTGATCGTCGCCCTCCTGCAGGCCTTCGTCTTCACGGCGCTGGCCACGGTGTACCTCAACGAGGTCGTGAACTTCGGTCACGGCCACTGATCCAACCCAACAAGCTCATTCGAGAGGACTAGAACCAATGGAAGCTGAAGCCGCCAAGCTGATCGGCGCGGGCCTCGCCACGTCGGGCATGATCGGGGCCGGTGTCGGCCTGGGCTCGCTGTTCGGCAACTACCTGCAGGCCGCGATCCGCAACCCGTCGGCCGCCGCCAGCCAGCAGACGATGCTGTTCCTGGGCATGGCGCTGACCGAAACCATGGGCCTGTTCAGCTTCGTCGTGTCGCTGATCATCCTGTTCGGCTGATCCACGGACAAGGCAGGGCTCCGCCGCCATGGCGATGCAAGCTGAAGACCACGGGCCGGCCCAAGGCCATGGCGCGGGGACCACGGACCCCGGCCTGACGCCGGGCGCCGCCCCCGCCTCGCCCGGACACGAAGGCGTGGCCCCCGGCGCGCATGGCGCCGCCGAGGCACATGCCGAAGGCGGGCTGCCGCAGTTCGACTTCGCACAGTGGCCGGGCCAGATCGCCTGGTTCCTGATCGTCTTCTTCGCCCTGATGGCGTTCATCCGCTTCTTCGCGGCGCCGAAGGTGGGGGGCACGATCGAGGCTCGCGAGGCCAAGATCAGCGGCGACATCGCCGAGGCCCGCCGGATGAAGGAAGAGGCCGACGCCCAGGCGCAGGCCGCCGCCGCCGAGGCCGCCCAGGCCCGCGCGGGGGCCCAGCGCGTGGCCGCGGAGGCCCGGGCCAAGGCGCAGGCCGAGATCGCCGCCCGTCTCGCCGAGGAGGAGGCCAAGCTGGCCGCCGCCGGCGCCGAGGCCGAGGCGCGCATCGCCAAGGCCCGCGAACAGGCGATGACCAACGTCGCCGGCATCGCCGGAGACACCGCCCAGGCGATCGTCGCCAAGCTGACGGGCAAGCCGGCCACCGCCGCCGAACTCGCCGGCGCGGCCAAGGGGTAAGCGATGAACCTGCTGCTCGACTCCCACTTCTGGGTCGCCGTCGCCTTCCTCGTGTTCCTCGGCGTCCTGGCGGCCGCCGGCGTGCACCGCCTAGTCTGGAAGATGCTGGGCGACGCCGGCGCCAAGGTCCAGGCCCAGCTCGACGAGGCCCAGGCTCTGCGCGACGAGGCCCAGGCCCTGCTCGCCCAGGTCAAGGCCCAGAAGGAAGCGTCCGACAAGCTGGCGGCCGAGATGCTGGCCAACGCGCAGGAGGAGGCCCAGCGCCTTCAGGCCGAGGCCCAGACGAAGCTCGCCGAACAGCTCCAACGCCGCGGCCAGATGGCCGAGCGCAAGATCGCCCAGGCCGAGGCCCAGGCCGCCGCCGAGGTTCGCGCCGCGGCCGCCGAGCTCGCGGCCCAGATGGCCGAGCAGGTGCTGACCACGCGTCTGGCCGGCGCCAAGTCCGACCCGCTGATCGACAAGGCGATCGGCCAGCTGGCGGGCAAGCTGCAATAGACTGACGAGACCGGGCCGTCCGCCCCTTCAGCCTGGCTGAAGCGGCGGCCCGCGGCCGGACGGCGGCGTTGGGGAACGCCCGCCGCCCGCGACCTGTCCACGAACCCCGCGATCCACGCACGATCCGCCCGCGCCGCCTTCCGCTCTGGGGAGAAGGCCGCGTCGCCGGCTCGAAGGATCCCGGGGTTCGTGGACACCCCGCTCCCCATCACTCCAACCGCCGTCATCCTGGTTTGCCGCGGAGCGGTGGGCCGGCCGCTTAACCGCAGAGGTCGCGGAGGAGGCGCGGAGGGCGCCGCGCTCTGCGTTCTTCTCTGCGCCCTTCGCGGTTCGATCGAGCGCCTGCGGTGTCCGCGGAGTGGGCCGACGTTCTTGAGATTCTAGTGCTCCCCCGCGGAGCGACGGGCGGAGGGGGCGAGCGGCCGGCATTGGAAAATCGGCCTTGTTGGGTCCAGCGGTTGAGGCTTGCGCCCTCCACCCCCCGCTCTCCGGCCGGCCGTCCCCCTCCCGCCGTCGCTGCCGTGACGGGGGAGGTAAGCGTCGCGCCGAGGGGGCTCAGGCCCGCCGCGCCGCTCCGCCGCCCGGACGCTTGCGAGCGAAGTCGACGAAGGCCTTGAAGGCGGCGGTCGGGTTGCGCCGGCTCGGGTAGTAGAGGCAGAGCGGCGGCATGGTGGGGGTCCAGTCCTCCAGCACGGCTTCGAGGCGGCTCTGTTCGATGTCCTCGCGCACGTCGGATTCCATCGCGAGCGTGAGGCCGCATGATGCGAGGGCCGCGGTGCGGGCGAGGGTCGCCTCGTCCAGCGTGGCGGGACCCGTGACGTCGATGTGGACGGATCGGCCGTCCTTCTCGAACGGCCAGCGATGGATCGCGCCGTTGGGAAGCCGGACGCGGAAGCAGGCGTGCTTCGCCAGGTCCTGCGGTATCGCGGGCCTGCCGTGGGCCTCGAAGTAGGCGGGCGTGCCGACCACCACATTGCGCCGCGCGGCGCCGATGGGGATGGCGATCATGTCGGCCGGTACGAGGTCGGCGCTCCTGACGCCCAGGTCGAAACCTCCGGCGACGATATCGACCAGCCGCCCTTCCGTGACGACGTCGACATGGACCTGCGGATAGCGTTGCAGGAACGGCAGCACCAGCGTTCCGAAGATCTCGCGCGCCGCCGTCGGGAAGGCGTTGATGCGCAGGGTCCCCGACGGCGTCGCCTGCTGCGAGCGGGCGGCCTCGATGGCGTCGTGGATGTCCTGCAGCGCCGGCCCGACCTGCGCGATGAAGTTCTGCCCCGCCTCGGTGAGCGAGACGCTTCGCGTCGTGCGATTGAACAGCCGGACGCCCAGCCGCCGCTCCAGCTTGTTGACGGCGTTGCTGAGGGCGCTGGTCGACATCCCGAGCTCGAGCGCCGCCGCGCGGAACTTTCCCCAGCGCGCGATCGCGAGCACGGCGTCCAACTCGGTGAGGGGGCTTTGGGTCATTGTCCCGATAGTCGTAACACGTCGTCCTCGTTTGTCCCGATTATCGGCTGAATGGTCGACGCCTAGGTTGGCGGGATCGCGAACCCAGGGCGCCGGATGGTCGGCTTCATGGGCGCGGATGGAACTGCACGGAGACACTCATGCCCATCGAGCTGCCATCCCCGATCCGAACATATGTCGCGGCCAACGCGCGCCTCGACGCCGACGGCATGCTCTCGGCCTTCGCCGACGACGCGGTCGTGTCCGACGAGGCCCGCCGCCACGCCGG
>NZ_JAEUMN010000191.1 GCF_016793225.1 Phenylobacterium sp.
CTGGTCGTCGAGCGGGACGGGCGCGCGCCCGAGGCGGTGGCCTGCCCGAAGCAGGGGATCCTGCCCCACGACATGGTCCACTACGCCGTCGAGAGCATCCTCGCCGGGCGCGGCTTCCTGTCGTTGGTGGCGGACGGCCAATCCCCCGGCGTTGCGGTCGACGGCGACGCGACCTCCGAGGCGATCGAGCGCCTTGTCGAGACCGTCCAGGCCGAGATGTGGGGCGGCCGGGTCCCGGCCGAGGAGCTGCTCGCCGTCTACGCGCACGCCTGCGAGGCCAGGGACCACGCCGCCGTCCCGGTCTCGCCGTCGGACGTGGCCCTCATCCGGGCCCGGATCGACGAGCTGTCCGCCCGGTGGTCCGCCGTTCCGGTCGGCGGCGCCCTGAGCCTGACGTTTCCGAACGCCGGCGCATGAAGCGGCCGCCGCCCAGGCTTGAGTATTGACCCCGCGCCGCTGGGGCGATCCTCTGATGCGGCGGCGTCGGGGTCCGCCGTGATGGACGATGCGCGCTGTGGAGGGGCGGCCAGGACATGAGTCGAACGCCGGGATGACTTCGCCGCCGTCCGGGCTCGTCACGGCCCTGAAGCACGCGCCCATCGGCGTCGCCATATTCGACCGGCAGATGCGCTATCTGGCCGCCTCCCGGCAGTTCCTGATCGACCAGGGGCTGCCCGGCGACACGCCGCTGGAGGGCCGGCTCCACTACGACGTCTTTCCCGGCATCCCCCCACGCTGGCGCGAGGTCCATGCCGAGGCGCTGCGCGACGGCGTGGAGCGGAGCCATCCGGCCGACGCCTTCCCCGGCCCCGACGGCCGGACCGTCTGGGTCCGCTGGCGCCTGGCCCCGTGGCGCGACGACGCGGGCGAGATCGGCGGGCTGGTGCTCTATACCGAGGTCGTGACCGAGGCGGTCGAGACGCAACTGCGCATCGAGGCGGCCGAGCAGCGCTACCGCGCCGTCTTCGACCACGCCGCCATCGGCGTGGCGCGGGTCTCGCCCGACGGGCGGATGCTCGAGGTCAACGAGCGCTTCTGCGAGATCTGCGGCTATCCGCGCGAGGAGCTGGAGGGGATGACCTTCCAGCAGATCACCCACCCCGACGACCTGGCCGCCGATCTCCTCCTGGTCCGCCAGGTGCTGGCCGCGCAGCGCCAGGCCTTCTCGCTGGAGAAGCGGTACGTGACCAAGGGCGGCGCGGCCGTCTGGGTCAGCCTCACGGTGGCGCTGGTCCGCAAGGCCGACGGACAGCCCGACTACTTCGTCTCGATGATCGAGGACATCGGCGCGCGGAAGGCGGCCGAGGCCGAGCAGGCGCGCTACGAGGGGCAGCTCCGCCTCATGATCAACGAGCTGAACCATCGGGTGAAGAACACGCTGACCACCGTCCAGTCGATGGCGGCGCAGACCCTGCGCCAGGGCGACGATCCGGCCGAGGCGTACGAGAAGTTCCAGGCGCGCCTGCTGGGCCTCGCCGACGTGCACGGCATCCTGACGCACGAGGGCTGGCACGGGGCCCCTCTGCAGGTCGTGGCCGAGCGCGCGCTGGCCCCGTTCCGGCCGGCGCAGCCCGGCCATGTGCGAATCGAGGGCCCGCAGGTGTGGCTCCAGCCGCCGGCGGCCCTGACCATGGCCATGGTCCTGCACGAGCTCGCCACGAATGCGGTCAAGTACGGGTCGCTCTCGGTCGATGGAGGCCGGATCGACCTGACCTGGACGATCGACGGCAGCGCGCTCGAGGTCACCTGGAGGGAATCGGGCGGGCCCCCGGTGCGGGCGCCCACGCGGCGCGGCTTCGGCTCTCGGCTGATCGAGCGCGGCCTCGGCGCGGAGCTGCGGGGGCGGGCGCGGATGGACTACGCGCCGGACGGGCTCGTCTGCATCCTCCAGGCGACGGCGCCGCCGCCGCCGGAGACGGCGCCGCTCTTCGAGATCTGACGCGCGTCAGGCGCCCGTCTTGAGCTCGACGGAATTGCGCCCACCTATCTGTGCGGCGTAAAGATGCCCGGCCGCGGGACCCGAGCCCGCCGCCCTGGCGTTGGGGCCTTGGAGGAAACACATGGCCGAGGCCGCCTGCGACGAACGTCCCCTGGTGTTCGAGGATCTGGTCCGCTGGATGGCGGAGGGCGCCAAGCCCGCCAGCGAGTGGCGGGTCGGCGCCGAGCACGAGAAGTTCGTCTTCCGTCTGAAGGACAACGCGCCGGTCCCCTACGAGCCGCAGGGGATCAAGGCGCTGCTGATGGGCCTCACCCGGTTCGGCTGGACGCCCGTCTACGAGGGCGAGAACGTCATCGCCCTCGAACGCGGCATGGCCAACGTCAGCCTGGAGCCCGGCGGGCAGTTCGAGCTCTCGGGCGCGCCGCTCGAGACGGTGCACGACATCTGCGAGGAGACGGGCCAGCACCTCACCGAGGTGAAGCAGGTGGCCGACGAGCTGGGCCTGGGCTTCCTGGGGCTGGGCTTCACGCCCACCTGGACCCGCGAGCAGGTCCCCGTGATGCCCAAGGGCCGCTACAAGATCATGCGGCAGTACATGCCGAAGGTCGGCGGCCTCGGCCTCGACATGATGTTCCGCACCTGCACCGTGCAGGCCAACCTCGACTTCGCGGACGAGGCGGACATGGTGGCGAAGTTCCGCACCTCGCTGGCGCTGCAGCCGATCGCCACCGCGCTCTTCGCCAATTCGCCGTTCATCGAGGGCAAGCCGTCGGGCTTCGTGTCGAGCCGCGCGAACGTGTGGACCGACACCGATCCCGACCGGACGGGCATGCTCGACTTCGTCTTCCAGGACGGCTTCGGCTTCGAGTCCTACGCGCGCTACGCCCTGACCGTGCCGATGTATTTCGTGAAGCGCGACGGCCGCTACATCGACGTCGCCGGCCGCTCCTTCATCGACTTCATGGAGGGCAAGCTGCCCGAACTCCCGGGCGAGCGGCCGACGATCAAGGACTGGGCCGACCACACCACGACCATCTTCCCCGAGGTGCGGCTGAAGAAGTACCTCGAGATGCGCGGCGCCGATTCCGGGCCCTGGAGCCGCCTCTGCGCGTTGCCGGCCCTCTGGATGGGGGTGCTCTACGACGCGCCGGCGCTCGCCGCCGCCTGGGACCTCTGCAAGGACTGGAAGATCGAGGACCACGAGCGCCTGCGCGCCGACGTGGCGCGGCGCGGCCTGAAGGCCGAGATCGCCGGCCGCACCGTGCAGGACGTCGCCAAGGACCTGCTGGCCATCGCCCGGTCCGGTCTCAAGAACCGCAACCGCCTGTCGGGCGGCCTGGTGGACGAGAGCGGCTACCTCGCCGAGCTCGAGCACATCGCCGACACGGGCGTCACCCCGGCCGAGCGCCTGGTGGAACTCTACAACGGGGCCTGGAAGGGCGACGTCAGCCGCGTCTACGGCGACTTCGCGTACTGAGGTCCGGCCGCCTGGAGCCTGTCCGGTCTTGATGGAACCATCAAGACCGGTTGGACAGGCTCTATCGCTTTGAATTAGAGCGCGTTATGGCGGCGAAACCGGCTTCCACTTCCGCCGGACGCGCTCTGGGCGTCAGCGCGGCCTTGACGTTCCGCGTCCAGTCTGGCGAGGGTCCCTCACGTCTAGCCCGCACCGAGGCCCCCCCAATGCCGGTCAAGCTGCCGAAGTACGCGCACTGGGTCGCCGAGCGCCGGTTCCTGGTCGACCCGGCCCGGCTGCCGCCGCTGAACGACGCCGAGGCGCGCCTGATCGAAGACCTCTACATCGAGCCTGGGCGTCTCCGGCTGCGCCGGATCACCCTCCCGGGCGGCGAGCAGGAGTTCAAGCTGGCGAAGAAGTACGCGCCCGACAATCCGCTGATCGGGCCGATGACCAACCTCTACCTGGACGCCGACGAGTACGGCATCCTGAGCACCCTGCCGGGCCGCCGCGTCTCCAAGCGCCGGCACAAGGTGGGCGGCTTCACGATCGACATGTTCGAAGGCCCGCACGCCGGCCTCGTGACCGCGGAGTGCGAAGCCACCAACCGCATGGCGGCGATGGCGTTCGACGTTCCCGACTGGTGTCTCCGCGAGGTGACGACCGAGGTCGCCTACACGGGCTGGCGGCTCGCCCAGGACCAGTCCGTCCCGAAGGGCTGACGCGCGGCGGGACGTCCGGCCGCCGCGGCCGCCCCGACATTCCAGGCGCCGGACTCAACACCCGGTCATCCCGGCGAAGGCCGGGATCCAGATGGAATGGCTCAGATGCTCGGTCCGTCGGTTCGGAGCCCCTCCCACCAAGGTCCCGCACCTGGATCTGGGTCCCGGCCTTCGCCGGGACAGTCGGAAGTCGTTGAACCCTAGCGGACGCCGCCCTCCGGCCCGGGCCCGTCGACGTTCGACTCCCAGGACCCGCGCTGCGCATGGCCGTCCCCGGCGTCGGTGTGCTGCACGATCTCGTCGACGCGGGACCGGTCGCCGGCGTGATCCGGGTTCACCGCCGCGTCGTCCACCTCGTAGACCTCGACCTTGTCCGGATAGAACGCCAGCCGGCCCTCGATCGCCTGCACGGCGGGGTAGGCCTGTTCGTAGGTCCAGACGGCGCTCTCGGCGATCTCGCTGTGCATCTTGAGGGTGTAGTAGGCCGCCTCGCCCTTGTACGGGCAGGTCGTGGCGTGCGCGGTGCGCGCCATGTAGTCCATCGAGACATCGTCGCGGGGGAAGTAGATCACCTCGGGATAGGTCGCCTCCTTCAGCACCAGCGCATCGGCGCTGTCGGCGATGACGTGGCCGGCGAAGCGGGCCCGCCAGCGCTTCTCGGCGGGACGGATGGTGATCGGGTGGTCGGGACCGGGGGTCTTCATCGGCGTGCTCCTTGCGGTCGGGAACGCGCCCGGCGCGATCGGGCTGCGTAGGATTTGGGGGCGCGTGGACGGCGCGCCAGGGTCGCCGGATCGCAGCCTTGCTTGTGCGCATGGCGAGCGCGTGATTTTCTCCGCCCAAATGGCCGCTGCGGGGCAAGACCGTTCCCGGCGCGCACCCCCAAGGGATACCGGAAACCCCTCGAATGTTGATTATCCTCATCGGCATCGTGGTGACGCTGGTCACCGGATTGCCTGTCCTGCTGCAGATGCTGCGCAACCATCCGCGCGGCCTCATCATCCTGTTCTTCGCCGAGATGTGGGAGCGCTTCTCCTACTACGGCATGCGCGGGATCCTGATCTTCTACCTGACCCAGCACCTGCTCTTCGACGACGACGTCGCGGGCGCGCAGTACGGGTCGTACACCTCGCTCGTCTACCTGCTGCCCCTGTTGGGCGGCCTGCTGGCCGACCGCTACCTGGGCACCCGCAAGGCCGTCGCGTTCGGCGCGCTGCTGCTGGTGGCGGGCCACCTGACCATGGCGGTCGAGGGCCAGCCCGCGAAGCAGACCCTGGTCTACGCCGGCCAGAGCTACGAGGTGGCGATCGAAGGCCGGATGGAGGAGCGTCAGGTCCGCCTGATGGTCGCCGGCCAGCCGCACGAGTTCTCGGCCACGGCCGACGGCGGCCTCGAGATCAAGAACCTGCCCGCCGGCGCGCCGCTGCCGGCCGTCCTGCCGCAGGGCCAGTACGAGCTGAAGAAGCAGGTCGATCCCATCGGCCAGGGCGCCTTCTACCTCGCCGTCTCGCTGATCATCATGGGGGTGGGCTTCCTGAAGCCGAACATCTCCACGATCGTGGGCCAGCTCTATCCGCAGGGCGACCCGCGGCGGGATTCGGGCTTCACCCTCTACTACTACGGCATCAACCTCGGGGCCTTCTGGGCCTCGGTGCTCTGCGCCTACCTGGGCCTGGAGTTCGGATGGTGGGCCGGCTTCGGCCTGGCCGGCGTGGGCATGGCGGCGGGCTTCGTCGTCTTCGTGCTCGGCAAGCCGCTGCTGGAAGGCAAGGGCGAGCCGCCGAACCCTGACCTGCTGAAGCAGAAGGTGGCCGGCCCGCTCAGCCGCGAGTGGCTGATCTACCTGGGCGGCATCCTGGGCGTGATCCCGGTGTGGTTCCTGGTCCAGCGCAACGACATCGTGGGCGTCGCCCTGATCGCTTCGACGGTCGTGTCGCTGGCCTACATCGCCTACTTCATCGGCAACCTCTACAGGCAGCGCATGCGGGTCGAGGCCGAACGGATGATCCTCGCGATGATCCTCGTCTTCGGCGCCGTCGTGTTCTTCACTCTCTTCGAACAGGCCGGCACGTCGCTGAACCTGTTCGCGGCGCGCAACGTCGACCTGGGCCCCGTCACGGCGGGGCAGACCCAGTCGTTCAACGCCGGCTTCATCCTGATCTTCGCGCCGGTCTTCGCCGCGCTCTGGGCCTGGCTGGGCAAGCGCGGCCGGAACCTCGATCCGACGCTGACCTTCGGCCTCGGCCTCATCCAGGTGGGGCTGGGCTTCCTGGTGGTGGTCTGGGGCCAGGCGCTGGCGGTGGACTACCGCATGCCGCTCTTCATGCTGGCGCTGCTGTACCTGCTGCACACCACGGGCGAGCTGTTCCTGTCGCCGGTGGGCCTGTCGCAGATCACCAAGCTCAGCGTCGCCAAGCTGGTGTCGTTCATGATGGCGGTCTGGTTCCTGTCGTCCTCGATCGCCCAGTACGTCGGCGGGATCATCGCCGGCGCCATGGGGACCCACACGGTGGGCGGCCAGGTGACGGACCGTGCGGCGGCCTTCGCCACGTCGATGGACGGCTTCAACAAGCTGGGCTGGGGCGGGCTCGCCTGCGGCGTGGTCTTCGTGGCGCTGAGCTTCGTCGTGAAGCACTGGGCCCACGGCGCCAACGACACCGCGCCCGTCGAGGACCCGCCGGCCCCCACGCCGGACGGCGAGCGCCAGGCGGTCCGTCCGTAGGTCCGCGGGGGCGCGCCGCCGAACCTCCCCCGCCGGCCCGGCGGGGGAGCGAGGCCGGCTACTGGCCCAGCGCGCTGCCGCCTTCCACGTAGAGGACCTGGCCCGTCGTGTAGCCGGCGCGCATGAGGTACAGGTAGGCCTCGGCGGCCTCCTCGGGCTCGCCGATGCGCGGCAGCAGCTGGCGGGCCGTGAGCCGGGCGAACTGGTCCTGGCGCCGCTCGGCCGGGATCGAATCCCAGACGCCGGTGCGGATCAGGCCCGGGCAGACGCAGTTCACCCGGATCGGCGCGAGCTCCACCGCCAGGGCGCGGGTCATGTGCTCGACCGCGCCGGCCATGGCGCTGGAGACCACCGAACCCTTGCTGGGGCGCTGGGCGATCATTCCGTCCGTGAGCGTGATCGACCCGTTCTGAGGAAGGGTCGGCGCGCCGTGCTTCGCCACCGCCAGCGCGCCCCAGAAGCGCACGCGGAACAGGCCGGCGGCGGCGGCGAGGTCGGTGTCCGCCAGAGGGCCCCGGCGCGCGCCGCCCCAGTCGCCCGCGGTGTAGACGATGTGGTCGAAGGCGCGGCCCTCGAAGAAGCCGGCGACGGCGGCCTCGTCGGTGGCGTCCAGGACGGCGCTGCGGGCGCGCTCGCCCAGCCGCCGGACGGCCGCATCCAGCTTGTCGGCGCTAGTGGAGGCCACCGTCACGGCCGCTCCCGCCTGCGACGCCGCCGCGGCGACGGCGAAGCCGATGCCGGACCCGCCGCCGATCACCAGGATCTGCTTGCCGCCCAGGTCCATCAGGCGGCCCGGAACCGGAGCGGCATGGCCTTCGGGCCCGAGATGAAGTTGGACGGCAGCCATTCCACCGGCGCGGCCAGCTCGAAGTCGGTCATCCGCGTCAGCACCTCGCGCAGCATGGCGTCGATCTCGATGCGGGCGATGTGCTGGCCCAGGCAGCCGTGCGGCCCGGTGCCGAAGGCGATGTGCGGGTTCTCGGGGCGCGAGAGGTCCAGCACGTCGGGGCGGTCGAAGACGGCGGGGTCGCGGTTGGCGGCGCCGAAGTACATGACCACCTTGTCGCCCGCCGCGATGCGCTGTCCGGCCAGGTCGGCGTCCCGCTTGGCGGTGCGCCGCATGTAGATCACCGGGCTGGTCCACCGCAGCAGTTCCTCGCGCGCGGTCGGCAGGCGCGCGTCGAAGTCGGCCATGAGCCAGGCGTGCTGCTCGGGGTGCTCCATCAGCGCCAGGAGGCCGCCCGACAGGAGGTTGCGCGTCGTGTCGCCGCCGGCGTCCACCAGCAGCAGGAAGAACAGCAGGAACTCCATGTCCTCGAGCCGGCGGCCGTCGACCTCGCAGGCCAGCAGCTTGGAGGCGAGATCGTCGCCGGGCCGGGCCCGCTTCTCGGCGATCACCTTCGACCCGTACTCGAACATCTTCATGACCGCCTGGCCGCCGGCGCCGGGCGGCAGCGCCTCGGGCGCGGTGTGGATGATCTCGGTGAGCTTGTAGAGCTCGCGCCCGTCGTCCAGCGGCAGGCCCATCAGCTCGGCGATCACGTAGGACGGCATCTCGCCGGCGACCTGGTCGACGAAGTCGCATTCGCCCCTGTCGATGACCGCATCGACGATCTGCTTCGCCAGCTCCTGGATGCGCGCCTGGCGAAGCCGGGCCGCCGGCTCCGTGAACTCCGACCGGATCAGCTTGCGGAACGCCGTGTGCTCGGGCGGATCCATCATCAGCATCATCTTGTACGGCCCGAAGCCGCCGGCCTCGGCCAGCGGGTCCGTGATCATGATGGTGGGCTCGGACGAGTAGGTCTGGAAGTCGCGGTCGACCGCCCAGACGTCGGCATGGCGCGTGACGGCCCAGAAGCCCTTGCCGCCCGGCTCGTCGTGCCAGCGGACGGGCGCGTTGGCCCGCAGCCAGTCGTACTGCCCGTGCGGCTGGCCCCCGGCGAAGCTGGCGGGCGAAAGCAGGTCGATCTTCATGTGGCCTGGCTCCGATCTCGGGGGGATTGGACGCGCTTGACTGCGGGTCACGCAAGCCCGTCGCGGCGGGGGGCGCTCGAGAGGTGGAAGAGCACGCCAGGGGTAATGCGATCCCTCCGAAGGCCTTGAAAAACCCACTCGGAGTGGACTTCGCAGGCGCGTCGTTAGCACGTTGTTTTCCAACTTGTGGCCAAGTCGGCCGGCGCTCTTCTCCCAGCCGAAGCCATGAAGAAAGCTCCCGACCGCACCGTCCGCAGCCTGATCGCCCTGGAGCAGTCCGCCTCCACGGCGCGCGTGCTCAATCTCGTCGCGACCCACAGGAAGCTCGCCAACGACCCGTCGCTGGCCGCCCAGCCCTTCTTCCAGAGCAAGGCGCTGAACCACGGGATCATCGTCAAGCATCGCGTGCGCCCGCACGAGCGCGAGCTGTTCGCCAAGCCCCTGGCCACCACGACGAAGATCATGGTGCCGATGGACGGCTCGGATCTGCGCTGTGGCGCGCGGTTCCTGATGATGGGCCAGAAGGACTTCGATCGCGCGGCCGAGCAGATGATCGGGGACATGCTGGCGCCGGGCCGTCCCGATCGCGAGATCCTCGAGCTGATCGACAGCCTGCCGTCGCTGGACCCGTTCCTGCTGCGCGAGCATCTGAAGCGCAACGGTTTCGAGCCGGCGCGGGCCTACTTCGCCATCACCGACGCCGACATCCTGCGGATGTACGAGTTCGTGCGCGCCGAGGTCATGGCGCTGGTGACCCTGTCGGCGGGGCAGGGCGGGGGCAACCAGGCCGCCGCGAAGCTGGTGGAGAAGCTGCTGTCGAGCGACCCCGACAACAGCTTCGAACCCCTGAAGGAGACCCTCAGGCTCAGCGACAAGGACTACCAGGACGGCGTCTTCTGCTGGCGGGGCTTCCTCTACTACAAGTGGGTGCTCGACGAGCTGACGCCCCGCCTGGGCCAGGTCCTGCTGGAGATCTCGACCCTCCAGCCGCGGGGCCACATCAGCCAGACCGCCAAGGAGTACATCGTCCCCGCGCGCAAGCGCCTGGAGACCTCCATCTCGCAGGTGGTCCAGGGGGTGAACCTCATGCTGGGCGTCTACGACAACGCCTACCGTTCCCTCACGCTGGACGGCCAGCCCACGGCGTTCCGCGACTTCCTGCTCGCGGCGCCCGACATGTTCATGTCGCTGGGCGAGCAATGCGGGGCGATCCAGCACATCATCAGCTTCTGGCGCTACCGGTTCCCCGGCAAGCGCACCGCGCCGGTCGACGCCGAGGAGCTGATGGACATCTTCCTGGACTTCGAGGACGGGCTCGGCTTCCTCGAGGACATGCCGCAGCCGAAGGTGGCCTGACCGCCGCCGCGGGCGCCTTGCACCGCCCGCGGCGACCGCGGCCCCTCAGAGGCCCTTGTTCGGGTTGATCAGGTACTTCGTCCCGGTGTGCTTGGCGTTGTAGGCGGCGATCGTCTCGGGGTTCAGGGCCTCGGCCAGCGAGATCTCGGCGGTGTAGTGGCTCGCGAAGGTCGTCTTGAGCTCGTCGGCGACGCGCTGGCGCAGCGCCTGGCCCTTCTCCGGACCCGCCTTCATCAGGAAGTAGGTGAGCAGCCAGCCGCCGAGACCCCAGCTCATCCCGAAGGCGCGGTTGAGCTCGGTGGGGCCGGTGTCGAGGCCGCCGTAGATGTAGACCTGCTTGTAGGTGGTCGAGCCGTAGCGGCTGTAGGCGCCCCCGGCGCGGCGGGTGGCGGCGATCTCCATGGCGGTGAGGATCTGGCCGGCGAGCTTGCCGCCGCCGATCGCGTCGAAGGCGAGGGTGGCTCCCGTGGCCTCGAGGGCGGCGACCAGCTCGTCCATGAAGGTGGGCGACGTGGAGTCCAGCACATGCTTGGCGCCGATGTCCTTCAGCGTCTTCGCCTGCGAGGCGCTGCGGACGATGTTGACCAGGTCCACCCCGTCCTTGAGGCAGATCTTCACCAGCATCTGGCCGAGGTTCGAGGCCGCGGCGGTGTGGACCAGGGCCGTGTGCCCCTCGGCCCGCATGGTCTCGACCATGCCCAGGGCCGTCAGCGGGTTGACGAAGCACGAGGCGCCGTCGGCGGCCGTGGCGTCGGCCGGCAGGACCAGGACGTCGCCGGCCTTGGCCATGCGGTATTGGGCGTACATCGCCCCGCCCAGGACCGCGACGCGCTTGCCCAGCAGCGCCTGCGCCGCGGGGTCGGAGCCTGCGGCCACCACCGTGCCCGCGCCCTCGTTGCCCACCGGCATCGACTGGTCGACCCGGGCGGCCATGGCGCGCATGAACTGCGGCGGCACCTTCGCGGACGTCACGCCGCCCGCGCTCTTCAGCGTGGAGAGGTCGGCGGGGCCCAGCAGCAGGCCCAGGTCGGACGGATTGAGCGGCGAGGCCTCGACCCGGATCAGCACCTCGTCCGGGCCCGGCGCCCCGAAGTCGGTCTCCTGCAGGCTGAGCTCCAGCTCGCCCGAACCCTTGATGATGGACCGCAGCTGCAGCCCCGTCTGTCCGCCCACGCGCGCCTCCCGTTGCCGCTTTTGAAGTTGTGCAGACGACATGGCGCGTCGGCGCGCGACAGCCAAGCCCCCGATGCAAGAAAGGCGGCCCTCTCGGACCGCCTCTGCCGCTTCTTCAGTGCCGCGCAGGACCGAAGTCCTGGAAGCGTCGCGGGGCCCCACGCCCCGGCTTGCCCGTGCTGGGCGCGCCGTTCCCGAACGTCATCCTCCATGTGCGCGGCGGCCACAAGCCCCCTGTGCGCCCGCGACGCACTCCGTGGCGAGCTGTCACCCGGCGGACACGCCCCGAAATGGCCTAATTTGCGACCCGAGGCGAACACACCTCGCCCGTTTACTCCATTGCGTCGGCTGGCCCGCATCCGGTCCGGATCCTGAACAGCCCCCCCAGCCCCCCTGATCGGGCGCCTGGTCAGCCGACGACCCTCCCCCCAAAGATCCTAGAGCTCGCGCACGGCGTTCAGCCACTCGGCCGCGTTCCAGGACGCCGAGCGCCCGCCCAGCCCCTCGCAGCGGAAGTTGACGTCGTTGGTTTGCACCAGCGCCAGCAGGCGTCGGCCGGTCAGGAGGTGGTTGCGGGACCAGTCCTCGATGATGTCCAGCACCCCGTGCGCGAACGCCGGTTCCTCGCCGGCGATCACGTGGAAGTCGCGCAGGCAGATGGCGACGTCGGGGCAGTCGCCGAAGGGGAAGGCGGCGAACCCGTCGTTCAGGGCGTTCAGGTTTCCGTCCCACGCCCCGTCGCCCCAGCCCAGGGCCTCGCTGACCGCGCGGCGGAACTGGCTGGGCGTGACGCAGGCGATCTCCAGGAGCCGGTAGCCGAGCGCCCCCAGTTCGGCCTTGCTGGCCTCGAAGCGCTCCTCGCGCCAGAACAGCGTGATCGCGCCGTGGCGCAACAGCTCCCAGTCCGCGCGATCGAAGTCGCCCGCGGTGCGGAACACCCTGAAGCCTCCCTCGCCAGCATGCCGCGCAGCACGCCGGCAACCCTGATCCCAGGTTGTATGGCAGCCCCAGGTGAGCGGCTAAGTCAAGGTCGCCCTTCGGCCTCCAACCGGAAGCCTTCGTAGCCGCTAGCGGCCACCTCGGCGCACTTGTCGCGGTAGACGGGGAAGCCGCCGATGTAGGGCATGAAGACCCGCGGCTTTCCGGGGACGTTGGCGCCCAGGTACCAGCTGTTGGCCAGCGGGTAGATGGTGCCGTTGGCCACCTCGTTGACGTGCTCCACCCAGGCGTCCTGCGCCGGCTCGGTCGCCTCGATCGCGCCCATCTGGCGGCCGCCCATCCAGGCGATGCAGTCCGAGATCCACTCCACGTGCTGCTCGATGGCGACAGCCATGTTGCAGAGGACCGAAGGGCTTCCGGGGCCGGTGACCAGGAAGAGGTTCGGGAAGCCGGCGGTCATCAGGCCCAGGTAGGTCCGCGGGCCGGCGGCCCAGGCTTCGGACAGCGTGCGGCCGTCCCGGCCGCGGATGTCGATCTTCGAGAGCGCGCCCGTCATGGCGTCGAAGCCGATGGCGTAGACGATGGCGTCGACGTCGTAGCTCTTCGCGGCCGTCTTCACCCCGGTCGCCGTGATCGCCTCGATCGGTTCGTCGGACAGGTCCACCAGACTGACGTTGGGACGGTTGAAGGTGGCGTAGTAGCCGGTGTCGACGCACAGCCGCTTGGCGCCGATGGGGTAGGTCTTGGGGATCAGCTTCTCGGCGGTCGCGGGGTCCTGAACGATCCCGCGGATCTTCTCGGCCATGAACTCCACGGCCGTGCTGTTGGCCTCGACGTCGGTCACAAGGTCGTTGTAGGCGCCCAGGAAGGCGAAGCCGCCATATCTCCAGCGGGCTTCGAAGGCGTCCTTGCGCTGCTCGGGCGTCGCCTGGAGCGCCGGCGTGTCGCCCATGGCGACGCCGCGGATCCCGAAGCCGGCTTCCCGGGCCTCGGCGCGATAGGCCGCACGGTTGGCGGCCCAGTCGGCCGCGACGGCCGGGTCGATCGGGCCGTTGTGCGCCGGCACGCTGAAGTTGGGGGTGCGCTGGAACACCGTCACGTGCTTCGCCTGGGCGGCGATCACGGGGATGGACTGGATCGCCGACGAGCCCGTCCCGATCACCGCGACGGTCATGCCCGTGAAGTCGACGCCCTCTTCGGGCCAGCGGCTGGTGTGCCAGGAGGGGCCGCGGAACTCGCGCTCGCCCGGGAACTCGTCGCCCTTCGGAACGGACAGGCATCCCGTGGCCATGACGCACCAGCGGGCCGATATGGTCTCGCCGCCGTCGGTGGCGATGCTCCAGCGGCGGGCCGCCTCCTGCCAGTGGGCGGCCGTGATCCGCGTCTCGAGCTGGATGTCGCCGCGCAGGTCGAAGCGGTCGGCCACATGGTTGAGGTAGCGCAGCAGCTCGGGCTGGGTGGCGTAGCGCTCGCTCCAGACCCACTCCGCGTCCAGTTCGGGGGAGAACGAGTAGGAGTACTCCTGGCTCTCGATGTCGACGCGCGCGCCCGGATACCGGTTCCAGAACCAGGTGCCGCCCACGCTGGGGCCGGCCTCGTAGACCCGCGCCGAGACGCCCAGCTGCTTCAGCCGGTGCAGCATGTAGAGGCCCGAGAATCCGGCCCCTACGATGACCACGTCATAGGCCTGGTCCGCCATCGTCGCCTCCCACCCTTTTTGCTTTTGGCCGACGATAGCCGGTTTCCGTCGGGGAGGGGCGAGCTTTCAGCGGCGGTTGCGCAGGCCCAGCAGGTCGGTCCAGCGCCAGCTGCCTGCGCCCAGGGCGATACGCGCGGAGCCCGGCGCGTCGGCCAGGGAGATCACCACCAGGCCGCTGACGCGC
The DNA here is from genome assembly GCF_016793225.1 of Phenylobacterium sp. Lineage (GTDB taxonomy): Bacteria > Pseudomonadota > Alphaproteobacteria > Caulobacterales > Caulobacteraceae > Phenylobacterium. The sequence continues at coordinate 14,165 of NZ_JAEUMN010000191.1, forward strand.
TCGGCCTTGCAGGCCTCCGGGGCGAATCCGACCTCCCACTGGATCGCCTCGCGGACGGCCGCCAGGCCCGCGCCTTCCTGCACGCCGTGGCGCACCCAGGCGCCGTCCCAGATGCGGAT
>NZ_JAEUMN010000045.1 GCF_016793225.1 Phenylobacterium sp.
GACGCGAGGCGCATCACGCGACGAATTCCGGGGAAGCGCGTTCCGGGCCCATGCCGCTGAAGCTCCGCCACGTCGCGCCCGCCGCCGTCCTCGTCCCCACGCTGGCGCTCACCTTCGCCTGCAGCCGCACCCCCGAGCCGGAGCCGCCGCCCGCCAAGGCCCAGGTCCAGACCGAGGGGCCCGCCGCGCCGGTGGCCTATCGCTGCGAGGACGGCCGCGCCTTGACCGTCGTCTACGACGGTAGGGACGCGACCCTGACCCTCGACGGCCGCGCGTATCGCCTGGCCACGGCGATCTCGGCCAGCGGCGCCCGCTATGTCGGCGGGGGGGTGCAGTGGTGGACGAAGGGCCCGGACGACGGACGGCTTTCCACGCTGAAGCCCGCGGAGGACGTGGCCACCGATCCGGGCGTCGCCTGCGCCCGGGTCGGGACGGACTGGCCGGCGGTGGAGCCGCCGGCGCCCGGGACGCGCGGAGGCCTGCCCGACGACCGCACGCCGATCTCCGAGGCGCCGTTCGCGCCGGACAGTCCGCAGGGCGCGGCCGACGTGGTGCAGACCTACTATGCCCACCTCGGCCAGAAGGCCTACGCCAAGGCCTGGGCGCTCTGGCGCGACGGCGGCAGGGCCTCGGGCTACCCGACCGCCCAGGCCTTCGCCGCCAGCTTCGACCGCTATGCGCAGTACGACGCCCAGGTCGGCGCCCCGGGTGCGCCGGAGGGCGCGGCCGGCTCGGTCTACGTGAGCGTGCCGGTGGTCATCTATGGCCGCCTTCGCACCGGCGCCGAGGTGCACGAGAAGGGCGAGGCCGTCCTGCGCCGCGCCAACGACGTCCCGGGCGCCGACGCCGGACAGCGGGTCTGGCGGATCGCCCGCATCTCCACGCGCCGGCCCTGAGGTTCCTATCCAGGGTTGAGCCAATCCCTTTCGCGGGGAACTGCGCATGGCATTGGTTTATCTAAGAAATCCTATGCTCAAAAAACAGGCTAAGCTAGAGTCTGGTCTCACAACTCTATTTCTAGGTGCAAAGCCGCGCAGCAAAGGTTAATGAACGGTGTTCATCCAGTCACAGGAGTTCACCATGCGCGCCTACCTCATCCCGATCGTCTGCCTGTCCCTGCTGGGGACGGCGGCGAACGCAACGACGTACTACGGCGAAGACGACGGGGCCGGCGCCGGGGACGCCCGCCCGAACTCGGCCGCCGCGCAGGCTTCGTTCCTGGCGAACGCGGGCGCGGTCGGCCCGGTCATCGACTTCGAAGCCGTGTCCCTGGGCTACGCCACCCCCCTCGACCTGGGCTCCGGCGTCACCGCCTCATTCTCGGGCGCGAACCCCACGTTCAGCGGCGTTACCGACGAAGACACCACCAACTTCGGCTACAACACCACCGCAGGCGGCAGCCGGTTCCTGCGGTTCACGTCCGAATTCGGCAGCTCGGCGACGCTCACCTTCTCCTTCGACCAGGCCGTCCGTTCGTTCGGCGCGTACTTCACCGGGGTGGAGACGAACTTCGGCTCGATTTCGGTCACCTCCAGCGACGGGTCGGTCACGGATTTCGGCCTTCCGGGCTCGGTCTCGGGCGGCGGGGTCCTGTTCTTCGGCCTCACCGACGTCCTGATCACCTCGATCACCATCACCAACGTCGCGAATCCCTCCGGCGGACGGGATCTCATCGGCCTCGACGACATCTATGTCGGCGCGGCCGTGCCCGAGCCCACCACCTGGGCGCTTCTCATCCTCGGCTTCGGCGGCGCGGGCGCGATGCTGCGCGCGCGGCGGCGGACGGCTCTCGCCTGAGGTCTAGCGGGCGGCGGGCTTCACCCGGCCCGCCGCCTCGCGGGCCCGTTCGCGGGCCTGATCCACGTCTTCGGCGCGCGCCAGCGCCACGCCCATGCGGCGGCGCTCGAAGCTCTCGGGCTTGCCGAACAGACGGATGTCCGCGCCGGGCACGGAGAGCGCTTCGGCCACGCCGTCGAAGGCGATCCCCTGGGCGTCCATGCCGCCGTAGATCACCGCGCTCGCCCCCGGTTCGCGCTGGGTCACGTCCACCGGCAGGCCCAGGATGGCGCGCGCGTGGATGCAGAACTCGCTCTGGTACTGGGTGACGAGCGTCACCAGGCCGGTGTCGTGCGGCCGCGGCGAGACCTCCGAGAACCACACGTCGTCGCCCTTCACGAACAGCTCGACGCCGAACAGGCCCTGGCCGCCCAGCGCATCGGTCACGGCCCGGGCGATCGCCCGCGACTTCGCGAGCGCGGCCTCGCTCATCGCCTGCGGCTGCCAGCTCTCGACGTAGTCGCCCTTCACCTGCCGGTGGCCGATGGGCGCGCAGAAGCTGGTCTCGACCGCGCCGTCCCGCAGGCTGCGCACGGTGAGCTGGGTGATTTCGAAGTCGAAGTCGACGCGGCCCTCCACGATCACCCGCGGCTGCTCGACCCGTCCGCCCTCCAGGGCGTAGCGCCAGGCCGCGGCGATCCCGTCGGCGCTTTCCACGTACGACTGGCCCTTGCCCGACGAGCTCATCACCGGCTTCACGAAGCAGGGGAAGCCCGTCACCTCGGCCGCCGCCTTCGCCAGCTCGGCCTCGGTGGACGCGAAGGCATACGCGCTGGTCGGCAGGCCCAGCTCCTCGGCGGCGAGCCTTCGGATGCCCTCGCGGTTCATGGTGAGCTGGGCGGCCCGCGCCGTGGGGATGACCGTCGCCAGCCCGTCGGCCTCGATGCGCGCCAGCTCGTCGGTGGCGATGGCCTCGATTTCCGGGACGATCAGGTGCGGCCGTTCCCGCTCCACCAGCGCCCGCAGCGCCCCGGCGTCGGTCATGGCGATCACGTGGCCGCGGTGGGCAACCTGCTGGGCGGGCGCGCCCTCGTAGCGGTCGACGGCGATCACCTCGCACCCCAGCCGCTGCAGCTCGATCACCACCTCCTTGCCCAGCTCGCCCGAGCCCAGGAGCATGACCCGCACGGCGGTGGGCGAGTTGGGCGTGCCGAGACGCATGGTCAGAGCTTCGCCTTGGCCGCGGCCGCCACGGCCTGGGGCGTGATGCCGAAGTGCTCGTAGAGCGCCTTGTCCGGCGCGCTGGCGCCGAAGCCGGTCATGCCGACGAACGCGCCGTCCGCGCCGATGAAGCGGTCCCAGCCCATGCGCACGCCGGCCTCGACGGCGACCCGCACCGGGGTCTCGCCGATCACGGCCGCCTGGTAGTCGGTCGGCTGCGCCTCGAAGAGCTCGAAGCAGGGGACCGAGACGACGCGCGCGCCGATCCCTTCGGCCTCCAGCAGGTCGCGGGCCGCCAGCGCGACCGGCACCTCCGTGCCCGTGGCGAAGATCGTCACCTGGGCCGGATGGCCCGCGCCCGCCAGCTGGTAGGCGCCGCGCGCCGACAGGTTCTCGCCCGCCATGTCCCGCACGGCGGCGGTCTTCTGGCGCGAAAGGGCCATCACCGACGGCGCGGTCCGGCTTTCGAGCGCCAGCTTCCAGCACTCGGCCGTCTCGATCAGGTCGGCCGGGCGGAAGACGTTCAGGTTGGGCATGGCGCGCAGCGACGCCAGGTGCTCCACCGGCTGGTGCGTCGGCCCGTCCTCGCCCAGGCCGATCGAGTCGTGGGTGCCCACGTGGATCACCCGCACGCCCATCAGCGCCGCCAGCCGGATCGCCGGCCGCGCGTAGTCCGTGAACACCAGGAAGGTGCCGCCGTAGGGGATCACCCCGCCGTGCAGCGCCAGGCCGTTCATGGCCGCGCCCATGCCGAACTCGCGCACGCCGTAGTTCACGTAGCGGCCGGCGTAGTCGGGCCCGTCGAACACCGGCGTGTTCTTGACGAAGGTGTTGTTCGAGCCGGTCAGGTCGGCCGATCCGCCCACCAGCTCAGGAATCTCGCCGAAGATCTTCTCCAGCACCGTGCCCGAATGCTGGCGGGTGGCGGCCGCGGGCTTGCCGGGCGCGGTCTCGGCGAGGAAGGCGTCCAGGCGCTCGAAGGCGTGCTTCGGCAGTTCCCCTGCCACGGCGCGCTCGAACTCGGCCCTGTGCGGCGACGCCTCCAGCCGCGCCTGCCACGCCTTGCGGACCTTGCCGCCCCGGCGGCCGGCGGCCTTCCAGGCGCGCGCCGCCTCGTCGGGCAGGGTGAAGGGCTCGTGGCTCCAGCCCAGGGCCTCGCGGGTCTTGGCGACCTCGTCCTTGCCCAGCGCCTTGCCGTGCACGTCGTGCGTGCCGGCGAAGGTGGGCGAGCCCTTGCCGATGATGGTCTTGCAGGCGATCAGGCTGGGCCGGTCCTGCTTCACCGCCCACGCCAGCGCCCGGCGAATCTGCCCCTCGTCGTGGCCGTCGATCCGCTTCGTCGCCCAGCCGGCGGCCTTGAAGCGCGCCAGCTGGTCGGTGGCGTCCGAGATGCCCACGTGGCCGTCGATGGTGATGTCGTTGTCGTCCCAGAGCACGGTCAGCTTGGAGAGCCTCAGGCGGCCGGCCAGGCTGATCGCCTCGTGGCTGATCCCCTCCATCAGGCAGCCGTCGCCCGCCACCACCCAGGTGCGGTGGTCCACAAGGTCGGCGCCGAAGCGGGCGGCCATCTTGCGCTCGGCCATGGCCATGCCGACGGCGGTCGCCAGACCCTGGCCCAGGGGGCCGGTGGTGGTCTCGACGCCCGGCGTGTGGCCGAACTCGGGGTGGCCCGGGGTGTTCGAGCCCAGCTGGCGGAAATCGCGCAGGCTCTGCATCGGCACGCCCTTCACGCCGGCCAGGTGCAGCAGGCTGTAGAGCAGCATCGAGCCGTGGCCCGCCGAGAGCACGAACCGGTCGCGGTCGGGCCAGTCGGTCCGGCTCGCGTCGTACTTCATGAACTTCGTCCAGAGCACCGTGGCGACGTCGGCCATGCCCATCGGCATCCCGGGGTGGCCGCTGTTGGCCTGCTCGACGGCGTCCATCGAGAGCACGCGGATGGCGTTCGCCATGAGCTGGATCGGCGCGGGCATCGGAATCTCTGGCGTTAAGGAATGTGGCGCCGCCTCGCACGCGCGCGCCGGTCGGTCAAGAAACCGCCCCGCGATTTCGCGAGACTCACCGTCGCGGGTATAGAGAGCCCACGGCTTCGGAGGATCGCATGAACGGCGGCGACAGCGCCCTCGACCTGGCGGCCAAACGCCTCGAGAACGCCCTTCACGTCCTGGAACAGCGGCTGGGCCAGCGGCTGAAGGCGGCCAGCGCCGACGCCGGCGGCCTCTTCGACCAGGATCGCGCCAAGCTCGCGGCGGAACTCGACGCGGCCCGCGCCCGGGAGCGCGAGCTGGAGGAGGCCGGCGCCCAGGCGTCCGAGGCGCTCGGCCGCGCCATCCAGGAAATCCGCGCGGCCCTCAACGGCCAGGCTCCGGAGGTCTGAACCATGGCTCAGCTCAACATCGAGGTGAACGGCCGGCCCTATGCGGTGGGCTGCGAGGACGGTCAGGAGGGCCATCTCCAGGAACTGGCGCGCATGTTCGACCACCAGGTGCGCCAGGTCAGCCAGGACATGGGACAGCTCGGCGACACCCGGCTGTTCCTGATGGGCGCCCTCCTGCTGGCCGACGAGCTCTACGACGTGCGCGGCCGGCTCGCGGCCATGCAGATGGAGGTCACCCGCCTGCAGTCCGACCGCGCCCGCATGGAGGCCAAGGCGGTCTCGGCCCTGGAGACCGCGGCCGAGAAGATCGAACGCCTCGCGGCCGCGGACGGGTAGGGTCAGCGGGCGGGACGCCTCAGGTGCGGTGGATGGGGTCGATCCAGGCGACGCCTTCGGGGCGTTCGGCGGGCTCGATGTCCAGGTTCACCACCACCGCCTCGGAGTCGGAGCGGACCAGCACGCACGACAGCGGCTCGTCGGTGGAGGCGTTGATCTCCTGGTGCGGCACGTAGGGCGGCACATAGATGAAGTCGCCCGGCCCGGCCTCGGCGGTGAACTCCAGCCGCTCGCCCCAGCGCATGCGCGCCCGGCCGGACACCACATAGATCACGCTTTCCAGGGGCCCGTGGTGGTGGGCGCCGGTCTTGGCGTTGGCGTGGATGTGCACCGTGCCCGCCCACAGCTTCTGGGCCCCCATTCGCGCGCGGTCGATGGCCACGGCGCGGTCCATGCCGGGCGTGGTGGCGGTGGCGGGGGCCAGCTGGTCGCCGGGCACCACGCGCACGCCGGTGTGCTTCCAGCCGTCTTCCGGGACCTGGGGGGCGTCGTCGTTCATGGCGTGGGCGCCTGGGCCGGCGCGGGGGCCGGCGCGGGGGCCGGAGCCGTCGTGGCCGGCGCCGCGGCGGGCTGGGCCGGCGGCGGCGGGGTGTAGCGGCTGACGCGGACGATGCGCACGGGCTTCACCAGCATCTCGCCCTTCATGGCGCCTTCCCCGCGGTTCGGATCGACGGGCAGGGCGATGATCTTCTGCACCACGTCCAGGCCCGCCACGACGCGGCCGAAGGCGGCGAAGCCGGGGTTCTTCGGGTCCTTGGGGTCGGCGTCCAGGTAGCTCATGTCGCCAAGGGTGATGAACCAGTCCGCCTGGGCGGTGCCCGGCGCGTGCCGGCCCATGGAGATGGTCCCGGTCTGGTGCTTCAGGCCCGTCAGCGTGGTGGGCTCGTGCCGGATCGGCGGCAGCACCTTCTTGGGGTCGTTCTGCAGGCCGCCCTGGATCGAGCCGTAGTCCGTGCCCGCGTACCCCTTGGGCCGCGACGCCCGGTAGAACGTGGCGCCGTTGAACAGGCCCCGGTCGGTGTAGCGCAGGAAATTCGCCGCCGTGACCGGCGCCTTGTCGGTGGCGAGCTCGACGACGATGTCGCCCTCGCCGGTCTGGATCCTCACCTGCGGCAGGGGCTTCGGCGCGGGGGCCGCCGGGGGCGGGGCGGCGGGCGGCGCGGCGGGCGGCGGCGTCTGGGCCTGGGCGGCGGTGACGGCGAAGGCGGCGGCGAGCGCCAGGAGTGAGCGGCGGAGCATGGCCGCAGGTTAGCGCGGCCTCAGCGCGCGCGACAGCGGATGTAGGTGTCGGTCTGGCCGCGGGACTTCAGGCCGCCCTCCGCCAGCACCACTGTCTGCACCCGGCTGGCGCACATGCGGCGCGATCCCGCCTGGATCCCCACGCTGGTGGTCACCTCGGCCGAGCGGCCGTCCGCGGCGATCGCGATGCGGAACACCCGCGCGGCCTCGCGCGGCTGCGCCTTCGCCACCGCCTTGCGGGTCTGGGCGCGGGCCTCGGCCAGGGTGGCCGTCCCGTAGGGCACCGGGGGCCTGCCGCCGTTGTAGGCTTGGTCAGTGAACGTCGCGTCGGGGGTGAAGGCCGCGAAGTAGGCGTCCAGCCGGCCCGCGTTCCACGCCGCCTGCTGGCGGACGACGAAGGCGCGCACGTCGGCGTCCGTGATCCGGGTCTGCGCCGCCGCCGGCGTGGCGATCAGGAGGGCGAGGACGAGCGCGCGCATGGTTCAGGAACGCGCGAGCCAGCGCATGCGGTATCCGTTCATCGCCGTGTCGCCCAGCCGCTCGAGTAGGCGGTAGTTCACGAAGGCGCCGATCGGCGCGCCGACGACCGGGATCATCTGCGCCAGCTTCGCGAGGTCGATGTAGTCGCGGTACTCCTGCTGGAAGCGCCGCCAGTCGAAGTGCTCGAAGTCCGCCGGATGGTCGCGGCCGTCCCAGCCCTCCAGGCCGGCGAACACCTCCGCCCGATGGTCGGCGCTGGAGAACGCCAGCTGGAAGAGCGCCAGGATGTACAGCCGCTCCTCGAAGCGGTCGGCCTCGTGCCCGTAGATCGCCGCGAGGTCGAACAGCAGCTTGATCTTGATCACCAGCAGCGCGGGGAAGTCGGCCAGCGCCAGCCAGAAGCCGCCGGCGCCGGCGACGCCGCCCTCGACGGCGGCGGTGGTGCGGTAGCCCTCGATAGCTTCCAGCGCCCGTCGGTCGCGCTCCCGCAGCGAGGCCCCGGCGATCGGCGCGGCGGTGGTCAGGTCGGCGCCCGTCAGGATGGTGCGCGTCAGGCCCTCCATCACGGAGGTGACGGCCGCGTGCACCTTTTCGGGGATCAGCCGGTTGATGCGCCCCTGCACGCCCTTGGCGGCGCGGTCGAGAAGGTTCGCGGGCTTCAGGACCTCGTCCCGCCAGCGGGCGACCTCGGCCGCCGCCCAGTGCTCGTAGGCCGCATCGGTGGCGGCGAAGGGAGGCGACGCGCGGGCTATGACGCCGTCACCATCTGCAGGATCCAGGCGGCGATCGCGGTGATGACGCTGCCCGCCAGCGCGCCCCGAACGAAGGCGCCGTTGCGTTCCCACCAGATGCGCCGGGCGCGCATGCGCTGCGCGCGATCGACCTTGCGTCTTTGCATTGGCGTCCTGTCCCCCGTCGACCGGCGACGTTCTAGCCATGGCGGCGCGTGCGGTCGAATCCGGAACTCGATCCGGTCCGGCGGGTTCGCATGCGATCCACCCCACAGGAGCATGCAGATGCGGATGATCAGCCTTTGCGCCGCAGCGGCGCCCGCGGGCGCCGCCCTCGCCGGCTGCGACAGCTCGCCGCAGAGCGCCGACGTCGCCGTCTCGCCGGGGGGCCGCTAGCCGTGCGCGCGCTCTTCGCGATGGTCATGCTGGCGCTGGCCGGCTGCGCAAGCGGCGGCGGCGCGAGCCGGGAAGTCTCGGCGGTGGTCGAGAACGAGCAGGCCCGGCAGGCGGCGGTGGACTCCGCGCAGGCCGGGGCCGACAGCGAGGCTGCGCTCAAGGCCGGCGCCGCGGCCGCCCCCGCGCCGCCCACGCCGGCCCCGGGTGATCCCCCGAACTGAGCGCTGCGCCCGCCCGGCGCGCGGCTACTTCGCTTCGGCCTGCGCCTTCATGGCCTTCATGACCCCGGCGAAGGTGGTCGCGCGGCCGTTGCGGTTGGCTTCGCGCTGGTCGGCCGGGATGCTCGTCTGGTCGTAGAACAGGCTGTAGATCAGCTTGGACGACTTCTTGTCGACCGGCCGGACCTCGACCGTGCCGTGGTAGAGGATCTTCGGATCGATGTCGGCGTAGGTGTAGGACATCGGCGTGCGGGCCACGATGACCTCTTCCACGCGGCCGGCGATCTTGCGCAGGGCGCCCAGTTCCCCGTCCGTCCCCGAGGTGACCTCGCACGGGATGGTCATGCCGGGCCGCAGCCACTTGCCGATCTCGCAGTAGCCCTTGAGCTTCGCCCACGCCACGTCGGCGGGCGCGTCGATGGTCGTCTCCTGGACGATCGAGACATAGTCGCCGGCCTGGGCCTGGGCGGCGAGGCCCAGCGCGGCGGCCGCCGCGGCGAGCCCGGTTGCGAGTTTCATGGCGTGGAGCCTCCCCTGATGATTGCGGCGAGCATATCCGCCCTTCGCCGCTCAGAGGAAGATTGGCCCTAGGGAAAGCAGGGCGAATATCACCACGACCACGGCCAGGATGAGCCCGGCGCGGGGATTGGCGCCGAGCAGGGACTCGCTGCGCCGCGCCGGCTTCGCGGCCGGCGCGCGGGCGGCCCTGTCCCGCTCGCGGCGATAGGCGCGCAGGTCGGTGACCCGGGGGTCGCCGCGGTCACGCTCGGATGGCTTGCGCCCCATCAGCCGGCCAGCTTCTCCAGGTCCTCGGCCGAGATGTCGGCGTTGGAATAGACGTTCTGCACGTCGTCGTCGTCCTCGAGCGTCTCGATCAGCTTCATCAGCGTCGCCACCGGTTCTCCGCTCAGGGGGGTCAACGCCTTGGGCCGCCAGGCGATCCGCGTCGAACTGGCTTCCCCCAGCGTGCTCTCGAGCGCCTGGGCGACCTCCGAGAGCTGCTCGAAGGCGGTCCAGATGGTGTGCCCGTCCTCGTCGGATTCCACGTCGTCGGCGCCGGCCTCGATGGCGGCTTCCATGACCTTCTCCTCGGAGCCGGCCGCGGCGGCGTAGGTGATCTGGCCCACCCGGTCCCACATGAACGACACCGAACCGGTCTCGCCCAGGTTGCCGCCGTGCTTGGTGAAGGTGGAGCGCACCGTGGAGGCGGCGCGGTTGCGGTTGTCGGTCAGCGCCTCGACGATAACGCCGACGCCGCCGGGCCCGAAGCCCTCGTAGCGGATTTCCTCATAGGTCTCGGCGTCGCCGCCGATCGCCTTCTTGATCGCCCGGTCGATAACGTCCTTCGGCATGGACTCGGCCTTGGCGTTCTGGACCGCCAGCCGCAGGCGCGGGTTCATGTTCGGGTCCGGCATCCCCGACTTCGCCGCCACGGTGATCTCGCGCGAGAGCTTGGAGAACAGCTTCGAGCGGGCCGCGTCGGCGCGGCCCTTGCGGTGCATGATGTTCTTGAACTTTGAGTGGCCGGCCATGGTCTGTCGATGCGGTCGAGGAAAGCCGCAGCTTCTAACCCGCCCGGGGCGCCCGGCGGAACCCCCCGTCAACGGCGGCGGTTAGGCCCGGGCAACCGGAGCCTGCGCCATGAGCCTGCCGATCGAACCCCTGGAGCCCGAAGCCGCCAGCGGCGAACTGGTCCACTGGATGGCGCCGGGCCGCCTCTTGCTCGGACCGGCGGGTCTGGCCACGGCGTTCGGCGCGGGGCTGCTGCTCGGGCTGGGCGCCCTGGCCGTGCTCAACCGGCGGCCGTCACGCCGCGGGCCCGTTCCGCCCCTCGCCTGAGGATCGCTCAGCCGTCGACGAGCGCGCGGCGGCGGCGGATCACGGCGCCGATGGCGCCGAAGCCCATGATCATCATGGCCCACGTGGCGGGCTCCGGAACCGCCGTCTGCACTTCGTCGGCGAAGCGCGCCACCGACAGCCCGCCGCCGGAGAAGTTTCCGAGGCGCACCTCGCCGTTCTGCACCAGGTCGCGGGCCACCACCGAGCCCTCGATGAAGTTGTTGAACTTGAGCTCGGCGTTGGGGGCGAGGACCGAGCCGTACCAGTTCTTCGAGCCGAAGTTCACGCTGGTCGCTTCGTAGAAGTTCCAGATGACCTTGGAGCCCAGCCCGGAGGCCGCGTTGAAGTTGATGCTGCCCGGCAGGGTGATCTTCGAGCCCGCGACGTTCACGATCACCGCGTCGTAGAAGGCCGGCGCCGAGAACTTCAGGTTGCTGCGGCCCTTCAGCAGGGTCTCGAGATCGCTGATCGCGAACACCGCCACGCCGCTTCCGGCCCCGGCGTTGAAGACCACGTCCTGGGCGTTGGGCGTGGACACGAAGTGGGTGGCGGACAGGTCTGCGAAGTACTCCGACGTGGCCGTCAGTTCGGCCGCGTAGTCGGCGGCGATCGCCTCCAGGCTGTCCTGCAGGCCCGCCTGCGAATGGTCGCCGGCGTGCTTGACGCCGTTCGAGGTCTTGATCGTCCCGCCGTAGTAGATGTGCTGGGCGTTGGTCTGCTCGACGTTGCCATCGACGTACACCGAGCCCGTCCCGGCGTTGATCTTCTTGGCGTTGCCGTCGACGTAGGCGTTGCCGCCGCCGTTGAGGTTGGCGCCCGAGTCCAGATTGCCGCCCACCTTCACGGCGCCGCCGCCCTTGACGTTCTTGGCCGAGCCGGTGACGTCGCCCGCCACGGTCAGCGCGACGCCGCCGGACTGGCCCGCGCCGGTGAGGTAGTTCGAGGACGAACCCGAGAGGTTCCCGCCCACGAAGGTGCGGCCCTGCACGCTCGACGAGGACTTCAGGTCCTTGAGCGCGATCAGGTTGAACTCGCGCATGGCCTCCAGGCCGGCGTTGATCTCCGCCGCGTTCTTGGCCTGCGGCAGCGGGCCGGCGACGGCCGCGCCGGCGCCCGCCAGGACGAGCCCGGCGGAAAGAGCGGAAAGGGTCAGAGCAACACGCATCTGCAATACCTACGCACCAACTAGGTTAAGGACGCACCAAAGCCGTCCTGCCCGGCCCGATGGCGGCGGCGTTTGGCCAGCTTTAGTGTGCGGTGCAACAAACGTGGTGTCGCAGGGCCCGGGCGCAGGGGGCCGGGGCCGGCGCTGCGCCCGGCCTGGGACGACCGCGGGCGCGGACCGGCCCGATCGACGCCTCGGGCCGCGCGGGCTGGGGTGGAAATCCTGAGAATACCGAGACTTAGATCCCGGCCATCCGGCGTCCGCAATCCGCGCGCTGGTCGCGGGTGAGCTCGGGCGAGAGCTCCAGACGGCGGGTCCGGGTATCGGCGTCGCCATAGGGCCAGTAGGCGATTTTCCGCGGCTTCGCCCGGCTACTCATTTTGGGTGGTCGCACCACCAGCTCGATCTGGCGGGACATGTCGCCGGCGTTGAACGTCCAGGCGTCGAGCCGCATGCCGTCGCGCACGCCCGAGTTCCAGGCGGGGCCTCTGCGGCGGACGCCCTTCACGGTCTTCGAGGCGAAGGAGGCGGCGGTGTCGAAGCCGGCGTCGAAGGCCGGCGACACGGTCACGCGGGCCAGCAGGCAGCCGCCGAACATCTCCTCCGGAAGCTCGATCGGCGCCCCGCCGTCCGCGTAGCGCGCGATGTCGGAGCGGATGTCGAGCCCCGCGACCACCCAGACCGCCGAGACGAGGCCGGTGACCACGTCCGGGCCCTGGTCCGGGGCGAACTGCTGGTAGTGCCGGTGCATGTGGCGCAGGGCGGTGGACAGGTCGGCCTTGCCGCCGGTCTTGCGGCGGATCTCCTCGTCCCACTTCATCGCCAGCAGCTGGCCGCGCTGGTAGGGCAGGCGCTGGACGTCGCTACTGGTGAAGAACTCGGCCTTGACGCGGTCGCCCGCGGCGACCCGGGCAGGGTTGGCGTCGTAGGCCTGCAGCACCGCGGCCTGGCGGTCGACCACGTCGTCGACACTCCAGGCGCCGGCCTTCAGCATGGCGCGGTTGGTGAAGAAGTCCGCGAACCCCTCGGTGAACCAGTAGACGCCGCCGCCCCGCTGCTCGCGCGCGATCCGGCCGACACGGCGCGGGATCCAGGTGTGCATGTTCTCGTGCGCGACGGTCCAGCGGACGAACTCCGGCTCGTCCGGCGTCGACCACAGCGCAAAGCCGTCCGAGCGGCCGATGCCGCCCATGACCTTCGACGTCCCGTCGCGGACCAGCGGGATGACGCCCACGAAATAGGGCCCGCCCCCGTCGCCCCAGAAGGCGCGCTGCGCCGTCACGGTGGCGGCGACCTGGTCGGCCAGGGCGTCCAGCCGGATCGGGCGGTCGGGCAGGCTCGCCACCCGCAGGGTCCCGCCCGGGATCGGCCGCGTGGCCACGCGCACCTGGGCGCCGCCGATCGCCACCGACTCGCGGACGTCCGCGACGGTCAGCGGCTGGCCCTGCGCGCCGTGGTCCAGGTCGGAGGCCACCGTCCAGCCCTTGGGCATGCGCCCCCAGCGGAAGGTGGCGGGCTGCCGCTCGCGGTCCTCGGGCAGGACGAAGACGATGTCGCCGAAGAAGGCGAACCAGTCCGGGCGGATCACCGCGCCCTGGTAGGTCAGTCCCCCGCGCCAGTGCGGGTCGGCCTCGTAGGCGGTCTGCACGCGGTAGCTGACCGTGAGCTTGGCCCCCGGCCGGTGGCGCAGCACGCGGGCGGCGGGCCCGTCCTCGGCCATGCTCGCTCCGCGGACCTTCAGGTCGGAGATGAAGCGCCAGGCGTCGGTCTTGGCGCCGTAGTCGTCCGGCAGCGCCAGCCGCGTCTCGCCGTCGGCGTCGCCGCGCAGGCGGATCTCCACGGCCAGGAGGCCCGGCCGGCCGGCCGCGCCCGGCTGCAGCGCCATCCGGTAGTCCACCGTCTCGGGCGCCTTCGCGCCCATGAGGAACGGCACGGCGGCGGCGATGAGGATGGCGCGGATCATCCGTCCCTGCGGCTAGTCGATGGGCTCGCAGTCGAACCGGTCGATCTGGCCGTTTTGAAGGCGGTAGACCGCATCCTGCGGGACGGCCTGGTCCAGCGTCGACCGCCGGTCCAGCCCCGCATAGGCGCCGCGCAGCAGCCGCCCCAGCACGCCGTGGCTCACCGCGATCACGCGCCGCTCGGGCTCGGGGGGCAGCTCGGCCAGCCAGCTCGTGGCGCGCCCCATAACGTCCTCGAAGGTCTCGCCGCCGCCGGGCGCGCCGAAGAAGCGTTCGCCGTCGTAGCCGCGGTGCGGGTCATGGCGGCGGACGTCGTCCCACAGCTGGCCCTCCCACGCGCCACAGCAGATCTCGACCAGCCGCTCGTCGGTCTCGACGGCCAGACCCGTGACCGCGGCGACGGCGTCGGCGGTCCTGCGGGCCCGGCCGCTCGGGCTGGACACCAGACGCCAGTCGCCGGGGACGCGCCCGGCGAGCTCGCCGGCCAGGGCGGCCATGGACAGCGCCTGGCGCTCGCCGCGCGGGGTCAGGTCGCTCTCGAGCCGTCCCTGCACCCGCCGCTCGACGTTCCAGAACGTCTCGCCGTGCCGCAGCAGGATGATCATCGCTTGCGGCGGACCACGGGGTGCGAGGTGGAGAGGCCGCCGTCCACGGCGAGGGTCTGGCCGTTCACGTAGCTGGCGTCGTCCGACGCGAGGAACAGGCCGGCGGCGGCGATCTCCTCGGGGTGGCCGTAGCGGGTGGTCGGGTTCAGCTGGCCGATCTTGTCCTCGTTGCCGCGCGCGCGGGCGCCGTCGAAGATGGGCTTGGTCATCCCCGTCTCGATCAGCCCCGGCGCGATGGCGTTCACGCGGATCCCCGTGCCGTACAGCTCGTTGCAGGCGGTCTGCACCAGGCTGATCACCCCGGCCTTCGAGGCCGAGTACGCCGGCCCGCCGGCGCCGGAACGGATACCCGCCACCGAGGCCGTGCAGATGATCGAGCCTTTGCCGTTCGGTATCATCGCCGCGCTGGCGTGCTTCACGGCCAGGAACGGGCCGATCAGGTTCACCCGCAGGATCTCGGCCCAGTAGTCGGCGGTCTGCTCGTGCAGCGGGGCGAAGCCGCCCGAGATGCCGGCGTTGGCCCAGAACACGTCCAGCCCGCCGAAGTCGCTCAGCGCGCGGTCCACCAGCGACTTCACGAAGGCGTCGTCGCCAGCGTCCCCCGTGACGGCCACGGCCTTGCCGCCGGCCTGCGACACCGCCTGGGCGGTCTCGGTCACGGCCTCGGCCCGGTCGGCGATGACCAGGCTCGCGCCCTCGGCGGCGAACAGCTTGGCGGCCGCGCGGCCGATGCCGCTGGCTGCGCCGGTGATGACGGCCGTGCGGCCGGAAAGACGTCCCATGGGTTCCTCGAAGGGCTAGGCGGGCGTGCGGGCGCGTGCGGCGGCCGCGGTGATGGCGTCGATGAAGATCTCGTGCAGCCCTGGCGGCAGGTCGTGGCCCATGCCCGGGACGATGCGCAGCTCGGCGCCCGGAATGGCCGCGGCTGTCTGCTCGCCGCCGATGGGCTGGACCAGCGGATCGTCCGCGCCGTGCAGGACCACCGTGGGCGTCTTCAGCCGCTTGAGCTCCTCGGTGCGGTCGCCGTCGGCGCCGATCGCCTGCCGCTGGCGCACGACGCCGGACGGGTTGAAGGCCCGCCGGTGCTCGGCGATCACCCGCTCGCGCAGGTCCGCCTCGTCCCAGGGATAGGCGGGGCTGCCGATCGTGCGGGCGTTCTTCATGCCGTGCGCCACGAAGGCCTCGAAGTCGGCCTTCGGATCGGGCGGCGCGGTGGTGATCACCGCCATGGCCTCGGGCGTCGCCACCACGTTGCCGGTGGGCGCCGACATGATCGAGGTGAGCGAGAGCACGCGCGCCGGATAGTCGATGGCGATCCGCTGCACGATCATCCCGCCCATGGAAACGCCCGCGATGTGCGCCGCCTGCACGCCCGCGGCGTCCAGCACCGCCATGGCGTCGGCCGCCATGTCCTTCAGCGTGTAGCGCTCGCCGTCGCCGAACCAAGTGGAGAGGCCCGTGTCGCGGTTGTCCATGCGGATGACGCGGTACCCGCGGGCGGCCAGCTTGCCGCAGAAATCCGCCGGCCAGCGGTTCATCTGCGAGCCGAGCCCGTTGATCAGCAGCACCGTCTCCGGCGCGCCGTCGCCGAAGGTCTCGTACTCGAGCTCGACACGTCCGTTCGTCGCTCTTGGCATCGCTCTCTCCCTGGCTGGCGTATCCTGCTGGTTGCGATCCAGCGTCTACGATATCCCCACGCGTGAAACGTCTGGTCTTCGCGAAGCTTGTGCGACAATCATGGCGGCTGGAGTCGCCTTGGGGGAGAGGTCTGGCCGAAGCATGCGGGTGATCGTTCCCCTTCTCCTGTCCCTGGCGATGTGGGTCTTCATCCTGCTGGGCCTGGCGGGACTCTGGCTCAAGTTCAACGGCTGAGCCCCGCCCCGGCGTCCGGCAGGACGCCTCACGGGATCAGCAGCACGCGTCCCACCGCCTGGCGGCTTTCGATGTAGCGGTGCGCGGCGGCGGCCTCCGAGAGCGGGAACTCGCGGTCGATCACCACCTTCAGCTCGCCCTGGGCCACACGGTCGATCAGGCTCGCGATGCTCTTCTGGACGCGGTCGGTGGAGATCTCGGCGCCCAGGAACACGCCCGAGATGGTGCGGTTGCCGCCCATCAGGGTGGAGAGGTCCATCTTCTGGCGGTCGCGGCCCGCCTGGCCCACGGTCGAGACCCGGCCCCTGTAGGCGAGGCTGAGGATCGAGCCCTGCAGCACCGCGCCGCCCACCGAATCGACCACCACGTCGGCGCCCTTCTTGCCGGTGAGGCGCATCACCTCCTCGACCACGTCGTGCGTGGCGTAGTTGATCCCGTGGGTCATGCCGAGCGGGCGCAGGCGTTCGAGCCGCTCGTCCGACGAGGCGGTGGCGATGACCATCGAGGCGCCCGCCTTCGCCGCCAGCTGGATCGCCGCCACGCCCACGCCCGACGCGCCGGCCTGCACCAGGACCACCTCGCCGGCCTTCATCCGCCCGAACTCGAACAGGCAGTCGGCGGCGGTGCCGAACGTCACCGGGATGACCGCCGCCTCGCGGGTCGACAGGCCGTCGGGGATCTTCCACGCGGTCTTGGCCGAGACGGCCCGCAGCTCGGCGTGGCTGCCCCATCCCCCGGTCGTGCAGACCCGGTCGCCCACCTTGAGGTTCGTGACCTCGGCGCCGGCCTCGATCACCTCGCCGGCGGCCTGGTAGCCCACCACGTGCGGGTTGGTCATCAGCGGGCCGCCGAAGCGGTTCAGCGTGTCGCCGCCCTCGATCGCCACCGCCTCGACGCGGATCACGACGCCTTTCGGGTGGCACTGGGGATCGGGGACGTCCTCGTACTTCAGGACCTCGGGGGGACCGTTCTCGTAATAGACTGCGGCCTTCATGGCGGACGTCCCTCAAACATTTGTTTGACGCCACCCATTCCATGGCGATCCTGCCGGCGCAAGGGGAGGACGGGATGCAGCTTGCCAAGCCGAGGGTCGACATCGGCCTCGCCACCAACGACCTGGGCCCCATGCTGGCCTTCTGGCAGGGCGAGGCGGGGGTTCCGCTGGACCATGTCCTGCCGATCCGCCGCGGCCAGGACCAGCACCGGCACGACGTCCTGGGCAGCGTGCTCAAGATCAACCATCACGCCAACCCCCTGCCGGCGAACCCGCCCAGCGGCTATCGCGAACTGCTGATCGCCCGCGAGGGGGTGACCGCGCCGCAGGCCCTGGCCGACCCCGAGGGCAACCGGGTGAGCCTCGTGCCGCCGGGCCACGAGGGCGTCACCCAGATCGGCGTGCGGATCGGCGTCCGCGACCTCGCCGCCCACCGCCGCTTCTACGCCGAGGCCCTGGGGCTGCCCGAGGACCGCGAGGGCGTCTTCCGCGCGGGCGAAAGCCTGATCCTGCTCGAGGCGGACCCGGCGGCCCCGTCCGACGCCCAGATGCAGGGCCCGGGCTGGCGCTACATCACCTTCCAGGTCTTCAAGGTCGACGAGGAGCACGCCGCCGTCCTGGCGAAGGGGGGCCGCGAGGCCCTGGCGCCGGTGACGCTGGGAACCACGGCGCGGATCTCCATGGTCCGCGATCCCGACGGCAACTGGATCGAGCTCTCCCAGCGCGCCTCCATCGTCGGCGCCCTCGACTGACCGTCGGTCCGGCCGCTACCGGTTGCGCTTCACGTGGTTGCGGATCGCCGCCGTGATGCGGTCCTGGGTCTCGGCGTCCAGATAGGCGTGCATCGGCAGCGCCAGCACCTTGCCCGCCGCCGCCTCGGTGACCGGCAGGCCCCCCGGCTGCGGATAGCCGCGGTAGGGCGCCTGCAGGTGCACGGGGACGGGATAGTAGACCGCCGTCGGGATCCCTTCGGCCCGCAGGTGCGCGGCCAGCCCGTCGCGGTCCTCCGCCTCGATGACGTACTGCGCCCAGACCGAGACGCCGCCCGCGATCACCGGCGGGACGCGGACCACGTCGCCCAGGGCCTCGGCGTAGCGCGCCGCCACCCGGTTCCGGGCCTCGATCTCGTCGGCGAAGATGCTCAGCTTCTGCAGCAGCACGGCGGCCTGGAGGGTGTCCATCCGGCTGTTCATCCCCACCCGCATGTTCAGGTACTTGGGGTCGTGGTCGAAGGTGCGGCCCTCCAGGTCGGACTTCACCGCCTGGCCGTGCACGCGCAGCGACACCAGCAGGTCGTGCAGCCGGTCGTCGTTCGACAGCACCGCCCCGCCGTCGCCGTAGCAGCCCAGCGGCTTGGCCGGGAAGAACGAGGTGGTCGTCACGTCCGCCCAGTGCAGCGGATGGCGGCCGTCCAGCGTGCAGCCGAACCCTTGCGCGGAATCGGAGATCAGCTTCAGGCCGTGGCGCTCGGCTGCCGCCTTGATGGCCGGATAGTCGGCGGGCTGGCCGAACAGGTCGACCGCGATCACCGCCCGCGGCGTCAGCCGCCCGTCCGCCTTCACCGCCGCGATGGCGGCCTCCAGCTTCGCCGGGTCCAGGTTGTAGGTGTCCGGCAGCACGTCGACGAACACCGGCGAGGCGCCCACCAGCGGCATCACCTCGGCCGTGGCCGCGAAGGTGAAGCTGGGGCAGAAGACCGCGTCGCCCGGCCCGATCCCCCAGGCCATCAGCGGCAGCACCAGGGCCTCGGTGCCCGACCCGCACGAGAGCGCATGCCGCGCCTGGCCGAAGGCGGCGAGTTCGGCCTCGAACTGGCCGATCTCCGGGCCCATGATGTAGGCGCCCGAGCGCACCACCTTGAGGATCGCGTCCTCCAGCGGCTGGCCCAGGCGCGCGCGCTGCGCCTGCAGATCTATGAACGGAATCATGGCCGCGGCTTATGCCCTGCGCGGCGGAGAGGGGCCAAACACGGTTGGTTTCTCTTCCTTTCCCGTTTCACGGGAAAGGGGGACCGCCCGCCGAGGCCGCAGGCCGAAGAGCGGGGGGTGGAAAGGGAAAACCTCAGGCTCAGCGGAACGACCGCGCGACCGCTGGCTCCGCGCCGGCCGCTTTCCCTTCGCTCCGCTCGGCGGACGGTCGCCCCTTCCCGTGAACGGGAAGGGTAGAGATCACTGCTTGTGGATGGTCCCTTCTTTCATCACGAACCGCACCTTGGTGAGCACGCTGACGTCCTTTAGCGGATCGCCGTCGACGGCGACGATGTCGGCCGCGTGGCCGGGGGTGAGCGAGCCGGTCACTGACGAGAGCTGGAGATGGTCGGCGGCGTTGACCGTGGCGGCCTGGATGGCTTCCAGCGGCGTGAGGCCGGCCTTCACCAGCAAAGCGAACTCGCCCGCGTTGTCGCCGTGCGCCGAGACGCCGGTGTCTGTGCCGAAGGCGATCTTGACCCCGCCCTGGTGGGCGCGTCGCACCATCTCGATCATCCTGGGACCGGCCTCGATCGCCTTGGCCGACTGGGCCGGCGTGAGGAAGTTGTTCGGGCCCGTGGCCACCCGGTAGACGAAGTCGCCCGCCATCAGCGTCGGCACCAGGTAGGCGCCGTTCTTCTTCATGGCCGCGACGCCCTCGGCGTCCAGGAAGGTGCCGTGCTCGATCGAGTCGCCGCCGGCCTTCATGAAGCTCACGATGCCGTCGCCGCCGTGGGCGTGGGCGGTCACGCGTCGGCCCATGCGGTGGGCGGTCTCGACGATGGCGTTCAGCTCGTCCTGGCTGAACTGCTGGGCCAGTCCCGCGGCGGTGTTCGACAGCACCCCGCCGGTGGCGGTGATCTTGATGACGTCGACGCCCTGCTGGACCTGCTGGCGTACGGCGCGCGCGCAGTCGTCGGCGCCCGAGCACACCGAATTGGGCCGCAGCAGGTGCATGATGTCGTCGCGGAACCCGTTCACGTCGCCGTGGCCGCCGTGCACCGAGATGGCCGAGCCCGAGGCGACGATGCGCGGGCCC
>NZ_JAEUMN010000080.1 GCF_016793225.1 Phenylobacterium sp.
CTAGCGTTCGGCCATGTCCGCACCCGGCCACCGGATCTATCGCGCCAGCTTCGCGAGCATCTATCCGCTCTACGTCGCCAAGGCCGAGCGGAAGGGCCGCACCAGGGCGGAGCTGGACGAGATCCTGCGCTGGCTCACCGGCTACGGCCAGGCCGGCCTCGAGGCGCAGATCGCGTCGAACTGCGACCTCGAGGCCTTCTTCGCCCAGGCGCCCCGGATGAACCCGGCGCGGACCGAGATCCGGGGCGTGGTCTGCGGCGTCCGGGTCGAAGCCATCGAAGAGCCGCTGATGCGTGAGATCCGCTACATGGACAAGCTCGTGGACGAGCTCGCCAAGGGGCGGGCGATGGCGAAGATCCTGCGAAGCCCGGTCGGGGCCTGAGGCGCCGCCCGGCGCGGAATTCGGCAGAACCGGTCTGCGAAATCGGGCAGTGCGGCGGAACGCGGGACCGGCCACCCTGGCGGCGGAAGAAAGGAGCCCGCCATGACCCTCGGCCTCAGCCTGATGACCCTCGGTTTCGCCGTCGTCATGGCGATCCCGCTGTTCGGCCCGATGCTGATCGCGGCGCTGTAGGGCGGCTCGCGCCGGCGGCCTGCAATTCCGTTTGCGGCCGCCGCAAACCAGAACGGGCTTCACGGCGGCGCGGGCGGACCGCTAAACGCTGCGCCATGACAGACGCGCAGCCTTCCGGCCCCCTGGCCGACCTCGTCGTGATCGAAATGGGGACGCTGATCGCGGGCCCCTTCTGCGGCCAGATCCTGGGCGACTTCGGCGCCGAGGTGATCAAGATCGAAGATCCCAAGACCGGCGACCCCATGCGCCAGTGGGGCCGCAGCCTGCCGAAGGGTCTCTCGCCCTGGTGGCCGGTCATCGGGCGCAACAAGAAGTCCGTGGGCCTCGACCTGCGCAAGCCCGAGGGCCAGGCGCTGGCCAAGGAGCTCATCGCCGGGGCGGACGTGGTGATCGAGAACTTCCGCCCGGGCGCCATGGAGAAGTGGGGCCTCTCGTACGAGGCGCTTTCGGCCGTCAATCCGCGGCTCATCATGGCCCGCATCTCGGGGTTCGGGCAGACCGGCCCCTATTCGCAGCGGGCCGGATACGGCCTGATCGGCGAGGCGATGGGCGGCCTGCGGCACGTGACCGGCGAACCGGATCGTCCGCCCGCCCGCGCCGGCATCTCGATCGGCGACAGCCTGGCGGCCATGCATGCGGTGATGGGGATCACCATGGCGCTGCATCACCGCGAGCGGTCCGGGAAGGGCCAGGTGATCGACGCGGCGCTCTACGAGAGCGTGCTGGGCGTGATGGAGAACCTGATCACCGAGTACGACATCACGGGCTACGTGCGCGAGCGCTCGGGCTCGATCCTCCCGGGGATCGCGCCGTCCAACGCCTATCCCTGCCGGAACGGCGAGATGATCCTGATCGGCGGCAACGGCGACAACGTCTATGCGCGCCTCACCGAGGCCATGGGCCGGCCCGACCTGAAGACCGATCCGAAGTTCGTCGACCACGCCAGCCGCGGCGTGAACCAGGCCGAGCTGGACGGCGTCATCGCCGCGTGGACCGCGACGTTCGATCTGCCGGCGCTGCTCGCGCTGCTGGAGGAGAAGGGCGTGCCGGCCAGCCGCGTCTACCGCGCCCCCGACATGCTGGAGGACCCGCAGTTCGCCGCGCGCGAGGCCGTGGTCACCGTGGACCATCCGGTCTTCGGGCCGGTGCGGATGCAGAACGCCTTCCCGAAGCTGTCGGCGACGCCGGGCCGGGTGCGCTGGCCGGGGCCGGCGCTGGGCCAGCACACGGACGAGGTCCTGGCCGCGCGCGCGGCGTGCTCGCCGCAGAAGCTGGCCGAACTGCGCGCCGCCGGCGTGATCTGACCGAGGGCGCGAGCCGGCCCGCGACCTTTGCCGCGGACCGATCGCCGAAGTCCGGGTCGCCTGCTTCCGGGCGAGGTCCCTTGGCCGCCGGTCCGGCCCCCGCGGTGTCCGCGAGCCTTCGTGGCGCGACGGATAGGCCCGGTGCGCGCCAAAGCAGAGGTGACGGGTTGTCCCAGCGCGCTCCCGCCGCGCGGCGTTCCGACGCAGGGGCCGGCTAGTCCTTGCCGAGGAGCTCCGCAACGGCGGCCGCCACCTGGGTGACGTCGTAGGGCTTGCGGATGACCGGCGCCTCGAAGCCGCCGGGCGCGCCGCCCACCTCGCCGTAGCCGGTGGCGAAGACGAACGGAACGCCGCGCTGGCGCAGCACCTCGGCCACCGGCGTCACCGAGCGGCCGTTGAGGTTGGCGTCGAGGACGGCGGCGTCGATCTGGCGGTCGAGCAGCGCCATCGCCTCCTCGAGCTCGTAGGCGGGCCCGACGACCTCCGCGCCCGCCTCGGACAGTCCGGTCTCCAGTTCGAGCGCCAGGAGCACGGCGTCCTCCACGATCAGCACCCGCGCGCCCTTCAGGCTG
This sequence comes from Phenylobacterium sp., assembly GCF_016793225.1. GTDB lineage: Bacteria > Pseudomonadota > Alphaproteobacteria > Caulobacterales > Caulobacteraceae > Phenylobacterium. Next base: position 2,451 of record NZ_JAEUMN010000080.1, read on the forward strand.
GCCGGGCCCCGCGAGGTCGGCACTGTTTCGGTGACGCGCTGGGACGGCGACTCAGGGACGACCTCCGGCCGCTCGGCCACCGCCTGCGGGCCGGCCTGCAGCCTGACCTTGACGCCGGCCGGGGGATACTCGACCGCCACATTCCCGTTGAGCTCGCGCCCGGTGACCTGCTCCAGCAGCGTGGATCCGAAGCCGCGGCGGGCGGGCGGCTGGACGGTCGGCCCCCCGGTCTCGGTCCAGGTCAGCTCGAACCCGCCCGCCCGCCGCTCCCGCCACGCCAGGTGGACGTGGCCGGTCTCGGTCGACAGCGCGCCGTACTTCACCGCATTGGTGGCCAGCTCGTGCAGCGCCAGGGAGAGCGCGTTCGCCGCCCGGGGCGTCAGGAAGAGCTCGGGACCGGCCCAGCTGGTCTGGCCGGGCGCGATCGCGCCCAGTTCGGCGGCCGCCAGGTGGTCGATGGCGGCGCCCCGCCAGCGGGCGGCCGTGAGCAGCTCGTTGGCGCTCGCCATGGCCTTGAGACGGCCGGAGAAGGTCGTGACGAAGGCGTCCAGCGAGGTCGTGCGCTTGGCGGTCTGCTGGGCCAGCGCCTGGACCGCCGCCAGGACGTTCTTCACGCGATGGTCCAGCTCGGCCATGAGCTGGAGGCGCTGGTCCTCCTCCAGCCGCCACTGGGTGACGTCCTCCACCACGCCGGTCACGCAGCGGATCCGGCCCTCCTCGCGGACGACCACGCCGGCCATGTGGAGCCAGATGATCCGCCCGTCGTCGGGCCGGATGAACCGGTAGCGGGAATCGAAGTGGTCGCCGGCCTGGAACGCCGCGTCGCGCGTGGCGCGGAAGGCCGCCAGGTCCTCCGGGTGGACATGGGGCTCGACGAAGATCCCGATGCGGCTCGCCTCGCTTTCACCGGCGGGCAGGCCGGTGATCGCGGCCATGCGCGGGCTCACCACGACGCGGCCGCCGGCGATGTCCCATTCGAACTCCCCGAGACCGGCGGCCTGGAGCGCGAGCTCGAGGCGCTCCCGATCGGCGCTGCGTGCCGCATCACGAGTCATCGCGCCAAGATAGGTAAATGTCGTCCACCGCTCCACCCAGAGGCGCAATCTTTCGCGTGCTCTGAACCTTTGCGAGCAGGCGCCTTTGCGGCGGGGGCCGGACGTCCTATGTTGCAGCGCAGCCAAGGCTCAGCTTCCGGAGACGAAACATGCCCCCCAAGGCCGGCCAACTGACGACCGACGAGGCCTCCGCGGCCGCCAACGACACCGCCGCCCGCATCAGCGCCGACGCCCAGAAGGCGATCGCCGACGCCGTGAAGCGGATCGAGGGCGCCGTCCAGCAGGGCCTGGAGCAGCTGCGGGCGCAGAGCCGCGTCTACGCCGACGTCGCCGGCGAGCAGCTCGACGAGGCGGCGCGCGCCGCCAGCGAGCAGATCCGCGCCCGGCCGCTGGCCGCCACGGGCGCCGCCCTGGGCGTCGGCGTGCTGATCGGCCTCCTGCTGGCGTCCGCCTCGCGGCGTTGAACAAGCTCTTCGAACTCCTGGACCTGCGGCGGGTGCTGGCGCTCGCCGCCGCCGTCTCCGCCGTGGCCGTCGCGGCCGGCGTGGTCGTCGTCGCCGCCGCCTATGGCGTGTTCGCCCTGGCGCGGATCTGGCTGATCCCGGCGGGCGCGGCGGCGGTCACCGCCGCCCTGTTCGCCGCCGTCGCCGTGACGGTCGCCTGGATCGCGGCGAGACCGGTGACGCCTCCCAAGCGCAAGGCCGTCGCCGCGGAGGACGAGCAGGCCGGCCTCGTGGACCGCGTGATCCTGCTGGCGCGCGAGCGGCCGCTCATCGCGCTGGGCGCCGCCGCGGCTGCGGCCGTGGTCCTGGTGCGAAATCCCGCGGTGGTCAGCGCCATCGTCACCGCCTTCATGGCGGGCGGGGCGACCCGGCCCGAGAAGTAGCCGCCGCGCGCGCCCGCGCCGCGAGGGAACGGCGCCGCTCCAGACACGTTGCCTCCGCCGCAGGCCCAAGATGGCCTGAGGAGGAGAAACGACATGCTCGGTTGGGCTCTGACCTTCCTGGTGGTCGCGCTCATCGCCGGCGTGCTGGGCTTCACTTCGGTGGCCGGCGCGGCGATGGGGATCGCCAAGATCCTGTTCTTCGTCTTCCTGGTCCTGTTCGTGGTCTCGCTGGTCCTGCACCTCGTGCGTGGACGCGGCGTCGGCCCGGGACCGCTCTAACGACGTCCTTGCGGCTTCCGGCCGGATCGCAGCCTGCGGTCCCGCCGGAAGGCGTGGGGTCTAGGACTGGGCGCGGCGGTCGAGCGCCCAGGTCCGGTAGGGCTCGTAGCGCGAACCCGTCCAGGCCAGCGCCGTCACCTTGATGCAGGCGCCTTCGACCTCGATCTCGTTGTACCCCGGCGGGACGCCACGTTCGCGGACCGACAGCGTGCCGGCCCCCACCGCATAGGTGCGGCCGTCGCCATGCGGGTAGGGCCAGGTGAAGGGCGCGTGGATGTGGCCCGACAGCACCAGGTCCACCCGGGCGCGGGCAAAGACCTCGGCCGCCCGCTCGCCGCCCCAGACCTTGGCCGTCATCGGCCCCCCGAGCATCTCGATCAGCGGATGGTGCACCACCACGATCCGCAGCGCGTCGCCCGGCGCGAACCAGTCCGCCGCCGCGCGCGCCTGGCGGACCGAGATCTGGCCCTTCGACCAGTTCAGCCGCGGCTGGGCGCCCCGCGCGGTGTTGAGGCCGCGAACCGCCACCCCATCGGCGCGCCAGCACTGCGCCTGGGCCGGCCCCACGTGCCGCTCGAACCGCGCGAAGGGCGTGAAGACCCGCTCGAGGGGCGCGAGGTAGGGGGCGTCGTGGTTGCCGGGGGTGACGAACTTCGGCTCGGGCAGCCCGCGCAGCCATGCGCCGGCCGCCTCGAACTCGGGGTGCTCGGCGAAGCGCGTGAGGTCGCCCGAGACGATGGTCAGGTCGAAGCCTCCGCCGCGGATCCGTTCGCCCGCCGCCTCGACGGCCGCGGGGTTCTCGCCGCCGAAGTGGATGTCCGACAGATGCGCGAAGCGGATCGTCTTCACCGCTCTTCCACGGGCAGGGCCAGGACCCGGCAGATCCGCGGGTCGAAGTAGACCTCGCTGGCGGGGGGCAGCATCGTGCTTTCGCCGTCGAGCAGGGCGGGGATCGCGTGCGCGCCCCAGATGCGCGCGCGGCGGCACGGCTGGTTCTCCACCGCCGGATCGACGCGCCAGTCGCGGACGATGGCGTTGATCCCCAGGCGCACGACCTCGCCCGCGCCGCGCGGGTTCAGCGCGGCCGCCTCGAGCGCGGGCGCCTCGTCGTTCATGATCTTGGACGCGATGGGACACATCAGCACGAGGGCCTCGGCCTTGGCCCGGGGGCCGCCGTCGATGCTGTAGCGCAGGCGGCCCGTGAACGCCCGCTGGAACGCCTTGCGGGCTTTCTGCACCGCCCCGGCGATGTCGCCCTCGCGCGCGGCCTCGCGGGCGGCCCCCAGCCGGGCGGGGGATCCGAGGATCGCGGCGCAGAGGAACCGGTGCCCGCCGATGCAGCCGCCGCCGATGTCGCGCTCGACGCCATCCTCCAGCAGTTCGCGCAGCGCCTCCTGCCAAGGCCGGCGCCCGTAGACGGCATGCGGCAGCATGTTCATCGTCCCGCCGGCCAGCGGCGCGATGAGGGGGCCGTCCGGTCCTGCGAGTTCGGCCGCCGCCCGCGCCGTGCCGTCGCCGGCCAGCACGATCAGGAGGTCCGGCCCGGTGTCGAGGCCCGCGCGCAGGCTGTCCACGAGGCCGCCCGGCTCAGGCAGTCGGATGTTCGGGGAAATTCCGGCCTCGCCGAGGATGCGCTCGAGCTCTTCGCGCGCGTCGGCTCCGACCCCGCCCGAGGCGAGGTTCGCCACCACCTCCACCTTGGCCAGGCGGGGACGGGTCGTGGTGTCTGGCAACGGCCCCCCTCGCCGGATCAGTTCGTGACGTCGCGCACGGCCTCGCCGGCGTTCGCGGCTGCGCCCTGCACGGCAGGGGCCGCCTGGTCGGCGGCGGTCGCGAGGTTCTGGTCGACCACCTGGCCGGCAGTGCCGAACGAACCGTTCACGGCGGCGAGCGCCATGACGATCAACCCGACCGCAGCGGCCACGATCAGGAAGGTCATGAGCACCGGATGGCGCCGGCGGGCGCGCCGTGCGTCGCGGCGGCCCATCTCGTAGGCCTGGCGGACGTCGCTGCGATTGTCGTCTCGATCGCTGTAGGAGGTCACGGCACGTCTCCCGGTCAAAGTGTTCCCGCGATGCAACGGCAGGCGTCGCCCTTGGTTCCGGAAAGGAACTGCGCCTTGGACGACGCGTTTGGGGCGCCAGGGACACCCCATAGGAGAGACATCGGCATGTTGAAGCCTGTTATCGCGATCGCCGGCGCCGGCCTTCTCGCCGCCGCCTGCACTACCACCGGCCATACGGAACGCAGCGCCGTCGGCGGCGCGGCCCTCGGGGCCCTCGGCGGCGCCGCCATCGGCGCCATCTCCGGCGACGTCGGCGTCGGCACCGGTGCGGCGGTCGGCGCCGCCGTCGGCGGCACGGTCGGCGCCGTCAAGGGCTGCAGGGACGAGGGCGGCTGCGGCGCGACCAACAACAACCGTCGCCAGTATTACGACGAGCGCGCCGGCCGCTATTACTACTACGACCCCGCGAGCGGGCGGTACTACTGGGAAAACGGCGCGCCCCGCTGAGGCGCGGCCGCAGGATGATCTGGAAACGGGCGGCCGGACTGATCCGGCCGCCCTTTCGCCATGAGCGGAGGGCGTCATGAAGACGGCGGCGACGATGGCCGGAATGCTGAGCCTGGCCGTGGTGGTCTCGGGTTGTCAGACGGTGCGGGACGCACGCGCCCGCCTGGTGCGCGAGCCGAAGGCGTGTCGCGACATGACCATCCCGGTCTACTTCGAACCCAACGTCGCGCAGCTGACCGTCGAAGGTCGCCGCGTGATCTCGGCCGCCGCGCGCCAGGCCAGGCCCTGCCGGGTCGAGGCGGTGCGCGTGCTGGGCCTGGCCGACGCCGCCGGATCCGCGGACGCGAACCTGGACCTCTCCCGCCGGCGCGCCGACGCGGTGGCCCGGGCGATCCTGGCGGCCGGGCTTCCCGCCGCGACCTTCGAGGTCGACGCGGCCGGGCAGGCGGGCGCGGTGGCCGCCGACGGCAGCGTAGCCCCCGTCCGCCGCCGCGCCGACATCACCCTGAAGCTGGGCGACCCCAGCTAAGCCGGGTCGATCCCCACCTCGCCGTCAGCTATCGTTCCGGCTTCGGCAGAGCCGAAGGCCGGGACCCATACGCGCCCGATGGCTGGGATCGCCCGCGGGCGCCGCCGCTCGGCCCGCAGTAACCACCCTGAGCCCGGCGCAAAGAAGAAGGGGCCGGCGGAAGCCGGCCCCAGTTTGCATCATCGAGAAAAGGGGTGCGGAGACGGCAGACTGGCAAGCTCGCCAGTCTCAAGTCGGGGGGGGCGTCGCCGCCTCCGCACGGTTAAGAACACACTCCGCGGAGAAGCGTTCCGCGCGTTCATCACTTTTTTGCCCGATTTGATTCCGGCCGCCCGAGCGCCCCTCCCGGCGGTGGAACACCGCCTTGACCGTCGCGTTTAGACCGCGCCGGACGAAGCCCTCCGGCGCCAGGAGCAGAGGCGGCCTCCCATGCGCAGTTCCTTCGTCGCCACCACCGGGCTGAAGCTGGTGCGGACGCCGAGCGCGCGCCGCCAGGCCGTCCGCCGGCGCATGGTCATCGCAGGCGCTGTCGCGGTCTTCGCGCTGGCGTCCGGAGCCATCGGCTACCTGACCGCGCCCCAGGGCGCCCCGGACGAAGCGGCCCGCACCGGACCGTTCAGCTACTTCCCGTCGGAGTAAGGAAACCCATCATGAGCCTTCCGTCACAAGAGTCCGACGACCACGCCCCGGTCACGAACGCCACGCGCGCCCGGCAGAGCCGCGGGGGGCGTCACATCTTCTGGGTGCTGGTGTTCGGCACTCTGCTGTCGGCCCTGGGCATGTTCGCCGCATGGACGTGGCGGACCGCCGAAGAACCGGTCCCCGTCGGCCAGGGCATGGAGCGCGTCGACGGCCGGACGACCACCGACACGCCGGCGCCGCCGCCGGCGGACCGCAGCTACCCGAACGGTCCCGCGCCCAACTGAGGCGATCGTCGCCGACCAACGAAAAGGGCGCCGCAGAGCTGCGGCGCCCTTCGCATTTCGGGGTCGGAGTCCGCGTCAGGCCGCCTGGCGGGACGCCTTGCGCGGGTGGAAGAACAGCGCCTGCCCGATCGCCGCCTTCACCGTTTCCGGCTGGAACGGCTTGGTGATCAGGAAGGTGGGCTCGGGCCGCTCGCCGGTGAGCAGGCGCTCGGGGAAGGCGGTGATGAAGATCACGGGCACGTCGAAGCGCTGCAGGATGTCCTTCACCGCGTCGATGCCCGAAGACCCGTCGGCCAGCTGGATGTCGGCCAGCACGAGCCCGGGGGTCTGGCGGGCCACGGCGTCGACCGCCTCGGTGCGCGTGGCGGCGATGTCGACCACCGTGTGGCCGAGCTCGGTCACCAGCGCCTCGATGTCGGCCGCGATCACCGGCTCGTCCTCGATGATCAGGACCTCGGTGGCCAGCTCGGCGTCGATCTCGGCCTGGGCGTCGGCGATCAGCCGCTCGACCTCGGGGAAATCGGCGCCCAGGATCTCCGCGGCCTCGCTGGGTGTGAAACCCTCGAGGGCGGTGAGCAGGAAGGCCTGCCGCGAGCGCGGCGCGATCCGCATCAGGCGGCGGGTGGCGTCGTCGACGGCCACGTCGTCTTCCGCGGGGGCCTCGAGCTGGGCGCCCGACGTGAGCCAGATCGCATGGAACACGTGATAGAGCGCGACGCGCGGGGTCATGTTGTCGGCGAGCGTCCGCTCACCGGCGGCGAGCGCCTCGAGCGCCACGCGGACGTAGTGGTCGCCGGTCGTCTGGTCGCCGGTAAGCGCACGCGCGTAGCGGCGCACGTACGGTAGATGCGGCGCCAGTCGGGCTAGAAGACTCAAAGGGGTACCCCTCCCGTTTTCGAAGTTCGAGCGTGGGCGCCGGACGCAGGCGAGCTTCCCTGGCCGGACCCCATCATGGGCGAAAACGTGAATACGTGGAACCGGTTCCCATCGGACGAGGTTTTCCGCATCTTGTTCTGCGAAGAGCGGGAACCCGTCGCGGGGGCAGGACGTTGAGCGGTCGCAAGACAGACGAGAGGGGGCGGGCTCCGCGCGAGCGGGTCGCCGACGAAATGATAGAACAACGTCCACTCCCCGAGCGCAGGAGGGCGGCCGCCGCCCTGGACGAAGCGCGCCTGCGCCAGCAGGCGATCGGCGTGCGCCTGCGCCAGATGTTCGACGAAGTGGTGAACGAGGCTGTTCCGGACGAGTTCCTGGAGATCCTCCGCCGCGCCGACGAGCGTGGATCGGGAAAGTCCTGATGGAACCCGCAACCGAACAGAAGGCGCGCCCGCCGCGCACGCCCGAGGACGACGCCGCCTTCAAGCGCGAACTCGTGCAGCTCATCCCGCACCTCCGGGCGTTCGCGCGCACGCTCTGCGGCGATCCGACCGCGGCCGACGACCTGGCGCAGGACGCCATGATGAAGGCGTGGGACGCCCGGGCCAGCTTCCAGATGGGCACGAACATGAAGGCCTGGACCTTCATGATCCTGCGCAACCAGTTCTATTCCGAGAAGCGCCGGTCCTGGCGGCAGAGCCAGCTGGACCAGGAGGCGGCCGAGCGGACCCTGGTGGCCGTGGACGACCCCGAGGCCCCGGTGGCCCTGGACGAACTGCGCCAGGGGCTGGCGATGCTGCCGGCCGAGCAGCGCGAGGCCCTGATCCTGGTGGGCGCGGGCGGCTTCGCCTACGAAGAGGCGGCCGAGATCTGCAACTGCGCGGTGGGCACGGTGAAGAGCCGGGTGAGCCGCGCGCGCCGGGCGCTCCACGCGATCCTCGAGCAGGGCGAGTACGACCGCGACGGAGCCTCCGCCGGCGACGCGATGCGTTCTATCCTGGCCGACGCGGAGCGGCTAAGCAGCGTCCGGTAAGGACGTCGCATGGCCCCGTGGAGTTCGCTGAGCACGATCCGGGTGCGTCTGATCGCGGCGCTCGCCGCGGCGTTGCTCCCGGTTCTCATCCTGGGCGCGCTGCAGTCCGCGATCGGCTTCCAGCGCGAAGGGCGCACGCTGCGCGAGAATCTGGGCTTCGCCGCCGAGCGCAGCGCCGCCACGGCGCGGGCGCGGCTGGAGAGCGCGGAAGTCCTGCTGCAGACGCTCGCCCCGGGCGCCGTGGGCTTCCAGTGCCAGGAACGCCTGGCGCAGGTGACCACGCGCATCCCGGGATACCTGAACCTCATCCGCTTCGACCGGCAGGGCCGCGTGGTGTGCGCCGCCGGCGGCGTGCCCGCCGACCCGCAGCGCGCCGGACGCGCCTGGTTCCGTGAGCTGGCGGGCGGCCGGAACGTCGCCTTCACGCAGGAGCCGGGCCTGCCGCTGGCGCGGGAGCCGGCCGTGCTGGCGGCGGCGCGGGCCACGACCGTGGACGGCGCCTTCGACGGCGCGTTCGCGGCGGTGATCTCGCTGGCCACCCTGCAGCCCCGGACCACCGACCCTTCCTTGCCGCGCGGCGCCGAGGTGGGCCTGGTGGAGAAGGACGGCCATTACATCAGCGTCACGGACGCCGGCGCCTTCCCGCAGCTGCCCGCGGACTGGCGCGCCAAGGTGGACGCCACCGGCACGCTCGTCTGGTACGGCCGCGACGGCCTGGGCCGCCGCAGGGTCTATTCCGCCGCCCCGGTGGTGGGCGACGAGGTCTATGTGGTGCTCTCGGCGCAGTCGCCCGGGCTGCTCTCGTGGGCGCGGCTGAACCCGCTTTCCGGCATCCTCTTCCCGCTGCTGACCTTCCTGTTCGCCCTCGTGGCCGTCTCAGCGGTCACGGGTCGGGTGGTGGTGCGCTGGATCGAGTACCTGCAGCGGATCGCGGCGCTCTACGCCCGTGGCCGCCTGTCGGTGCGCCCGGTGCAGGCCGAGCAGATGCCGCCCGAGATCCGCGAACTGGCCGAGACCCTGGAGGACATGGCCGACGCCATCGTCGGCCGCGACGCGTCCCTGCGCGACAGCCTGGCGCAGAAGGACGAGCTGATGCGCGAGATCCACCATCGGGTGAAGAACAACCTGCAGGTCATCTCGAGCCTGCTCAACATGCAGCAGCGCGCCCTCACCGATCCGGCGGCGCGGTCGGCCATGAGCGACACCCGCCAGCGGATCACCGCCCTGGCCCTGATCTACCGCGCCCTCTACCAGGGCCCGGACCTGAAGCGGGTCGACCTGCGCCCGTTCCTCGAAGAGCTCACGGCGCAGCTGGTGAACGGCGAGCTGGTCCACGGGCAGACGGTGCGCACCGAGCTGTCGGTCGACACCCTGGTCATCGATCCCGACCGCCTGGCGCCGCTGGCGCTATTCGCCGTCGAAGCCATCACCAATGCGCAGAAGCACGCCTTCGCCAACCGCGGCGGCGTGCTGAAGCTCGAGTTCACGGTGCGCGGCGAAGAGGCCGAGCTGGCCATATCGGACGACGGGGCGGCCACGGACGCGGCGCTGGCCACCTCGGGGGTCGGACGCACGCTGATGAACGCCTTCGCGCGGCAGCTCCGTGGCCGCGCCGAGCTGGCGCGTAATCCGGCGGGCGGCGTGACGGCGCGGCTGCTCTTCCCGACCCCGTCGGCGGACATCTCGGCGCCCGTCCGGGGGAACCAGGCCGCCGCCTGAAGCGTTGCCGCCGGGCCTACAGAATGACCCACCCCCCGGGAGACTGCCACATGCGCAAAGTGATCCTCATGGCCGTCATGGCCGCCAGCATGGCGACCGCCGCCTGCAACACCGTGGCCGGCGCCGGCCGCGACGTCGAGTCCGCCGGCGAGGCGGTGACGAGCACCGCGGAAGACGCCAAGAACTAGCCGAGCGAAATGCGAAGCTGACGGCCCCGCCCGGCCCTGCCGGCGGGGCCGTTTTGCGTCCGGGCCGGATCAGGCGGCCGTGCGGACCGCGTCGCCCGGAAGCGCGAACAGGCCCAGGCCGCCGCCCATGGGCGTGAGCTCGCCGCCGGCCTCCTCGCGCAATCCCAGCACCAGCCGCCCGCCCGGGGCGAGCGCCCGCTTGAGGCGGCCCACCACCGCGGCCTGCGCCTCGGGCGCGAGCTGGGTCAGCAGGTTGCGGCAGATCAGGACGTCGAACTGGCCGAAGCGGGCCAGGTCGTCCATCAGGTTCACGCGGCGCCACCGCACCATCTGGCGGATACGCGGCGACAAGGCGAAGGACTCGCCGGCCTTCTCGAAGTGCCGCACGAGCGTGCGCGCCGGCAGGCCCCGCTGCACCTCGAACTGGGAGAACAGCCCGGCCTGCGCCTTCTCGAGGCTCCGCTCCGAGAGATCCGAGGCGAACAGCTCCACCTGGCCCGCCAGCGTCGGGTCCTCGGCCACGAGCATGGCGAGGGAGTAGATCTCCTGTCCCGCCCCGCAGGCGGCGCTCCAGACCCGTACCGGCTGGCCCGCGCGGGCGCGCGCCAGGGCGGGAAGGACGTCGCGCGCCAGGGCGTCGAACACCTGGCGATCGCGGAAGAACTCGGTCTCGGGCAGCACCATGGCCTCGACCAGGCTCCAGGCCAAGCGGGCGTCGCCGTCCGCCCGCACGGCGGCGATGAACGCCTCGGGCGAGGCGAAGCCCTCGCGGCGCGCCACGGGGGCCACCCGGCTCTCGACGAGGTAGCCCTTCTCGGGGTCCACCCGCAGGCCCGCGCGCGCCCGGCAGAGCGCCGCGACGAAGTCGAGGTCGGCGACCGGGATCATGCCGCCAGCCCCAGGCTCGCCAGCTTGCCCGCCACGATGCCGCCGTCGAACGGCTTCATGATGTATTCGTCGGCCCCGGCCTCGAGGGCTTCGCGGATGCGCGCCAGGTCGGTCTCGCCCGAACAGAACACGACCTTCGGACGCTGGCCCCCGGGCTCGGCGCGCAGGCGCTTCAGGAACTCCATCCCGTCCATCGCGGGCATCACCCAGTCGAGCAGCACCACGTCGGGCATGACGGCGCTGCACCAGGCCATGGCCTCGACGCCGTCGGCCGCCTCGGCGACCTCGAAGCCCAGGTCCTCGAGGATGCGGCGCGACACCTTGCGGATCACGCGGCTGTCGTCGACGACAAGGCAGGTCTTCACGAGCGCGGGCTCCGGGTTCGGTCCGCTATCTCGCGCCTCGTTGGTTAACGCCGGGCTGACGCGCGCCGGGGAATTTCAGCGGCCCGTGGGCGCGCCAGCGGGGGCCGGCAGCCAGCGGCGCATCCAGTCCTCGACCTGGCGGTACCACTCCACCGAGTTCTGGGGCTTGAGCACCCAGTGGTTCTCGTCGGGGTAGTAGACGAGCTTCGAGGGCACGCCCTTTCGCTGGGCGGCCGTGAAGGCGGCCAGCCCCTGGCCCAGCGGCACGCGGAAGTCCCGCCCGCCATGGATCACAAGCATCGGGGTGCGCCACGCGCCGACGCGGTCCAGGGGGTTGAACCGGGCGTAGGCCTCGGGCTGCTCCCACGGAAGGCCGCTGGTCTGGTACTCGGAGAAGCCGGGGATGTCGGTGGTCAGCGCCATGCTGCGGGTGTCGAGGATGCCGGCGTGGTTCACCAGGCACTTCCAGGGCGCGTTCCAGACGCCGGCGATCCAGGCGACCATGTAGCCGCCGTAGCTCCCGCCCAGGGCGCAGGCGCGTTCGCCGTCGAGGTAGGCGTAGCGGGCCAGCGCGGCCGCCCAGCCCTTCTGCAGGTCCTCGAGCGGCCGGTCGCCCCAGTGGTTGACCACCGCATTGGCGAAGGCCTCGCCGTAGCCGGCGGACCCGTGGAAGTCGATCATCACCACCGCGAAGCCCATGCCGGCCCACACCTGCGGGTTCCAGCGGTAGCTCCAGGCGTCGCCGAAGCTGCCGTGCGGCCCGCCGTGGATCAGGAAGGCCACCGGATACTTCCGGCCGGGCTGGTGGCCGTGGGGCGGGACGACCCAGCCGTAGACCGTTCCGCCGTTCCAGCCGGCGAAGCTGAACTGCTCGGCCCGGCTGAGCTCGACGCCCCGCAGCGCCGCGCCGTTGTGGCCCGTGAGCGGCGTCTCGCCTGCAGAGCCGAGCTCGTACAGCTGCCCGGGGCGCGCGAGGTCGTCACGGACCACCACCAGCCGGTCGGCCGCCGCGGCGAAGGCGGTCACCGTGCCGTCGCGGGTCAGGGCCCGGGCCGTCCGCGCCGCCGGATCGATGGCGTAGAGCCGGGTGCGGCCCAGGTCGGGCATGGCGGCGTAGAGCGTGCGGCCGTCGCCGGACCAGCGGATCGCCTCGGCGGACCGGTCGAGCCCGGGGTTCGCCTCGCGGACGGCGCCGGTGGCCAGATCGCGCACCATCACCCGCGCATGGACGTCCCAGCGCCCGGCCTTGGCCTGGAGGAAGGCGAGCCGCTTCCCATCGGGCGAGAGGGTCGGCTTGGCGTAGGAGCCGGCGGGATCCAGCGGCAGGGCGCGGGGAGGGGCCGAACCGTCGAGCGGCGCCGAGAACAGCCGGTAGCGCTGGCTGTCGACGCCCCAGGCGCTGCCCGGCTCGAGCGCGGAGAAGATCACCTCGCGGCCCGTCACCGCATAGTCGGCGTCGTCGCCGAAGGGCCGGTCCGGAGCCTCGGCGTCGAAGTCCCTGAAGAGCCGGATCGGTTCCTGGGCGGCCACCCCGTCCCCGTCGAGGCGCAGGGCGAACAGCTGGGTCCGCTCTCCGGCGCGCCAGTCGTCCCAGATGACCGCGGGGAGGCTGTCGAAGGCGGCCGCGGAAACCTGGCCCGTCCGGCGCGCCTCGATCCGGGCCTTCGTACAGGCAAGCGTGTCGCAATCGGGGAACACGTTCAGCGCGGCGATGAGGGTGCGCCCGTCGGGGCTCAGACGATAGCTGGCGACGTTCACGGGCAGGTTGGTGATCTGGGTCGCGACCGCGCCGTCGGCATCGGTGCGCCAGACCTGCTGCACGCCGGTGCGGGCCGACAGGAAGTACAGGTGTCGACCGTCGGGCGACCAGCGGGGATGCGTGGCGATCTTGTCGGAGACGGCGAGCATGCGCGGCCCCAGGCCTGGGCTGCGCCGGTCGAGCATCCACACCGAGCCGGCGCCGCGGTTGTTGGCCCAGTCGGTGGAGCGCACCGAATAGGCGACATAGCGCCCGTCGGGCGACACCTGCGGGTCGCTGACGCGATCCAGCATGGCCAGGTCCCTGGCGGTCAGGGGCCGGGCCTCCGCCGCGAAGACGCAGGCCAGGGCGCAGGCGAGGCCCGCGGCGACAGAACGGAGACGCTGCAAGATGTGATCCCCCGGGGCCGACGGGCGGAGCCTAGGCCGGGAGGGTGGCGGCGAAAACCACCCGCTCCTCGCTCACGTCCGCGAAGACCCGGCCCCCCGCGTCGGCCACGAAGAGGTGGACGTAGTAGGCCTGGACCCAGTGGCCGTGCAGGCCTTCGCCCAGCGGCAGGCCCTGGAGGCCGGCGAGGACCTCGGGGCGCAGCCGGGCGCGGGCGCCGGTCGCCTCGATGGCGATCGCCACCGAGCTCGCTTCCTGGACCGCCTGCACCTTGGCCACGCCGCCTGTGGGAAGCGCGGCGCCCGCCATCTGGGCGAGGTTGAGCAGGGTGCGCGCCGCGGGCTTGTTCACCGCCGGCGTCTCCACGGCCCAGACCAGGTCGGCGCGCATGTGGTTGAACACGCCCGCGGCCAGCTTCTCGAGCTCGCGCGCGTCGAAGGTCTCGGCCGAGGCCGACGCGCCGAACGCCACGCGGCAGAAGGAGAGCAGGTCGGCCAGCTTCTTGGACGAGGAGACGATGAGGCCCATCGCCTCCTCGCGCATGTCCTGCGCCGACGGGTCTTCCAGCAGGTCGAGGCCCGAGGCGATGGCGCTCGCGGGACTGATGAAGTCGTGGCACATCCGCGCCGCCAGGTAGGCGGCGACTTCTGCGGTGCGGGCGGGGGCGGCGGTCGGCTCGGTCATGGAGACGAGTGTTGCCGCGATTTGCGCCTTGGGGAAACGCGCTCGCGCCTCTAAGACGTCGCGCCGACAGGCCAGACCCGAGGGCGAATTGAGCGACCAGAACGACTGCGGCGAATCCCTGGCCGAAATCTGCGAAGCCGCCGCGGCCCTGATCCTGCCGCTGTGGAAGTCGGGCGTCGAGGTTCTGACCAAGGCCGACGAGAGCCCTGTCACCGAGGCCGACCAGCGCGGCGAGAAGCTCATCCTGGAGCACCTGGCCCGGCGGTTCCCCGGCGTGCCGGTGATCTCGGAGGAGGACGCCAGCGAGTTCGGGACGCCGGACGCCATCGGGCCGCGCTTCTTCCTCGTCGACCCGCTCGACGGAACGAAGGCGTTCGTCCGCGGCGATCCGAACTTCACCGTGAACGTGGCGCTGGTGGTGGACGGCCGTGCGGTGGCGGGCGCGGTGACGGCTCCGCCCACGGGCGAGACCTGGTTCACGCAAGGCGGCGCGGCCATGAAGCGCGTCAACGGCGGCCCCGCCGTCCCGGTGCGCGTGCGTCCATGGCCCCAGGGCAAGGCGGTGGCCCTGGTCAGCCACACCATGAAGGAAGAGACCGCGGTGAAGCTGGCGAACGAGTACGGGTTCGACCTGCGCGAGCCGATGGATTCCTCGATCAAGTTCTGCCGCATCGCCGAGGGTTCGGCCGACGTGTACCCCCGTCATGGACCGACGATGGAGTGGGACATCGCGGCGGGGCATGCGGTGCTGGAGGCGGCCGGCGGCACGGTGCTCACGCCCGAGGGCCAGCCCGTGCGCTACGGCAAGGCCGGCGACGGCTTCCGCAACGGCTGGTTCGTGGCCCGCGGCGGCTGACGCCGGCGGTTATTCAGATGTGCTTGCCCGGGTTGGCGTCGAACGCCGGCGCCGTGGCCGCGGGCGCCTGCTGAACCGGCGCGACGACGGGCTCCTGCGACGGGCGGACCTGCGCCGCCAGGACCAGATAGCTCATGAAGCCGACCACGAACGCCACGCAGGCCAGCATGACGTAGGGCTTCAGGGCATCCATGGCGGTCTCTCTCGGCGCGGGGCTCACACCAGACCCAACGGGCAGATCGCGAAGCGGTTCTGGCGCCGCTCGACGCGGCGCGTGCTGCGGGCGCCGAGGCCCGCCATCTCCACATGCGCTCCGGGGAACCACGGCCTCCAGAGCTGTTCCGCGCATCGCGCCCGACGTCACCCGCCCGTTCCTCGCCTGAGGCGGCTCCAGCGGCCGCCGTCTTCGAAGACAGGTACGGATCGCGGCGGCCGGAGGCTTCAACCGGCGGGCGCGGCGAATCTGCAAATCATTCGCATTGCCAAACTCCGCCCGAGTTTTTAAGAACGCCTCGCAGTTGCAGTCCTTGAGGTCCTTCGTGAACGTCCATCGAACCGCCGCCGCCCTGGCGCCGCTGCTGCTGGCCCTGGCGGCCTCCGCGGCCCGCGCCGAGGAAGCGGCCGAGGCCGCCGAGGTCTCGGGCGTGACCGTCATCGCCCCGCGCGACGACGCCTATCGCGTCGAGCGGACCGCGACCGCGACGAAGACCGACACGGCGCTCCGCGACGTGCCGCAGGCCGTCACCGTGATCACCGACGAACTGATCCGCGACCAGGCCATGCGCGGCATCGCCGACGTCATCCGCTACGTCCCCGGCGTGACCATGGGCCAGGGCGAGGGCCATCGCGACGCGCCCACCCTGCGCGGCAACGCCTCGACGGCCGACTTCTTCATCGATGGCGTCCGCGACGACGTGCAGTACTTCCGCGACCTCTACAACGTCGAGCGCGTGGAGGTGCTGAAGGGGCCCAACGCCATGATCTTCGGCCGCGGCGGCGGCGGCGGCGTGATCAACCGCGTCACCAAGAAGGCGGACTGGTCGTCCGAGCGCGCGGTCACCGCAGAGCTTGGCTCGTGGGATCATCGCCGGCTGACGGCGGACCTGGCCGCGCCGTTCAGCGACGCGGCGTCGGCGCGGGTGATCGGGCTCTACGAGCGCTCGGAGAGCTTCCGCGACTTCGTGAACGTCGAGCGCTGGGGCGTGAACCCTTCGATCGCCTGGCGGAACGGCGCCGGCCTGACGGTGTCGCTGGCCTACGAGCACTTCGAGGACGACCGGACCACCGACCGGGGGATTCCCTCGTTCTCGGGTCGGCCCTCGCCCGCGGGCCGGGGCGACTTCTTCGGCGATCCCGAGCGCAGCTACGCCGTCACCAACGTCGACCTGGTGAACCTGGGCGTCCAGTACGAGGTGTCGGAGACCCTCACCCTGCGCAACCGCACGCTCTACGGCGACTACGACAAGTTCTACGGCAACGTCTTCCCGGGCGGGGCGGCCGTCCCGGGCGTCACCGGGGCCCCGGCGACCTACCCGCTGCAGGCCTATCAGAACGACAGCCCGCGCGAGAACCTCTTCACCCAGACCGACCTCGTCTGGAAGACGGAGCTGGGCGGGATGCGCCACACCGTGCTGGCCGGGGTCGAGCTCGGACGGCAGACCACCCGGAACCTGCGGCTCACGGGACATTTCAACACCGCCGCCGGCCCCACGACGCTCGCCGGCAACCCGTTCATCGACCCGACCCGGCGGGGTCTGCCCATCTTCTTCACCAACACCGGGAGCGACGCGAACAACCGGGTCAAGGCGCGGGTCGCGGCCGGCTACGTGCAGGATCAGATCGAGATCACCCCGCAGATCCAGCTGTTGGCCGGGCTGCGCTACGACAGCTTCGAGGTGGAGTTCTCCGACCGCCGCGCCGCGGTAACGGGCCGGCGTGAATTCGAGCGGCGCGACGACCTCTGGTCGCCCCGCCTGGGCCTGGTGTTCAAGCCCGCGGAGCCGGTCTCGCTCTACGCCAGCTACAGCGTCTCGTACCTGCCGAGCTCGGGGGACCAGTTCTCCTCCCTGACCGCCACCAGCGAGACCCTCGAGCCCGAAGAGTTCGAGAACCTCGAGGTCGGCCTGAAATGGTCGATCAACCCGGATGTCCTGTTCACCGCGGCCCTCTACCGGCTCGATCGCGAGAACACGACCGCGCCCGACCCGGCGCGTCCCGGCCAGGTGCTGCTGACCGGCGCCCAGCGCACCGAAGGCTTCGAGGCGGGCCTCTCGGGTCGCCTGACGCCGCGCTGGGAAGTCGCCGGCGGCTACGCCTGGCAGGACGCCGAGATCACGCGCACGACCGCCGCCGCGCCCGCGGGACGCAAGGTTCCGCTCGTCCCGGATCACACGTTCTCGCTGTGGAACCGGTACGACGTGACCGACCGCCTCGGCGTCGGCCTGGGCGTGGTCCACCAGTCGCGGATGTTCACGTCGATCTCCAACACCGTGACCCTGCCGGGATTCACGCGTGTGGACGCCGCCCTGTTCTTCGACGTCACCGACGAGTTGCGCGCGCAGGTGAACGTCGAGAACCTGCTCGACAAGCGCTACTTCCCCACCAGCCACGGCGACAACAACATCCTGCCGGGCGCGCCGCGGAACGTGCGGGTCTCGCTGACCGCGCGGTTCTGAGCTTTCCCGCCGGCGCGATCGGCGCGACTGTAGGCCCGCGACGACAAGAACGCGGGAGGACGGCGATGGCGGACGGGAGCCACGTGCACGAGGCGATCACCTACGAACGGCGCGGCCAGGTGGCCGTGCTCACCCTGAACAGCCCCGACCGGCTGAACGCCCTGTCCGCGCGCATGCGCGACGAGACCGCCGCCGTGCTCGCCGAGGCGCGCGCCGACGACGGGGTGCGCTGCCTGGTCCTGACCGGCGCGGGCCGCGGCTTCTGCGCCGGCGTCGACCTGACCGGCGCGGCGCTGATGCAGGAGGGCGCGGGCGAGACGCCGCCGCAGAACGAACGCATCGACGAGATGGGCTGGGTAGGCCGGTGGGCCACCATGTGGGCGACCTTCGACAAGCCGGTGATCGGCGCCATCAACGGCGTCGCGGCCGGCGCGGGGCTCTCGACGGCGCTCGCCTGCGATGTCCGGATCGGCTCCGAGCACGCGCGGTTCAAGAGCGTGTTCATCGAGCGCAACCTGTCCCCCGACAGCGGCCTGTCCTACTTCCTGCCCCGGGTGGTCGGCTACGCCGCGGCGGCCGACATGATCTTCACCAGCCGGGCCGTGGGCGCCGACGAGGCGCTTCGCCTGGGGCTGCTCAACCGGGTCGTCCCGGCGGCGGAACTGCTCGACGCCGCCGTCGCCTATGCCGGCGAGATGGCCCAGTGGCCGCCGCTGGCCCTGCGGGTGTCCAAGCGGGTGCTGCAGCAGAACCAGGACGCCGAGCTTTCCGACGCGCTGAAGTACGAGAGCTACGGCCTCAGCCTCGCGCGCCGCGCGCCCAACGACGCCCGGGAATCGCGCCAGGCGTTCCTGGAGAAGCGCAAAGGCGTCTACACGGGGACCTGAAAACCCGGTATCGCCGCTCCGACAAGGAGACCGCACATGCCTCTCGACGCCGGCGCCCCCCAGAAGACCTACCGCTGGGACGACCCCCTCGATCTTTCGTCGCGCCTTTCCGAGGACGAGCGGATGGTCTGGGAGGCCGCGCGCCAGTACGCCCGCGAGAAGCTGCTGCCCCGCGTGGTCTCGGCCTTCGCCGAAGAGCGGTTCGACCGCGAGATCATGACCGAGATGGGCGAGCTGGGCTTCCTGGGGCCGACGCTGCCCGAGGAGTACGGCTGCGCCGGCGTGAACCACGTGGCCTATGGCCTGATCGCCCGCGAGATCGAGGCGATCGACTCCGGCTACCGCTCGGCGATGAGCGTGCAGTCCTCGCTGGTGATGTACCCGATCTACGCCTTCGGCTCCGAGGAGCAGCGGCGGAAGTTCCTGCCCGGCATGGCCGCGGGCAAGATCGTCGGCTGCTTCGGCCTCACCGAACCTGACGGCGGCTCGGACCCCGCCTCGATGCGCACCAACGCGAAGAAGGTCGACGGCGGCTACGTGCTCAACGGCGCGAAGATGTGGATCACCAATTCGCCGATCAGCGACGTCTGCCTGGTGTGGGCCAAGCTGGATGGCAAGATTCGCGGGTTCCTCGTGGAGCGCGGATCGAAGGGCCTGGAGACCCCGAAGATCGAGGGGAAGCTGTCCCTGCGCTCGTCGGTGACCGGCGAGATCTCGCTGACCGACGTGTTCGTGCCCGAGGACATGATGCTGCCGGGCGTGGAAGGCCTGCGCGGGCCGTTCTCGTGCCTGAACAAGGCCCGCTACGGCATCGCCTGGGGCGCCATGGGCGCGGCCGAGTTCTGCCTGCACGCCGCGCGCGACTACACGTCCAGCCGCACCCTGTTCGGCCGCACCCTGGCCTCCCGCCAGCTGGTTCAGAAGAAGCTGGCCGACATGTCGACCGAGATCGCGCTGGGCTTCGAAGGCGCCCTGGCGCTCGGCCGGCTGATCGACGAGGGCGCCTGGGTCCCCGAGGCCATCTCGATGCTGAAGCGCAACAACTGCGGCAAGGCGCTGGCGATCGCGCGCGAGGCCCGCGACATGCACGGCGGCAACGGCATCTCGGGCGAGTACCACGTGATGCGCCACGCCATGAACCTCGAGACGGTGAACACCTACGAGGGCGCCCACGACGTCCATGCCCTGATCCTGGGGCGGGCGATCACCGGCGAGAGCGCCTTCTGAGGATCCGTGGCGAAGCGCCGTTCACCGAGCGGAGTGCGTCTCCACAACCTTAAATTTACACATGGGGGATAACGCTCCGCGCCGCAGGCCGTGAACCGACGGCCGCAGGGGGAAGCGGAATGGCCCGGACGCGCGCACAGGGCGCCGCCGACAAGGCCGAAATGGCGCGCTGGCTGTTCGACAACAGCCGCGACCTCATGCAGGTCTGTTCGCCCGAGGGCGTGCTGCTGCAGGTGAACAAGGCCTGGGTGCTGTTCACCGGCCTGAGCGAGGCCGAGCTGATCGGCCGGTCCGTCCTGGATTTCTGCCATCCCGACGACGTCGCCGGCATCCGCGCCCGCGCCCAGAAGGCTCATCCCGGGGACGTCAGCGAGGCCGAGGTGCGCCTGCGGGCCGCCGATGGCTCCTGGGTCTGGGTCGCCGCGCGCCGCCAGGTCATGGAGGACGGCTGCCACATCGGCAACATGCGCGACGTGACCGCCGAGCGCTCGTTCCGCGAGCAGGCCGAGGACGCGCGGCGCACGCGCAAGATGCTCGGCGCCTCCGCCGGCATCGGCATCTGGGAGTTCGATCCGCACACGCTGTCCATCTGGTGGTCCGACGAGCTCGCCGAACTGGTGGGTCTGGACCGCGAGGTGGTCTGGACCCCCGACCGCTTCTACGCCCTGGTCCATCCGAGCGACCGGGGACCCATGCAGGAGACCATGGGGCAGGCCGTCGCCACCGGCGAGCCGGTCAAGGTGGAGCATCGCATCTGGGCCCGCGACCGCTGGCTGACCATGCGGGTCACGGTGCGCACCGAGCCCACCGAGGCCGGCGCGTTCCGCCTGAAGGGCATCTCCGAGGACATCACCGAGCTCGCGGAGGCGCGCGACGCGGCGCGGCGCGGCGAGCAGCGGGCGCGCCGGGCGCGCCGCGAGGTGTCGGCGAACGCGGCGCGGCTGAACCTCGCGCTGGGCGCGGCCGAGGCCGGGGTCTACGAGATCGACCACGTCCGCAAGACGTTCTGGTGCTCGCCCGAGTTCGAGCGCATCACCGGCCAGAAGAACTCCAGCTACCAAGAGGCCACCGAGCTCCGCTATCCCGGCTTCCATCCCGACGACCTGCCGCACGTGCGCGCCTCGTTCCGCGCGCTGCACCGGGGCGACAAGCGCTCGGGCGAGAGCTTCGAGGCCCGGATCATCCGCCCCGATGGCAGCGAGCGCTGGGTGCGCGTCTTCCACCACCTGCTGGTGAACAAGAACGGCCGCTGGCTCAGGGCCGTCGGCCTGGTTCAGGACTGCGACGTGCTCAAGCGCCAGGAGCTGGCGCTGAAGGAGGCCCGGCAGGCGGCGGAGGCGGCCGCCGAGGCGAAGGCCGCCTTCCTCGCCAACATGAGCCATGAGATCCGGACGCCGCTGAACGGCGTCATGGGCGTGCTCCACCTGCTGAAGAGCGAGACCCTGTCGACGGACGGCCGCGCGCTCCTGGACGAGGCCCTCTCGTGCGGCCGGATGCTCTCGGAGCTGCTGAACGACGTGATCGACTTCTCGAAGATCGAGGCCGGGCGGCTGGAGCTGGCCTGCGAACCCGTGGACCCGGCCAGCCTCGTGCACGGGGTGGTGCGGCTGCTCGAGCCGCAGGCCCGCGCAAAGGGTCTCTCGATGATCGTCGACGCCGATCCGAAGCTCGGCTGGGTGCGCTCCGACCCCGTGCGGCTGCGGCAGGCGCTGTTCAACCTCGTGGGCAATGCGGTGAAGTTCACGGAAGCCGGCCGGGTGGTGGTGCGCTGCCGCCGTGCGGACGCCGGCGTCCTGCGCTTCGAGGTGGAGGACACCGGGGTCGGCATCCCGCTCGCCGCCCAGCCGCGCCTGTTCGAGCGCTTCAACCAGGCCGACGCCTCGACGACCCGGAAGTTCGGAGGCTCCGGACTGGGGCTCGCGATCACGAGGCGCCTTGCCGAGATGATGCACGGCCAGGTCGGGTTTACCTCCGCGGAGGGCGAGGGCTCCACGTTCTGGTTCGAGGTCCAGGCCGAGGCGGCCCAGGCCCAGGCGGCCGAGGCGGAGACGAGCGCGACCGTGCTGGGCGGCGTCCGCATCCTGGTGGTCGAGGACAACGCCACGAACCGCCTCATCGCCACGAAGCTGCTCGAGGGCCTGGGCGCGTCGGTCGACACCGCCGCGGACGGCTACGCCGGCGTGGACGCCGCGGCCCGGGGCGCCTTCGACGTCATCCTCATGGACATCCAGATGCCGGGGATCGACGGCGTCGAGGCGGCCCGCCGCATCCGCGCCCTGGGCGGCCGGGCGGCCCGGACGCCGATCGTGGCGCTGACCGCCAACGTGCTCGCGCACCAGCGCCAGATCTACCTCGACGCCGGCATGGACGGCGTGGTCGGCAAGCCGATCTCCCCGGGCGCGCTGGTCGCCGAGATCGCGGCCGTCGCGGCGGACTGGGCGCAGCAGCCCGCGGAGTCCGAGAGCGACGCCGCCTGACGCCTTTGCGCGGCGCGGGGCGCATGGTTGATTGCGCCCGGTGAGACTGTGCGGAGGGTGGCATGCGCGGCATCGCGGCGGGACTCGGGGCCCTGTCCCTGCTGGCGGCGGGCGGCGCCTTCGCGCAGGCGGCCCGGCCCGACCAGGCGGCCTTCCGGGAAATCTACAAGGAGCTGGTCGAGACCGACACCACCCTGTCCGCGGGTGACTGCACCCTGGCGGCCCGGAAGATGGCGGCGCGGCTCAGGGCGGCGGGGTTCGCCGAGACCGACCTCCACGTCCTGGCCGAACCTGAGAAGCCGAGGGAGGGCAGCCTCGTCGCGATCCTGAAGGGCTCCGACCCCAAGGCCGGCGCCGTACTGCTCCTGGGCCACCTCGACGTGGTGGAAGCCCGACGCGAGGACTGGACGCGCGATCCCTTCACCCTGATCGAGGAGGGCGGGTACTTCTACGGGCGGGGAACGGCCGACATGAAGGGCCTGAACGCCATCTGGGTGGACACCCTGATCCGCCTGAAGCAGGCGAAGACGCCGCCGCGCCGGACCCTGAAGATGGCGCTGACCTGCGGCGAGGAGACGGCCGAGGCGTTCAACGGCGCCGACTGGCTGGTGAAGAACCGGGCCGAGCTCATCGCGGCGGACTTCGTTCTGAACGAGGGCGGCGGCGGCCGGCTGTCGGCCGACGGCAGGCGCGAGACCCTGTCGATCCAGGTCGGCGAGAAGGCGGCCCAGAGCTATCGGCTCACCGTGACGAACCCGGGCGGGCATTCCTCCCGGCCCCGGCCGGACAACGCCATCTACCAGCTCGCCGAAGCGCTGCTGAAGGTCCGCGCGCACGTCTTCCCGGCCAGGTTCACCGAGACGACCCGCATCGGCTTCGGGCTTCGGGCGCAGCGCGGCGACGCCGCGGGGGCGGCCCTGAAGCGGCTTCTGGCCGACCCGAACGACGCCGAGGCGGCCCGGGTGGCGGCCACCGACGTGAACGTGAACTCGATCCTCCACACCAACTGCGTCACGACCCGCCTGGACGCGGGGCACGCGAACAACGCCCTGCCGCAGCGGGCCACGGCGGTGGTGAACTGCCGCATCTTCCCCGGCGAGACGGTGGAGGAGACGCGCGCCACGCTGGAGCGCGTCATCGGCGACCCGGAGGTCAAGGTCGAGACCATCCCGCCGGTCCGGCCCATCGCCGCCAATCCCCCGCTGGACCCCAAGGTCGTGGGGCCGATGAAGGCGCTGGCCGCGAAGCACTTCCCGGGGACGCCGGTGATCCCCGCGATGTCGTCGGGCGCCACGGACGGCCGCTACTTCGGCCCTGCGAAGACTCCGGTCTACGGCGTGCCCGGCATCTTCGGCGACCCGGACGGCAACGGCGCCCACGGCCTGAACGAGCGGATCCGGGTGCGGTCGCTGTACGAGGGCCGCGACTACCTGTTCGACCTGGTGAAGGCCTACGTCGGGGCGAAGTAGCCCGCAGAGCTCTAGTCCGGCTCGCGCGTCACCAATCCGGCCGCCGCGCGGAAGCGTTCGCCCACGAGGCTTGGGACCCCCTCCAGGACGGGGCAGGTGACCTGGCCGTCGTGGATCACCGCCGGCAGCCCGCCGCGCGTGGCGGCGGGCGCCTCGCGCAGCGCCGCCCGCTGGCCGGGCGGAAGCTGGCGGGCGAGGCCGGCCAGGCGTCGCGCCTCCCCGGGTCCCTGAAGCTCGAAGCGCCCGTCCCACACGGCCGGCAGGACCACCGGCGCAAGTCCGCCGCGCGCGGCCTCTCCCGCCTCGCGGAAGGCGCGGATCTCCCGGGCGTCGGCCTCGATCCGCGCGCCCGCCAGGGTCGCGGCGAACGCCGCCTCCCCGCAGGCGGCCGCCGCCAGGCGCATGAGGCGGACGCCGGCCGGCGTCCGCTCGCCGCCGCCCGCGCACACGGCGGCCAGGGCCAATACGCGGCGCGCGGCGTCGGGCGGGGCGTCCCGCAGCGCCGCGCGCGGCAGGCGGATGACGCCCGCGCGCTCGTCGGCGACGGCGGCCAGGTCCAGCGGGGCGGGCTCCCGGCGGGCCTCGGGCTCGGGCGCGGTGCGGCGGGCGCGGCTGCGGGCGAAGCGGAGGTCCGCGTTGGCAGGGTCCTCGATCCAGGTTTCGCCGCGGGCCTCCAGGGCCCTGCGCAGGTCCTCGCGGCGCGCGTCGAGCAGGGGCCGCAGGAGGAACACGCCGCGGCCCTCGGGCCATACCGGCGACGGCGACCACTCCCGGGGGTCGGGCAGGGTCGAGCCGGCGGCGCGCATGGCCGCGGCCTCGGCCAGGTCGTCGGCCGTGTGGCCCATCAGGACCACGCGCGCGCCGTCCGCGCGGGCCGCGTCGGCGAGGCGCGCGTGGCGGGCGCGGCGGGCGGCGGCGGGCAGCCCGGTCGCCGGCTTGTCGCCCTCCCACGAGAGCGCGCGGAAGGGGCGCTCCAGCCGCTCCGCCACGGCGGCGCAGGCGCGGGTCCAGGCGGCGCTCTCCGCCTGCAGGCCATGGTCCACGGTCAGGATGAGCATCGGCCGCCCGTTCGCCCGCGCCCAGGCGTCCGCGATCAGGGTCAGCGCGAGCGAGTCGCCGCCGCCTGACAAAGCCACCGCGAACGGCCGGTCGGTGTTCCGCGAAAGCCGGCGGTCGAGCACGTCGCGCGCGACGGCCTCTGCCGTCCGACCGGTCGAACAGGCTCCGTCTCTTTGAATCAGACCGCGTCCTCGCGGCGAAACCGGCTTCCGCTGTCGCCGAACGCGCTCTAGGCGGCGCACTTGGCCTGGGTGCGGGTCGCGGCGGCGCGGCCGGCGACGGCGGCGGGGGCCTTGGGATAGCGGCGCGTCAGCTCGGCGAGCGTCTGGCAGGCGTCGGCGGGCTTCTTCAGCGCCACCAGCGAGCGCGAGAGCTCGACCACCGCGTCCGGCGCCCAGCCGGTCTGCGGCCAGCCGCGGATCGCGCCGATGTAGGCCTTGGCCGCGTCCGCATGGGCGCCACGCACGCTGAGCGTCTTGCCCCACCAGTAGCTCGCCTCGGCCGCGCGGGGGGCGTCCGGATAGTTGGCCACATAGGCCGAGAAGGCGCCTTCCGCGGCGTCGTAGTCGCCGGACAGCATCAGCTGCCGGGCCGCGGTGAAGTCCTTGGCGGGATCGCCTGGGGGCGGCGGCGGGGCCGCCACGGTCTCTTCGGGCGGCGGGGCCGCCGACGCGAGCCGCGTCTCGGCCGCGTTCAGCCGCTCGGTCAGGGTCGCGACGCCGCGCTTCAGCTCGGCGTTTTCGCGGCGCGCCTGGTCGAGGTCGCGCGTGACGGTCTCGAAATTGCCGTTCACGCCGCGCAGCGTCTGCTCCATGTCGCGCAGCCGGTCGGTCATCTCGGCGATCCGCGCGTCGGTGTCGGCCGGCTGCACGACCACCGGCTTGCCGGTGTCGCGCAGCTGGAAGACGATCGCCCGCAGTTCGCGCACCACCTTCTCCATCCGGTCCACCCGCTTGGCGTCGCGCGCGTCGAGCGGGTCGGGAACCGGGAGGGGCGTCTGCGACAGCGCCGGGCCGGCCGCCACCAGGGCGGCCAGGAGGGCGGTGGTGACGAACGCGCGGCCCTTACGCATGGACGGTCAGCGCGCGCCCGAGACGATGGCGGTGCGGGCGTTGCGGTTCCTCTGCCACGCATCCTCGCCGCTGCCGGGGTCGATCGGCTGCTCCTTGCCGAACGAGATCGTCGCGATGCGGCTCGACTCGAGGCCCTGGCCGACCAGGAAGTCGCGCACGGCGTTGGCGCGGCGGGCGCCG
Organism: Phenylobacterium sp.; assembly: GCF_016793225.1. Classification (GTDB taxonomy): domain Bacteria; phylum Pseudomonadota; class Alphaproteobacteria; order Caulobacterales; family Caulobacteraceae; genus Phenylobacterium. The sequence goes on from NZ_JAEUMN010000080.1 coordinate 28,440, forward strand.
AGCGCCAGGTTGTACTCCCGGGTACCGCGCTCGTCGGCATTGCCCTCGATGCGCACGTTCACCGACGGATAGCGGCGCAGCCAGGCCGCCTGGGCGGCCAGGATCGGCTCGGCGTCGGCGCGGACGTCGTGCTGGTCGGTGTCGAAGTAGACGCGGTCGCCGACGTTGACCACGAAGTCCTGCTGAGAGCCGGGCAGGGCGCCCGTCTGGGCCGTGCCCACATCCCCCGGCCCGCTGGGCGGCAGCGGAGTCTGCGGCTGCTGCGCCACCGGCGGCGTCGTGGTGGTCGGATAGGCCGGCTGGGCCTTCTTGGCGCACGCGCCGAGCGACGCGGCGGCCACGCCCACCAGAGCAAGCCGGACAATCGTGCGGCCGTTCAAGCTACGAACCATCAGCGTCTCCTGCAGTCGAGGTTGTCGAATCACTGTCGCGCTCTATCCGGCGGGATTGAGGCGAAGACTAGTTAAGCAATGGCGACCAGGCCGGGTCCGACCCGGCGCCGGGATAAGGCATCGGCTGAAGGATTCGCCCAGTGACATCCACCATCCATAACTTGGGCGCGCCGCCCGGGGTTTCACGGGAGAACATAAGAACGCGACCATTGGGCGCCCAGGTGGGGCCCTCGTCCAGGTAGCTGGTGGTCAGCAGGCGCTCGTCCGAGCCGTCGGGCTTCATCACGCCGATGTGGAACTGGCCGCCCGTCTGCTTTGTGAAAGCGATGAATTCCCCCGTGGGGCTCCACACCGGCGTGGTGTACGAGCCGCCGCCGGACGAGATCCGGCGCGCGCCCGAGCCGTCCGCGCCCATCACGTAGACTTGAGGGGATCCGGCGCGGTCCGAGGTGAACGCGATGCGCGAGCCGTCGGGCGAGAACGAGCCCGAGACGTCGATGCCCGGGTCGGTGGTGAGCCGCGTCGAGGTGCGGCTGGACAGGTTCATCACATAGAGGTCCGAGTTGCCGCCGCGCTCCACCGAGAAGATGACTTTGCCGCCGTCGGGCGAGAACCGCGGCGCGAAGACCATGCCCTGGAAGCTGCCCAGGCTTTCGCGCCGGCCGCTCTGCAGGTTGTAGAGATAGACCGTGGCGCTGTCGGGCCGCAGCGCCATGTAGGTGATCTCCTGGCTGGTGGGCGAGAAGCGCGGCGTCATCACGATCGACTCGCCGCCCGTGAGGTAGCTGGGGTTGGCGCCGTCCTGATCCATGATCGCCAGGCGCTTGACGGTCTTGCCGCGTCCGCCGCTCTCGGCGACGAACACCACGCGGGTGTCGAAGTAGCCCTTCTCGCCGCTCAGCCGCTCGTACACCGCGTCCGAGATCTTGTGCGCCACGCGCCGCCAGTTCTCGGGGCTGGAGGTGAACTGCAGGCCGAGCAGCTGCTGCTCGCGGTAGACGTCCCACAGGCGGAAATCCACGCGCAGGCGGTTGCCGTCGACGGTCACCTGCCCGTTGACCAGCGCCTGGGCGTTGATCGTCTTCCAGTCGGCGAACCGCGGCTGGACGGCCGCCGACAGGTCCTTCTCGATGAAGCTCGCGGGGTCGAGCGGCCGGAAGAGGCCCGAGCGCTGCAGGTTCGCCGCGATCACCTGGCTGATGTCCGCGCCCACCTGGCCGCCGGCGAAGGACGGCACGGCCACGGCCATGGGGTTCACGTCGCCGCGGGTGACGCTGAGCTGCGCCGCCGCCGGCGAGGGCAGGACCGCCGCGAGGGCGCCGAGCGCCGCCGCCAGCGCCGCCACGAAGGCTTTGATCCGCATCATCAGGCTCCTGGTCTGCCGCAGTAGTCGCGGGCGCTGAAATCGGCATAGACGCGCCGGCCCCAGTTCTGGCGGGGCTCCCGGCTGAAGGGCTGGGACCGCAGGACGGCCCGGCTGGCCCGTTCCTCCGCGACGGCCTTCACCGCGGGGCTCGCCGCGCCGATGGACTCCACGTCGAGGTCGCCGGCCAGCCGTCCGCCGGCCCCGATGGTGAAGTGCACCCGCACGGAAACGTCGCGGCTGGCCGAGAGGCTGCAGTCGATGTTCCAGTTGCGCTCGAGCTCGCCCTGCATGGTGGACGAGACCGCCACGCCGGTCGTGGCCGCGAAGCCGTCGGTGTTGCGCGCCACGGGGGCCGTGGACGGACGGGTCGGCCCGCGCGGCGCGGAGGAGGGCCGCTGGGGCGCGTTGCGGGCCGGCCGCGTGAGGCTGGCGGCCAGGGCGTCCAGGTCGAGGCTGGGCTCCGCCGGGCGGGACTTCGCGGGCGGCGCGGCGGCCTTGGGCGTGGGGGCTGCGGCCTTCGGCGCGGGCGTCGGCGGCGGGGGGGCCGGCTGCGGCGGGGGCGGCGCGGGCTCGGGCGGCGCGTCCGGCGTCTGCTGTTCGGTCTGCGCCTCGAGCTCCTGGGGGCCCTGCTCGGCGGGGCGCGCCTCGGCGGGGCCGCTGGCCACGACGGTGACCGGCACCACCGAGCCCATCTTCAGCTCGCGGCTGCCCCAGCTGATCATGAAGGCGGCCGCCACCACCCCGTGCAGCGCCAGCGACCCGAGGGCCGCCGGCGAGCGCTCGAAGCTGAGGCCGCGCGCCCGGCTCATCCGCCCGCCTCGTCGGTGTCGTCGCCTCCGGAGGAGGGACCGCCGGTGTCGGTGATCAGGTTGATGGAGGTGAAGCCCGAGGTCGACAGCGACGCCATGACCCGGGCCACGACCTCATAGCTCGCCTTGCCGTCGGCGCGCACGTAGATCGGCCGCGTCCGGTCCGTGGCCATGGCGGTGAGGCGGGGCGAGAGGCTGGAGAACGGGACCGGCTGGTCGCCGACGTAGAGCGCCCCGTCCGGGCGGATCGAGATGGTGATCGGGTCGGGCACGTCCTGCATGGCGCCGGCCTCGGTCTTCGGCAGCTCGACGGGCACCCCGGCGGTGAGCAGCGGCGCCGAGACCATGAAGATGATCAGCAGCACCAGCATCACGTCCACCAGGGGGGTGACGTTGATCTCGCTGAGCGCGCCGCGGCGGCCGCGGCCGTAGCGCCGCCGCCGCTTGGCGCCGCCCGTGGCGGCGAAGGCGTCGTTGGCCGAGAGCGCCATGGGTCAGGCCCGCTCCGCCAGCCGGCGCTGGATGGCCGTCGAGAGGTCGTCGGCGAAGCCTTCCAGCCGGGCCGCGTACTTGCCAGCGGCGGTCGAGAAGCTGTTGTAGAACACATAGGCCGGGATCGCGGCGGCCAGGCCGATGGCGGTGGCCAGCAGGGCCTCGGCGATCGAGGGGGCCACCACGGCGAGCGAGGTGTTCTTCTGCACCGCGATCGCCTGGAACGCCTTCATGATCCCCCAGACGGTGCCGAACAGGCCGACGAAGGGCGAGGCGGTGGCGACGATGGCCAGGGAGCCCAGGCCGGCCTCCACGCGGGCGCTCTCGCGGGCGATGGTGGCGTCGAGGTGGCGGTCGATCCGCTGGATCAGGAAGGCGACCTGGCCCTCCGAGACCGCGCCCTTGGCGCGGGCGTCGCGCCATTCCTTGAGCGCGCCCTGGAGCATCCGCGGCAGGGCGTGCGCGGGCCGCTCGCCGGCCTCCTGGGCGACGTCCTCGAGGCTGCGGCCCGAGGCGACGGCGTCCTCGAACTGGTCGGCCTCGCGCCCCAGCGCCCGGAAGCGGAACATCTTGTCGAGGATGATGGTCCACGACCAGAGCGAGGCGGCGGCCAGGCCGATCATGACCAGCTTCACCACCCAGTCGGCGCGCAGGAAGATCGAAAGCAGGTCGAAGCTCTCGGGCGTTACGGCGGCCGGGTCCATCGTCTCTCCTGTCTCGTATCGGCTCGTGGTTGGGGGGCTTGCGTGGCGAACTTATGGCGCGAAGTACGGGCGTAGCTTTTCGACCATTTCGCGCGGCGGACGTTTGGCGCGGCCCTTCAGGTCGATGCACACGGCCTGGACCTTCGCCTCGGCGATCAGCTCGTCGCCGCGCACGACCCGCTGGCTGACGAGCAGGCGCGCGCCCTGCACCGCGTCGTAGCCGGTGCGCACCAGCAGCGCGTCGTCGACCCGGGCGGCCTTGCGGTAGTCGACCTCGATCCGCACCAGCGTGAAGGCGGTGGGCTCGGCCATCTGCAGCAGCTCGGTGTGGCTGATCCCGGCGATGCGGAAGAAGTCGCTCCGCCCGCGCTCGAAATAGCGCAGGTAGTTGGCGTGGTAGACCATGCCGGTGAAGTCGGTGTCCTCGTAGTAGATGCGCACCGGCAGCACATGCTCGCGGCCGTCCAGCCAGCCGGCGGAGGGGGCGGCGTCCAGGGTCATGCGAAACGCCCCGCGGCCTGCGCTTCGCGGCTCGCTCCGCCGCTGGGCGCTCGGGAAGCGCGTCTCGCCATGCCCAACACCCCTGTCATCCCGGTTTCCGCGCAGCGGAACACCGGGACCCATAGACTCCGCCTGTCCGCATGAGGCGCGGCGGCCGCCCGCGGGCCGTCTCGCGCATCGGGCGCGTATGGGTCCCGGTCTTCGCCTCCGGCGAAACCGGGATGACAGCCGTGGGCGTGAGCCGTTCCCATCCGGCTCCCGGCGTTTCGCAGGAGGAGGCGGAGGGCGCCGGAGCCGGAGCGGGGCGCGCTCATTCGAACAGGTCCCCCGAGGCGGCCGGCGGGGTCGTCCTGGGGGCGGCCAGGCCCAGGTGGTCGTAGGCCTTGGCGCAGGCCATGCGGCCGCGCGGCGTGCGCTGGATGAAGCCCTGCTGCAGCAGGAAGGGCTCGATGACGTCCTCCACGGCGTCGCGGGCCTCGGCGATGGCGTAGGCCAGCGTCTCCACCCCCGCCGGGCCGCCGGCGTAGTTCTCGATCAGGGCGCGCAGGTAGCGGCGGTCCAGGGCGTCCAGTCCCTGCTCGTCCACGTCCAGGCGGGCCAGCGCGCTGGCGGCGTGCCTGCGGTCGATCACCGTCGCGCCGTCGGCGGCGGCGAAGTCGCGCACCCGCCGCAGCAGGCGGCCGGCGACGCGGGGCGTCCCGCGGGCGCGGCGGGCGATCTCCAGCGCCCCGTCCTCGCTGAGCGGCGCGCCCATCTTGGCGGCGGCGCCCAGCAGCACCCGGGTCAGCTCGTCGTGGGTGTAGAACTCGAGCCGGATCGGGATGCCGAAACGGTCGCGCAGCGGCGTGGCCAGGAGCCCGGCGCGCGTGGTCGCCGCCACCAGGGTGAAGGGCGCGAGGTCGATGCGGATCGACCGCGCCGAGGGCCCCTCGCCGATGACGAGGTCCAGCACGTGGTCCTCCATCGCCGGGTAGAGGATCTCCTCCACGTTCGCGGCCAGGCGGTGGATCTCGTCGATAAAGAGGACGTCGCGCGGCTCGAGGTTGGTGAGGATGGCGGCGAGGTCGCCGGCCTTGGCCAGGACCGGGCCCGAGGTGGCGCGGAAGTTCACGCCCAGCTCGCGGGCGACGATCTGGGCCAGGGTCGTCTTGCCCAGGCCCGGGGGGCCGAACAGCAGCACGTGGTCCAGCGCCTCGGCGCGGTTGCGGGCCGCCTCGATGAAGACGCGCAGGTTCGCCTTGGCCTGCTCCTGGCCGACGAACTCGCCCAGCGTCTGCGGCCGCAGCGCCTTGTCCGCGCCCTCGAAGGGCTGGGGCTCGCCCGAGACGATGCGGGTCATGGTCGAAGCCCGGCGAATGCACCACCAAGCTCGCCAAGAGCACAAGGACGCCACGGCCTGACATGGCGGGCTTGGTGTTCCTGGTGGTTGGAATCGGGGCGCCTGCGGCGCTCTAGCGTGCTCAACGCCCCAGCTCCTGCAGGGCGGCCTTGATGAGGGCCGGCGGCTCGGCGTCCTCGCCCAGCCGGAGCGCGGCGGCTTCCACGACGCGGCGGGCGGCGGGCTCGGCGACGCCCAGGCCCATCAGGGCGGCGACCGCCTCGCCGGACGCGCTGGGCCGGGACGGCGCCACGGGCTGGATCTGGGCGTGGAAGGCGGCGACGGTTCCGTCGCCCAGCGGCTTGCCCTTCAGCTCGGTCACGATCCGCAGCGCCAGCTTGGGGCCCACCCCCTGGGCGCGGGCGACCAGCGCCTTGTCCTCGCGCGCCACGGCGGCGGCGAGTTCGGCGGGCGGCAGGACGTCGAGCACCGCCAGGGCCGCCTTCGGCCCCACGCCCTGGATGGTCCGCAGCTGGACGAAGGCCCCCCGTTCGGCGCGGTCCAGGAAGCCGTAGAGGACCAGTCCGGTCTGCTCGCCCCAGGCGCTCTCCACGTGCAGCAGCGTCTCGGCCCCGATCTCGGGCAGGCGCGAGAGCGTGCGCGCGCCGCAGCGCACGACATAGCCCACGCCCATCACGTCGATCAGGGCGTCTTCCTCGCCGACCTCGGCGACGGCGCCGCGCAGGCGGCCGATCATGTGCGAATCACCGGGGACATCTGCCGCCCAGAGGTACCGCAGGCGGGACTCCGGGGGAACGACCGGTGAACGGCCGAGCTATCCTCGCGCCTTCAGCTTCGCCAGCAGCGCCGCCTCGCGCTCGGGGGTGAGGCCCGCGCGGAGCCTGGCCTGCCGCTCGGCCGGCTGCTCCCGGAACCAGGCCAGGGTGTCGGCGGCGGTCCCAGCCAGCGGGCGGAAGGTGAGGCCGGCGGCCTCGGCGCGCGCGATGCTGCGCCGGTGGAACCCGGCGGAGTCGCCGCCGCGCGACGGGATCCAGACGGGCATGTCGCTCCAGGCCTGCACGTTCTCGGCCGCCAGGAAGTCGTCGGGCGCCCACACCAGCTTCGCGTTCGACTGCACGGCGCCGCCGACGGTCGCCAGCATCCGGCGCATCGGCATGGGCCGCCCCGTGGCGTTGAAGGTCCCCGCCGCCCGCCGCTCGGCCACCCGGACGGTCCACTCCGCGAGGTCGCGCGCGTCGATCACCTGAACCGGGTCTTCGCCGCCGCCCGGCGCCAGCGCCTCGGGCCCCCAGCGGCCGCCGTCGTTGGCGAGCCGCACCGGCCAGTAGCTGAACCGGTCGGTCTGGTCGCCCGGGCCGACGATGAGGCCGGGTCGGATCACCGTGGTCGCGGCCTCTCCGAACCGGCGGCGCGCCTCCTGCTCGCTGGCGGCCTTCAGCGGTCCGTAGAGCCGCCCCTGGCTGGCGCGCAGCGTCTCCGCCGTCTCGGCCATCACGTCGGCCCCTTCGTAGGGCAGCACCGCCGCGGTCTCGTCCGCGGGCCGGTCGGCGGCGGCGTAGACCGAGATCGTCGAGATGAAGATGTACTGCTTCACCCGGCCCTCGAGGACGCGGGCCGCGTCGCGCACCCAGAACGGCAGCGTGGTGGGATTGTCGATCGCCGCGTCCCAGCTGCGCCCCTCCAGCGCCTTCAGGTCGCCGGTGTTGCGGTCGCCCAGGAGCTGCTCGACCTCTCCGGGCCATTCCTTGGCCTGCCGGCCGCGGTTGAAGATCGTCACCCTGTGGCCGCGGGCGAGCGCATAGCGCACCTGGTGCGGGCCGATGAAGCCGGTGCCGCCCAGGATCAGCAGGTTCAGGGGGCGAGCGGCGCGCGGGGCCGACCGCGCGGCCGGCGCGGCGAGGGTGATGGCGGCGGCTGCGCCCAGGGCGGTCCTGCGATCGATGCTCATCGCCGCATCTTGCGCGCCGGCGCCGGCCGCTCAAGGGCCCCCGCGACGAGCGGTCGGACGGGCCTGCGCGGCGGCCTACGCCACCCGCCGGGCCGTGCGGGCGTGGGCGTGGGCGATGGCGACGGCCAGGGCGTCGGCGGCGTCGGCGGTGGTCTTGCCGGCGGACGGCAGCAGGCGCGCGATCATCCAGCCCACCTGCGCCTTGTCGGCCCCGCCGGTCCCCACGACCGCCTTCTTGACCACGGTGGCGGCGTACTCGGCCACGGGCAGGCCGGCGCGGGCCGGGACGACCAGGGCCATGGCCCGCGCATGGCCCAGCTTCAGCGCCGACTGGGCGTTGGCGTTGACGAAGGTCTCCTCGACCGCCGCCTCGTCAGGCGCGTGCGCGGCGATGATCGCCTCGATCTCGACGAACAGCGTGTGGAGGCGCTCCGCGAAGGGCAGGGTGTCCTTGGGCGCGATGACGCCGTGGGCCACGTGGCTCAGGCGCGCGCCCTCGCAGGCGATGACGCCCCAGCCGGTGCGGCGCAGGCCCGGGTCCAGGCCCAGGATGCGGATGGGGCGAATCGGCGGGGTCATGGCGCGGGAGGCAGGATGCCCCAATCCGCGCCGTGACTGAAATCCCGCGCTCAGGCCGTGACGGCGCGCCGCCGGCGCAGGACCATGCCCGCGCCCATGAAGCCCATGATCATCAGCGCCCAGGTCGACGGCTCGGGCACGATGGTCGGCGGCGGGTCGGGCGGCGGCGGCAGGCCGCCGAGGACCTTGTCGGAACCCCCGCCCGCGTTGACCTGCTGGAAGCGAACGGCCGCATCGAAGGTCCCGTTCGCGAGATAACCCGCCGCGAACGCGCTCTCGAAGGCCGCGGCGTCCAGGATGGTGTCCACGGTGAAGCGGACCATCCCAAGCGAATTGCCGGCCGTCACGCCGCCGCCCGGATTGCCGCCGCCGAAGCTGTTGCGGTTCAGGCTGATGCCGCGGTCGAACGTGCCCAGGGGCGGGAGCGACGGATTGGTCCACAGCTTGGTGAAGGTCGTGCCGTTCGAGCTGTAGGTCAGGCCGGTGAACGTCGGCAGGTCGAAGGCGAACGCCACCAGGGTCGCCGCCGTGGCGCCCAGGCCGTCCGTGCCGTCCGTGGTGTTCGCGAGCACCAGGTCCATCTGCACGTTCGAGCCGACGTCGGTGAACGTGAATGTCGCCGTCGCGGTGGCGCCGGTGTTCTCCGTGGACCCCCACGAGGGATTGAACTCGAGCGTCACGGCCGCCGCGGCCGGAGTGGCCGCCACGATCGCAGCCGCTACGGCGAGCCCGCCGAAAACATTACGCATCACCGTTGCCCCATACATAAGCGTGGCTTCATTGAGTTCACCGCAATATCTCAAGCCTCGCGCTAAAGATTGAAGATTCTCCCCCCGGGCGAGTGTGCGGCGGGCGGCATCGGGCGTCGCCGCCTGCAACCTGGAGCCGCTCGACAGCCCGCCGTCGCCACTGGCAGTCTTGCCGGGCGCGGAATTGATTGGCCCACCAGGGGACGCAGGCATGCGGGCCACGGCGAAGGACGCCTTCGAAAAAATGGCCGCGACAGGCGGCGGCGATGCCGGCGCGGTGGCGGTGGGCCTTCGGCGGGGCGTGACGACGGTGGGGCTGCGCGCCCTGGCGGCCAAGGCCGTGCACGTGGCGGCCGCCTCGCCCGAGCGGCTGATGGACGTCTACGACAACGCCGCCGCCGGCTGGCTGTCGCAGCCGGTTTTCCCGCCCCGGTTGCGGCTTGAGGAGCCGCTGCCGATCTCCGACCGCTTCTGGGACGCCTTCTGGGACCTCGTGCACTTGCCGACGGACGCGACCCACCAGGCCCTGGCCGCGGCCACGCTGCGCGCGGCCGGCGAGCTGGACCCGCGCATCAACGCGCGCATGGCTGTCGCGGCGATGGACTATCCCGGCGTCGTGGAAGCGGCCGCCGGCGGCATTCCGGAGCCCTACGATCCCGCCGTGATGGAGGGCGCTCCGCCGGCATCCCTAGGATTCCTGCTGCGCCAGGACCGGCTGGCCGGCGGCGACGGCTTCGCCGCGCCGTTCGGCGGCGGACTGGTCGCGCTGCTTCGGCACATGCCGGCGCCGCTCGCCTACATCAACGTGCACACGATCCAGTCCCTGGCGGTGCTGGGCGTGGTCGCGGGGTACGGACCGGCGCGCCTGGACCGCGTGGCCTTCGGCGCCTTCCTGATGGGACAGACGGGCCACCACTACTCGGCGCTCTCCACGGCGGCGACGCTGACGGCGCTTAGCCTCGCCCGACCCGACAGCGTCGACCTGCGGCTCGACTGCATCTTCAGGGCATGGGCGCACGGACGCGAGACGCCGCTGCTGCTCGGTGCGCCGTGGCCGGAGCTGTGGAACCTCCGCCTGGACGAGGTCCGCCAGACGCTCGGGGTGCATCCCTTCGCATCCCCGTACGCGGAAGCGCGGCGACGCATGAACGAGGACCCGGCGGACCGCTGAGCCGCTCCTGAAAGGGCCACACGCTTTAGGCGGCGGATTCTCCTTTCAGGCGTTCGAGTCTCAAACCTCCGGTTAAGATGTCATTACCCCTGCAGTGTGATTGGGGGCCCCGATCCGGGGATAGAACAAAATGAAGCTGAAACTCTTGGCGGCAGTGGCCGCAGGCGCGCTGGGCATGGCGGCGTCGTCCGCCTCGGCGGCCACTTACCTGTCGATCATCGACCACTGGGACGTGAACGGCCCGACGCTGGGCGGCCCGTTCGGCGAAATCGTGATCGAGGAGGTCGGCGACGGCAAGACCCTCAACATCACCGCGACGATCTACGACGGCGTGTGGCAGCAGTCGGGCGTGAACAACATCTTCGCGTTCAACCTTTTGGACGACGGCGCCACCCAGATCACCGAGAACCACAACAGCCCGAACGTGGTGTACAGCCCGACGTCGTACACCCACTCGCCGTGGGGCACGTTCACGGATCACTTCTACATCAATGCGAGCGGCAAGAACGCGCGCGTGAATCCGCTGCAGTTCACGGCCTACAACGCCAACGGCCTGACGTTCGCGGGCACGGGCGTGGTCCCGGGGCCGGGCGGCCTGGTGGACTCTCTGGGCGACGGCAACCGCTTCAATTCGAACGCGGGCGGCTGGTGGTTCCTCGGCCACATCCAGCCGGATGCCGGTGAATCCATCAACGTTGCGGCGCGTGACGCCCGCTGCATCGCCAACTGCCCGGTGACGGGGGTGCCCGAGCCGAGCACCTGGGGCCTGATGATCCTGGGCTTCGGTGGCGCGGGGTACGCCCTGCGGCAGCGGCGCCGGTGGGTCTCCGCCATCTGAGCCGCCGCTCAGTCTGAGCCTTTTCGGGGGTCCCCGGCCTTGCGCCGGGGACCTTCTTGTATGTGGACGCCCTAAGCCTCCGCGGGCCGACCGGACTGGCTCGAGTCCTCCACCAGCCTGGCGACCGGCCGGCCGTCGGGGCCCGGCTCGATCCGGAAGCGCTTGCGGCCCCCCGCCTCGCCGAGGTCGAGGTCCGCATCATGGGTCACGAGCCAGTAGCGTGGTCCCACCCGCACGATCACCGTGCGCGGACGCCCATCGGGCCGCCGGGTCTGGCGCTTCAGGAAGCCATAGATCGCCCCCCGCCGCCACGCTCCGGGGTCGGCCGGATCGCAGTAGGCGACGAGCTGGTCGTCCCCTGCACCCTGGACACCCGTGAGGATCACCTTGCACTTGCTGGGCTTCAGCTCTTCAGGGACATCCGGACTGACGATCCACTGGCAGTGGAAGCCGCGGCAGATCGGATAGCGCGTCTCGTGGATCGAGCAGGCCCCGCCGGGGCGCCCAGGCCGCGCGTGCTCGCACCAGACGCCCGCGGGTTTCTTCAGTTCCTCGATGCCCATCGCCTTGCAGCAGAGGCTGCAGGTTCCGCACGTGCGGACGGTGTGGTTCATGGCGATCTCATGCCGGGAAACGCAGTCGCGGATCGCGCGCGGGCTGGGAAGGGGCGGTATCCGGTGCTGACCTCGGAGCCCGCCCCACTGGCTGCTCCCGTTGAGTTGCCTCCAGCAAGCGTGACCTTAGTCCGCAGGCTGCTTCGTGGCAAACGCGGTTGTTCCGCTGCGTCAGTTTGGCAGCCGCTCCACGTCGCGGACGAAACGCCCGTCGGTGAAGATCTCCACGGCTTCGCAGGTCGGATATCGCTCGAGCATCGCCTCGGCCGCCCGCACCGCGTCGTCGAACGCGCCCAGGACGCCCGCGTCGACAGGCAACGCCAGATCCTGTCCCACCCCGCTCAGGACAAAGAGCATGTCGGTCCCCCCAGAACCAAGCAACCCTATCGTGCACGGATTGTTTCGCGCCAGCAACTGAGGCGCGCACGGAACACTTGCGGGGGGAAAACCGCCGGAATCCCGGCGGTCAGGCGCGGCCCAGGATCTTGGCCTTCATCTCCTGGAACTCGGCGTCGCTGACGGCGCCGGAGTCCAGCAGCTCCTTGGCCTTGCGGATCTCGTCGACCATGCGCTCGGTCGCCGGGGCCCCGGCCTCGCCGCCGTGTCCGCCGATGGTCACGCCGCCCGAGGCCGCGCGGGTCTCCTCGAGGCTCCGGATGCGCCGCTTCTCCTCCCAGGCCTGCTCCTCGTACTGGGCCTTGGCGTACATCTCCGTGGCCGGCCCGCTGGGCACGCCGGGGACCGCGATGCCGGCATAGCCTGCGACCAGGGTGTCGAACGCCAGGTTCGCCCCGCACAGACCCTCCAGCATGTTCGCTTCGATGCGGACGTCCTTCAGGTCCTTCCACTGCATGTCGGCCATCCGGAACCCGCCCAGCAGCCCGCGATGCACCGCGACGACCCGGCTCGACGTGATGGCCAGCGACGTGCGGCGGCGGAAGAGGGCGAAGACGCGATGCTGGATCGCCTGGGCGGTGACCGTCTCGCCGGTCATCAGCGTGCGCGCCAGGATGGCCTCGGCCTTGGCCGCCCGCGCAGGCGCGCCCACGAAGACGAGCCCGATCCAGGCGGCCAGCGGCGCGATCAGGATCAGCCAGGCCCAGCCGCCCAGGGGACTCAGGCTGGCCCCGTAGGCGGCGAGCGCCACGAGCGCCCACAGCCCGAGCGCCTTCATGATCTCGGTGACGCCCAGCATGCCGCCCTCCGCTCGCGGACCCGACGGACGGACGGTATCGGGGCGCCGGGCGGCGCTCAAGCGCGGATCAGGCGCCCGTCATCGCCAGAAGTGGAAGGCCGCCCAGCCTTCCGCGATGGCCGGGCCCGGCACGCCGAGGGCGCGGGCCAGGTCGGCGGCCGCGCCGAACAGCACCGCGCCGAACCCGGGGACCAGCAGCAGCAGGCCCAGCAGCGCGATGAGCGCGAGGCCCTCGTAGCGCGCCACCCGCGCGGCGAGCCCCGGCGGCAGGAAGGGCCGGATGGCGTTGAAGCCGTCCAGGCCCGGGACCGGCAGCAGGTTCAGGATGAGGGCCGTGGCCTGGAGGAACGCCAGCATCGCGAGGCCCGCGAAGAGCCCGCTCGGCAGCGCCGTGCGGCTCCACAGGGCCAGCACGCCGGCGAGGCCGAGCAGCACGACCAGGGTCGCGGCGGGCCCGGCCAGCGAGGCGGCGGCGCGCCACGTGGGGCCGCGCATCAGGTCGTTGCGCAGGTACACGGCCCCGCCCGGGAAGCCGATCCCGCCCAGCGCGAGGGCGATGAGCGGGATCACGAGGCTGGTCCCGATGTCGCCGTAGCGGCGCGGGTCGAAGCTCAGGTAGCCCTTCTCCCGGACGGTGTGGTCGCCGGCGAGGAACGCCGTGCCCGCGTGGGCGAACTCGTGGGCCATCACCGCGAGCACCCAGCCCACCATCACGAAGGCGAAGGTCAGCGGCGTGCGGCCGGCCGGATCGAGCGTCAGGCCCCAGCCCAGCGCGACGAACGCCGCCAGGAGGACGAGGCCCACCAGGTTGTTCGGCGGGGCGGCGGCCTTCGCCGGCGCGGGATCCAGGGCGTCGTCCGTCATCCCGCAGAGGGGTGGGGCTTTCCGCGACCTTCCGCAAGGGGTCGCCTTGACAGGTCGGGGCCGGGGCGGTGGCATCGCGCCCATGCCGCGAGGGAGAGCGAACGGATGACCAGCGCCGCGTCCGAGGCCGCATCGCCGCAGAACCCGCACGACCGCCTCTACGCCCTCCTGTCGCAGATCATCGAGGAGCCCGAGCGCCGGGGCGAGATCTCGGCCCAGATCGAGGCCGAGTTCACCAAGCGCCGCGCGGTGCTGGTGCTCGACATGAGCGGCTTCTCGCGCACCACCCAGGTGCACGGCGTGGTCTCGTTCCTGGTGATGATCCATCAGATGCGGCTGCTGGCGGTGCCGACGATCGAGGGGCTGGGCGGCATACTGGTGAAGGCCGAGGCCGACAACCTCTACTGCCTGTTCGACGAGGTGGCGCCGGCGGTGAAGGCCGCGCGCGAGATCATGCGCCAGCTCTCCACCGTCAACGTCCTGCTGCCCGCCAGCCGGCGCCTCTACGCGGCGATCGGCATCGGCTACGGCGACATCCTGGCGCCCGGCGACGAGGACCTGTTCGGCGACGAGGTGAACCTCGCCTCCAAGCTGGGCGAGGACGTGGCCCAGGGCGGCATGGTCCTGCTCACCGACGCCGCCCGCCGCCAGCTCGACCCCGCCGTCGCCTCCACCGAGGAGCGCGCCAGCATTTCGGGCCTCGCCCTGACCTACCACGCGGTGACCTGAGGTCGCGCCGGCGTCTCCGGCCCGCCCGCGTTCAGCGGTTGCGCCGCATCCGAGCCACCAGGCGGCCAAGGGCGGGGATGAGTTCGGGCTCCTCCGCGCGGCGATAGTCGTGGTCGGCCGGCAGGGCGTCGACCAGGCGCCGGTGGGCGATCCCGAGGTTGTGGTAGGGCAGGCGCGGCATCAGGTGGTGCAGGGCGTGGTAGCGCAGGCCCACCGGGGCCCAGAGGAACGGCAGCAGCGCGGGCGGCGGCACGTTCACCGAGTCCAGGAACTGGTCCAGGGGCGCCATGACCTCGCCGTCGTTGTCCCAGCGGTGCGCCACCGCGGTGCGCAGCTGGTTCAGGAAGGTCATCAGCGAGAAGATCAGCGCCGCCGTGGCCACCACCCGCCAGGGGATCAGGCCGGCGATCGCGAGTCCCGCCACGGACCAGCTCCAGAGCCACGCCCCGACCTCCTGCGCCAGCCAGGCGGGCGAGCGCGCGCGGTCGAAGTCCTCGCGGGCGAAGCCGGGGTTGATGACCATGCCCGAGGCGCGCGCGACCGCGAACCGCCGCACCGGCGGGATCAGGAAGCCCAGCGGCGCCAGCACGCCGAACCGGAGCAGGGTCCCGACCGGCGCCAGCAGGGCGATGCCCAGGAACACCAGGAGCTCGCCCACCGGCCGCCGGGCGAGCGGATGGTACTCCGGATCCCGCGCGGTCCCGTAGCGGTCCTTGGCGTGGTGCAGGATGTGCACGCCCTCGTACAGCAGCGAGGGCGTGAGCCAGGGCACGCCGATCAGCACGTTCCACGCGAAGTGGAAGCCGGGGAGGTCGTCGCGCCGCAGGTGGGTCAGCTCGTGGATGAAGCTGATGCCGCGATAGAGGGCCAGCACGCAGACCGCGCCGGCGGCCAGCGCCCAGCCGGGCGAGGCGGCCGTGGCGGCCACGAGGAAGCTCAGCCAGGTGACCAGCGCCGTCACCGCCAGGTCCGTCCAGTAGACGCGCGGGTTCGCCCGCGTCAGGTCGCGGGCGATCTCGTTCGCCTGGCGCGCCAGGCTCTGCTCGGCGGTGGTGGTCGCGGTGCTCAAGGCGCCCGATGTAAGCCCGGCGCGCGGATCGCCCAAGCCCCTTCGCGCGGCCTGCGTCCTCAGGCCTCGTAGGCGGCCCGCTCGACCGCCTCGAACGTGGCCAGCATGCCGGGGTCGGCGAAGGGCAGGAACTGGCCGAAGAGGACCCCCGCCACGCCGCTCGCCGGGTCCGCCCAGTAGTAGCAGTTGGCCAGCCCGCCCCAGGCCAGGCTGCCCGCCCGCCGCGCGCCCGGCACGTCGGCGTCGTTGCGCAGGAACCCCAGGGTCCAGGACAGCGGCGTCCCGGGCATCGGCCGGAAGTCGTGGCTGAGCGGCGGCATGGTGGTCGCCAGGCAGCCTGCCTGTCCCGCCTGGGCCGCCGGCTCGCGCAGCCCCCGCAGCGCCGCCGGTCCCAGCACGCCGCCGCCGTCGTCCGCGATCACGGCGGCCAGGAACCTGAGGTAGTCGCCCGCCGTGGAGTTCAGCCCGCCGCCGCCGTGCAGGACCGGCGCGGAGGGGAAGCGTTCGGCCGGCTCGAAGCCGCCGTCGGCGCCGCGGCGATGCATGCCGGCCATGCGCGACGTCAGGTCCGGCCCCGGTTCGAAGCTGGACGAGGTCATGCCCAGCGGGCGGAAGAACGCCTCGTCCAGGTGCGCCGCCAGGGTCTGGCCCGTGGCGTGCTCGATCAGCCACCCGGCCACGTCGATGCCGATGCCGTACTGCCAGCCCTCGCCCGGCTCGAACACCAGGGGCGGCCCCGACGCCAGCGATCCGGCGAGGCTTCCGCCCGTGGCCGCGAAGTAGCCGGCGAGCTCGGCGCTGAAGAAGTCGTACGCCAGCCCCGACGTGTGGCTCAGCAGGGACCGCAGCGTCAGCGGCCGCCGCGCCGCGCGCAGCCGCGGCCGTCCGTCGGGGCCCGTCCCGTCCAGCACCTGGGGCTCGGCGAGGGCGGGTATGCGCACGCCCACCGGCTCGTCCAGGTCCAGCGCGCCCTGTTCGACCAGCCGCAGCGCCGCCGCCGAGGTGATCGCCTTGGTGCACGAGGCGATCCAGAAGACCGCGTCGGGGTCCATCGGCGTGGGATCGGCCACGCCGCGCGCCCCGGCCGCCCAGAACCGGGCTTCGCCGTCGCGCAGCACCCCCGCCACCAGCCCGGGCGCCGCGCCCCGGGTCACGGCCTCGTCCAGCAGGGCCTGCATGCGCTCGGATGTCATTCCGTCCCCCGGCGACGCTTGAGCCCCGGGGCCCGGCGTCCTACGTTACGCCTCGGCGGGTCTTGCTGCGGCTCGCGTCGAAGGCAACCAAATTCCAGCGACCTTAATTCACTCAACGGGAGCTGTCCCTGCCCGGGATCGTGGTCTCAGGCACACGGCGCCCACCTGGTCTATCCAGGTCGAGGGAATTGAACAGTCCTTCACGGCTCCCGCGGCGCCGCCACCCATCCTCCCCGAGCCTCCGCACGCCCTGCGGCGGGATCCGGCCGGCTCCGCCGCGCCTCGCGCCGCCGGGACCTTCGCAGGCGATAGGACGCGGCATCTGCGCTAGAAGCGGGGGGTGACGTCCAAGACCGACCTCCGCGCCCGCATGCGGGTCCTGCGCCGCCGCCTCGCCGCCGAGGCGCCGGACGCGGCCGGGCGGCTCGCGTCCCATGTTCCCCCCGACCTGCCGCAGGCCGGCGTCGTGGGCCTCTACCATCCGGTGGGCTCCGAGATCGACCCGGGCGGGATCCGCATCGCCGGCGCCGCCGTCGCCCTGCCGGTCGCGGTCGCCAGGAACGCGCCGCTGGAATTCCGCCGCCATGCGCCGGGCGACCCCCTGGTCTCCGACGCGTTCGGCATCCTCGCGCCCACGCCGGCCGCGCCGCGGGTCTCGCCGGACATCGTGTTCACGCCGGTCCTGGCCTTCGACCGCAGGGGCGGGCGGCTGGGGCAGGGGGCGGGGTGCTACGACCGGACCATCGCCGAACTGCGCGCCGCCCGGCCCGTTCTGGTGATCGGCGTGGCCTACGCCGGACAGGAACTGCCGCAGGTGCCCATGGAGCCGCACGACGAACCCCTCGACGCCATTCTGACGGAGACGGGCTTCCTTCGCGTCGCTAGAGAGAGGCGATGAGGTTCGCCTTTTTCGGAGACGTGGTCGGCCGGTCGGGCCGCGAGGGCCTGGCCGAGCACCTGCCGGGGCTGCGCCGCCAGCTCGAGCTCGAGTTCGTGATCGTCAACGCCGAGAACGCCGCCGCCGGCTTCGGCATCACCGAGAGCACCGCCAAGGAGCTGTTCGAGGCGGGCGCCGACTGCCTGACGCTGGGCAATCATTCCTGGGACCAGAAGGAGGCGCTGACCTACATCGTCCGCGAGCCCCGCCTGATCCGGCCCCTGAACTACCCCGCCCTCGCCGCGGCCCCGGGCCGTGGGGCCCAGCTCTTCGAGACCGACGCGGGGCGCCGCATCCTGGTGGTGAACCTGCTGGGCCGCGTCTTCATGGACGCGCTCGACGATCCCTTCGCCGCCGTCGACAAGGAGCTCGAGGCCTGTCCGCTGGGCGCCGTCGCCGACGCGGTGGTGGTGGACATCCACGCCGAGGCCACGTCCGAGAAGATGGCCATGGGCCACTTCTGCGACGGCCGCGCCAGCCTGGTGGTGGGGACCCACAGCCACGTGCCGACCGCCGACGCCCAGGTGCTGCCGGGCGGCACCGCCTACCAGACCGACGCGGGCGCCTGCGCCGACTACGACAGCGTGATCGGCAACCAGAAGGAAGAGCCGCTGCGGCGCTTCACCACCCGCATCTCCGGCGGGCGCTACAAGCCGGCCGAGGGGCCGGCCACGGTCTGCGGCGTCTTCGTCGAGACGGACCCCGCCACCGGCCTCGCGCGCCGGATCGAACCCATCCGCCTCGGCGGCCGCCTGAAGCAGACCGTCCCGGCCCCGGAACCCGCAAGAGCCTAGTCCCGCGGGCGCGGCGCTAGTCGCCCCCTCTCGCTTCGCGAGCTCCCCCAGGGGGGGAGCATCACCCCGAGGTCCTCCCCCCTTGGGGGAGGTCCGGCGGCGCGGCGCGCCGGCGGGGAGGGGGTAGCCGGCAGGACCCCGCCCGCTACGCCACCGCCTCGGCGTCGGCGGCGGCGCTGGCGAGGCGGGCCTCGATGACCTCGCCGATCGCGACGATCAGGGCGGCCGGCTGGACCGGCTTGTGCTGCAGGGCGTCGAAGCCCAGCGCCTTCAGGCGGCCTTCCTCGCCCGACGTGGCGTCGGCCGTGAGGGCGATCACCGGGACGTCCGCGCGCCCGGCCTGGCCGCTGCGCAGGCGGCCCACCGCCTCGACGCCGTCCATGACCGGCATGTGCACGTCCATCAGGACGACGTCGAAGGTCTCCACCCTCAGCCGCTCGAGCGCCTGGGCCCCGTCGGGCGCGACCTCCACCGTGGCGCCGGCCGCCTCGAGGATGGCGCGCGCCACGGCCTGGTTGATGGGGTTGTCCTCGGCCACGAGGATGCGCAGCGTCGGCAGGTCGGCGGGGGCCGCCTCCTCGGGCATGGGCGAACGGGACGGCGGAAGCGGCAGGAACACCCGGAAGGTCGAGCCGGCGCCCGGCGCGGTCTCGACGGCGATCTCGCCGCCCATCATCGACGCCAGCTTGCGGCAGATGGCCAGGCCCAGTCCGGTGCCGCCGTACCGGCGCGCCGTGGAGGCGTCGGCCTGCGCGTAGGGGCGGAAGAGCGCCGCCACCTGGTCGGCGGACATGCCGATGCCGGTGTCGCGCACCAGGATCTCGACGCCGCCGTCGCCGTCGGCCGAGGGCGCGGCGCGCAGCGTCAGCACGACCTCCCCGGCCTCGGTGAACTTCAGCGCGTTGGAGATCAGGTTCAGCACGATCTGGCGGACCCGCGTCTCGTCGCCGGTGACGAGCGGCGGCACGTCGGGTCCCACCTCGCACCGCAGGACGAGGCCCTTCGCCCGGGCGGTCTCGGACCACAGCTCGATCGACTGCTCGGCCAGCGCGCGGAGGTCGAAGCCCGCCACCTCGAGGTCCATCCGGCCGGCCTCGATCTTGGAGATGTCCAGCACGTCGTTAAGGATCGCGAGCAGCCCGTCGCCGGACCGCAGGATGGTGTCGACGTAGCCCTGCTGGCGATGGTCGAGCGGGGTCCGCTGGAGCGCGCGCGCCATGCCGAGGACGCCGTTCAGGGGCGTGCGCAGCTCATGGCTCATCATGGCGAGGAAGGCGGACTTGGCCTCGTTGGCGGCCTCCGCGGACCGCTGGGCCGACGCCAGCTCCGCGGCGCACCGGATGTTGGCGCGGGCGCTCGCCACCACGTACGACAGCAGCATCAGGAGCCCGACGCCGAGCGTGGCGATCGACTCCCCGGCATAGCCGCCGAAGCCAACGGGGAGCAGGAACCAGAGGACGGCGGGCACCAGGCCGAGGGCGCCAAGCGCCACCGGGGACCGGAACGAGAAGCCCTGGGCGTGGACCATCAGGCCGGCCAGCACCGCCATGGCGGCCAGGCGATAGGGCTCGATGCCGGTGGACCAGTAGAGCACGGCGAGCGTCGACCAGACGCTGCTCGAGGCCACCATCGACAGCGCGTAGACGGCCCGGTCCCGCCGCGACAGGGCCGCGCCGACGTTGAGCGGGCGGGTGGCGACGCGGGTGATGAGTTCGGCGGCCAGGAAGCCCGCCAGCCAGAACGACGCCGTGGTCAGGCCGAACAGCCAGGCGGTGAGCGCCGCGGCGCCGGCCCCCATGGCCATGCGGACGCCGAAGATCCGGCGCGCGGTGACGGCCACCGCGTCCAGACGCTCGTCCAACAGCCTTGCGGCGACGCCGACCACGCTGCGCCTTCCCCTGCTTGCGCCCGCCGATCACCCCCCAGTGCGACAGGCCGCCGCACATTGCCGGTGAATGATGAACGGACCCTTGTTCTCCGAGCCCTCCGGGTCCCCGGTCGCGGCGACGGTTCAATCCGTCCCGAACTGTTCTAGGCTCGGCCCAAGGCCAAGGTCGGCCGGAGGAGAGGAGACGCCCGGATGCTGGCGAGGTTTGTGCTGCGGGCCGTGTTCGCGGCCCTGGGGCTGTGGGTGGCGTCCAGGATCGTTCCCGGGGTGGTGGTGACCAGCACGGGAAGCCTGATCGCGGCGGCGCTGCTGCTCGGGATCGTCAACGCCCTGGTCCGGCCTATCGTGGTCATCCTGACGCTGCCGCTGACGCTCCTCACGCTGGGCCTGTTCCTGCTGGTCGTGAACGCGATGATGATCGGGCTCGTGGCGGTGCTGCTGCAGGGCTTCCAGGTGCACGGGCTGGTGCCGGGCGTGCTCGCGGCGATCGTCACCGGCTTCGCGAGCTGGATCGGCAACGCCGCGATCAAGGACGGCCGGCGGGAGGGCTAGGGCGCCGGCTTGGCCGCCCGCGCGGCGGGACCGCACGGGACCTTCACCTTCGACAGGTTCGCAAGCTGCTCGGCGTAGGTGAAGGGCATGCCCGCCTCGCGTCGCCAGGCTTCCACCCGTGAGGCGTCCTCCAGCGGGAACGGCGCCAGCTTGCCGTCGACGCATCGGAGCTGCGAGCCGTAGCGCTGCGGGCGGCCCTCGGTGGTGGCCAGGCGGTCGTACATCAGGGCGTAGTCGGCGCCCGACGCCTCGCCCTGGGCGACGAACCGCTCGATGACCGGCAGGAAGCGGCGCCAGTTCTCGACGCTGCTGTGCTGGATGATCATGAAGGCGGCTCGCGAGGCCTCTTCGCCGTACTTGCTCCGGGAGAACCAGCCCTCGGGCGGGACCATCGCGAGCACCTGGGCCTCCACGGTCCGATCGACGTTCTGCATCGCGGCGCCCATCGCCTTGAAGGCCAGCTCTCGTTCGGCCTCGGGAGCCCTTCCGAGGTCGACGTCCTTCAGCGCCATGCGCGGCGCCTGGTCGAGCCGTCCCAGGCGCTCCAGCCGCTCGCGGTCTTCCCGCGGCGGCGGAAGTCGCGCCTGCGCCGCACGCTCGGCGGCGATGGCGTCGATGACGGGCGCGATCGCGGCCGCGAGCAGCAGTGCGGTGAACATCGAAACCTCCCCCGGGAGACCGCGAAGGCTGCCGCGCCCTGGGGGCAGGATTTGGGCGAACGAAAAAGGGCGGGACCCTGCGGTCCCGCCCTCTCCAACGCGTTCAGCTGAGCGCAGTCCCCGGGTCAAGCCCGGGGCAGGACTTAGAAGTCCATGTCGCCCATGCCGCCCATGCCGCCGCCCGGCATGCCGCCGGCCGGGGCCGACTTCTTGGGCGCTTCGACGATGGCGGCTTCCGTGGTGATCAGCAGGCCGGCCACCGAAGCGGCGTCCTGCAGGGCGGTGCGCACGACCTTCGCGGGGTCGATGACGCCGGCCTGCACCAGGTCCTGGTACTCTTCGGTCTGGGCGTTGAAGCCGAAGGTGGGCGAGGGGTTCTCGAGCACCTTGCCGACCACGATCGAGCCTTCCACGCCGGCGTTCTCGGCGATCTGGCGGATCGGAGCCTGCAGCGCGCGGCGCACGATGGCCACGCCGGCTTCCTGGTCGTCGTTGTCGCCCTTGAAGCCGTCGAGGACCTTCGAGGCCTTCAGCAGGGCGACGCCGCCGCCGGGGACGATGCCTTCTTCCACGGCCGCGCGGGTCGCGTTCAGGGCGTCGTCGACGCGGTCCTTCTTCTCCTTCACCTCGACTTCGGTCGAGCCGCCGACGCGGACCACCGCGACGCCGCCCGCGAGCTTGGCGAGGCGCTCCTGCAGCTTCTCCTTGTCGTAGTCCGACGTGGTGTCCTCGATCTGCTTCTTGATCTGGGCCACGCGGCCTTCGATGTCGGCCTTGTCGCCCGAGCCGTCGACGATCGTGGTGTCGTCCTTGGTGATGGTGACCTTCTTGGCCTTGCCCAGCATGTCGAGGGTGACCGACTCGAGCTTGATGCCCAGGTCTTCGCTGATCAGCGTGCCGCCAGTCAGGGTCGCGATGTCCTCGAGCATGGCCTTGCGGCGGTCGCCGAAGCCCGGAGCCTTCACCGCCGCGACGCGCAGGCCGCCGCGCAGCTTGTTGACCACCAGGGTCGCCAGCGCTTCGCCTTCCACGTCTTCCGCGATGATCAGCAGCGGACGGCCCGACTGGACCACGGCCTCGAGGACCGGCAGCAGGGGCTGCAGCGAGGAGAGCTTCTTTTCGAAGAGCAGGATCAGCGGCTCTTCGAGGTCGGCCTCCATCTTCTCGGCGTTGGTGATGAAGTACGGCGACAGGTAGCCGCGGTCGAACTGCATGCCCTCGACGACGTCGAGCTCGGTCTCGGCCGTCTTGGCCTCCTCGACCGTGATCACGCCCTCGTTGCCGACCTTCTCCATCGCGCGGGCGATCATCTCGCCCACTTCGACGTCGCCGTTGGCCGAGATGGTGCCCACCTGGGCGATCTCGCTGTTGGCCGACACCTTGCGGGCGCTGGACTTGATCTCCTCGATGACCTTGGCGACCGCCTTGTCGACGCCGCGCTTCAGGTCCATCGGGTTCATGCCGGCGGCCACCGACTTCAGGCCCTCGGTGACGATCGCCTGGGCGAGCACCGTGGCGGTGGTGGTGCCGTCGCCGGCCTTGTCGTTGGTCTTCGAGGCGACTTCACGGATCAGCTGGGCGCCCAGGTTCTCGAACTTGTCGGAGAGTTCGATTTCCTTGGCGACCGACACGCCGTCCTTGGTCGAGCGCGGGGCGCCGAAGGACTTCTCGATGACGACGTTGCGGCCCTTGGGGCCCAGGGTCACCTTCACCGCGTTGGCGAGGGTGTTGACGCCGCGCAGCATGCGGTCGCGCGCGTCGGAGGCGAAATAGACGTCTTTGGCAGCCATGATGCTGTCTCTCTTCCTTGAATGTTTGTGACGGTGCGGCGCTTAGGCGGCCTTCGCGACCTTGTCGGACTCGAGCACGCCCAGGATGTCGCTTTCCTTCATGATCAGCAGGTCCTGGCCGTCGAGCTTGACCTCGGTGCCGGACCACTTGCCGAACAGGATGCGGTCGCCAACCTTCACGTCCAGCGCGATGTAGTCGCCGTCCTCATCGCGGTTGCCGGGGCCGACGGCGATCACTTCGCCTTCCTGCGGCTTTTCCTTCGCGGTGTCGGGAATGATGATCCCGCCCTTGGTCTTCTCTTCTTCCTCGACGCGCTTGACGAGGACGCGATCTCCCAGGGGACGAAACGCCATGTCTGTTCTCTCTCTTCCGTACGGAACGGGTTCAAATCTGCGACGTCGGACCGGGCAGGACGTGGCTGTTAGCAGTCCCAGCCCCTGAGTGCCAACGTCGGGGGGCAGTTAGGAACCTCGCCGCCGCGAGTCAAGACGGGGCCCCGGATTCGCAAGCGGTCTTGGCTTTCGCGGAGGCCGACCTACTCTCGCCGCAAAGTGACGCGGGGAGGCGTAGATGGGACTGCAGGCCATGCTCGAGAAGGTCGTCCGCACCGGCGACCTGACCCTCAAGCTGCCCGGCGGGCGCACGCTGAAGCTGGGCGACGGCTCCGGGCCGCCGCTGACGGCGCGGATCACCACCGCCGCGTGGGCCGCCCGCATCGCCGCCAAGCCGGGCCTCGGCGTGGGCGAGGCCTACATGGACGGCGGCCTGGTGCTCGAGCAGGGGTCCATCGACGACTTCATCGACCTCATCGGGGCGAACGCCGAGAACCGCAAGAAGAAGGGCCGCAACCCCTTCCGCCGGTGGCTGAAGCGGACGCTGCGCGAGGCCAACGACCGCGTCGCGGCGCGCCGGAACGTCGCCCACCACTACGACCTCTCCTACGACCTCTATCGGCGCTTCCTCGACGAGGACATGCAGTACAGCTGCGCCTACTTCGAGCGGCCCGACATGACGCTGGAGGAGGCCCAGCTCGCCAAGAAGCGGCACATCGCCGCCAAGCTGCAGGCCCAGCCCGGCATGAGCGTCGTCGAGATCGGCTGCGGCTGGGGCGGCCTCGCCCTGCAGCTCGTCGAGGACTGCGACGTCGAGGTGGACGCGATCACGCTCTCGGTCGAGCAGCTCAAGGTCGCCAAGGAACGCGCCGAGGCGCTCGGCCTGGCGCACAAGGCCCGCTTCTCGCTCACCGACTACCGCGACCTGAAGGGGACCTACGACCGGGTGCTGTCGGTCGCCATGTTCGAGGCCGTCGGCCGGCCGAACTACCAGGAGTACTTCGACGGCGTGGCGCGGCTGATGAAGGACGACGGCGTCGGCCTGGTGCACGCCATCGGCCGGCCCGAGCCCGGCACCACCAACGCCTGGATCGACAAGTACATCTTCCCCGGCGGCTATTCCCCGGCCCTGTCCGAGGTGCTGCCGGCGATCGAGCGGGCGGGCCTCATCGTCACCGACGTCGAGATCCTGCGGCTGCACTACGCCGAGACGATCCGCCACTGGCGCGAGCGCTTCGCGGCGGCGCGCGCCGACATCGCCCAGCTCTACGACGAGCGCTTCTGCCGGATGTTCGAGTTCTACCTGGGGATCGCCGAGCAGAGCTTCCGGGCGCGGCGGCAGTTCATCTGGCAGATCCAGCTGGCCAAGCGGGTCGACGTGCTGCCCATCACCCGCGACTACATCGGCGAGACCGAGAAGGCCTACGCCGTGGCCAAGCGGAAGGCGGCCTGAACGCCTGCGGCAGACCGCGCCGCCCGCGTGAAATGTGTGGAGGCGCCCAAAATCCGCCGCTAGGGTCGGGCTGAACCGCTCGAACGACCGTTTGGAGAGACAGAATGCGCCGCGCCCTTGCGCTCGCCACCGCCCTGGGCCTCGTCGCCCCCCTGGCCATCGCCGGCGCCGCTTCGGCCGAGAAGTGGACCAAGTACGTGGACGCCGCGAACGGCATCCAGTGGTCCTATGACGGCGACTACTCGTACAAGGACCGCGAGACCGGCCGCATCGTCGTGATGCAGGCGATCTCCAAGCCCGACGCCAAGATCGGCCCCTCCGGCCCCGGCAAGCCCGACGGCGTCGGCAGCGTGGTCGCCATCGACTGCGCGAAGAAGAACATGATCACCCTGGGCGCGTACAAGCCGAACCAGCCGCTCGACATCAAGTCGACCTGGCGCAAGGACACGCCGAAGAAGGCCGAAGGCGCCGACAACGCCGCCCTCCTCGCCGCCGTCTGCCCCCACGTCGACCACGTCCCGGTGAAATAGCGGCTGTCATCCCGGTTTCGCCGCAGGCGAAGACCGGGACCCATAGACTCCGCGTTTCAGAACCCACCCGAACACCACCGCCGCGCTACGACGCCGGCCATCGGGCGCGTATGGGTCCCGGCTCTCCCCCCGGCTTAGGCCGGGGTCCGGCCGGGATGACCGGTCTCTTTTCCAGTTCCCACGCCTGTCATCCCGGTTTCGCCGCAGGCGAAGACCGGGATCCATAGACTCCGCATTTCAGAACCACCCGAACACCACCGCCGCGCCACGACGCCGGCCATCGGGCGCGTATGGGTCCCGGCTCTCCCCCCGGCTTGGGCCGGGGTCCGGCCGGGATGACAGGTCTCTTTTCCAGTTCCCACGGCTGTCATCCCGGTTTCGCCGCAGGCGAAGACCGGGATCCATAGACTCCGCGTTTCAGAACCACCCGAACACCACCGCCGCGCCACGACGCCGGCCATCCGGCGCGTATGGGTCCCGGCTCTCCCCCCGGCTTGGGCCGGGGCCCGGCCGGGATGACAGGTCTCTTTTCCAGTTCCCACGCCTGTCATCCCGGTTTCTCATCCCGGTTTCGCCGCAGGCAAAGACCGGGACGGATCAGGCGCCGCGCGCCGCCGCGCCTATCCCTAAAACAGTTGTTTGAATTCTCCCGAAAGTGCGCGACAAAGGACGCCAGAGAAAAACTGTTGGGAGCGACCCATGACCATGACCGCCGACCGGCCCG
>NZ_JAEUMN010000114.1 GCF_016793225.1 Phenylobacterium sp.
CACCACGCGCGCGCCGCCGTTGCGCAGCGAGGCGGCCGAGCCCTTGCCCACGTCGCCGTAGCCGAGGACGACCGCGACCTTGCCGGCCAGCATCACGTCGGTGCCGCGGCGGATCGCGTCCACCAGGCTCTCGCGGCAGCCATACAGGTTGTCGAACTTCGACTTGGTGACGCTGTCGTTGACGTTGATGGCGGTGAACGGCAGTTCGCCGCGCTCGTGCATCTGGTACAGGCGGTGGACGCCCGTGGTGGTCTCTTCCGACACGCCCTTACAGGCGTCGCGGATGGCCGTGTAGAAGCCCGGCTTCTCCTTCAGGTAGCGCTTCATCACCGTGTAGAGCGCCTCTTCCTCCTCGTTCGTCGGGTTGTTGAGGAGGGTCGGGTCCTTCTCGGCCTTCGGGCCCAGGACGCACAGCAGCGTCGCGTCGCCGCCGTCGTCCAGGATCAGGTTCGGGTAGCCGCCGTCGTGCCACTCGAAGATCTTGTGCGCGTACTCCCAGTACTCGACGAGCGTCTCGCCCTTGATCGCGAAGACCGGGGTGCCCTTGGCCGCGATGGCGGCGGCGGCGTGATCCTGGGTCGAGAAGATGTTGCACGACGCCCAGCGGACCTCGGCGCCGAGCGCCTGGAGGGTCTCGATCAGAACCGCCGTCTGGATGGTCATGTGCAGCGAGCCGGCGATCCGCGCGCCCTTCAGGGGCTGCGCCTTGCCGAACTCGGCGCGCACGGCCATCAGGCCGGGCATCTCGGTTTCGGCGATCTCGATCTCCTTGCGGCCCCAGTCGGCAAGCGAGAGATCCTTCACGACGTAGTCGGTCATCTTCAATCCTGGTGCGGGAATGTGTTGGCGGCTCCTATAGCCGCGGCCGCCCAGTCTCGCAAGAAAGATATAAAGAAACCTTTATGCGATGTTCGGCCCGCGGCGGGCGAAGGTCGGTCTGGCCGCATCGCCCGTCGCGTCCTATCTGGGGACGTTCCGAAGGAGAGGCCGTGGCCACGCCCATCATCACCATCGAGGGTCTCTCGAAGACATACGCCGGGGGTTTCCAGGCGCTGAAGGGCGTGGACCTGGAGATCCGCAGCGGCGAGATCTTCGCGCTCCTGGGCCCCAACGGAGCCGGCAAGACCACCCTCATCGGCATCGTCTGCGGGCTGGTCCGGCCCACCGCCGGCCGGGTGACCGCCGATGGCCACGACATCGTCCGCGACTTCCGCGCGGCCCGCGCCCGCATCGGCCTCGTCCCGCAGGAGCTGTCCACCGACGCCTTCGAGACCGTCTGGGACACGGTGAAGTTCAGCCGCGGCCTCTTCGGCAAGGGCCCGAACCCGGCGCACCTCGAGAAGGTGCTGCGGGACCTCAGCCTGTGGGACAAGCGCAACGACAAGATCATGGCGCTCTCCGGCGGCATGAAACGCCGCGTGATGATCGCCAAGGCGCTCAGCCACGAGCCGTCGATCCTGTTCCTCGACGAGCCGACGGCCGGCGTGGACGTCGAGCTGCGCCGGGACATGTGGGACATGGTGCGCCGCCTTCGCGAGAGCGGCGTCACCATCATCCTGACCACCCACTACATCGAGGAGGCCGAGGAGATGGCCGATCGCATCGGCGTGATCTCCCACGGCGAACTCATCCTGGTGGAGGAGAAGGCCCAGCTGATGCGCAAGCTGGGCAAGAAGCAGCTCACGCTGCACCTGCAGGAGCCGTTGACGCAGGCGCCGGCGATCGACGGGTTCGCGCTCGAGCTCGCGGGCGAGGGGACCGAACTCGTCTACGCCTTCGACGCCCAGGCCGAGTCCACCGGCATCGCCGAGCTCCTCAGGCGGCTGTCCGAGCGCGGCATCGACTTCAAGGACCTGCGCACCGAGGAATCCAGCCTCGAGGACATCTTCGTCAGCCTGGTGCGGGGAGCGCGCGCATGAACCTCCACGCCGTCCGGGCCATCTACCTCTTCGAGATGCACCGCTGGCTGCGCACGCTGGTGCAGAGCATCGCGGCGCCGGTGATCACCACCTCGCTCTACTTCATCGTCTTCGGCGCGGCGATCGGCAGCCGGATGCCCACGATGGACGGCGTCAGCTACGGCGCCTTCATCGTCCCGGGCCTGATCATGCTGTCGATCCTGACCGAGAGCATCTCGAACGGCTCGTTCGGCATCTACATGCCGAAGTACGCCGGGACGATCTACGAGCTCCTGTCGGCGCCCGTGTCCGCCGCCGAGGTGGTGCTGGGCTATGTCGGGGCTGCGACGACCAAGTCGGTGGTGCTGGGCCTCGTGATCCTGGCCACCGCCCGGATCTTCGTGCCGTACGAGATCGAGCATCCGCTGCTGATGCTCTCGTTCCTGGTCCTGACGTCGGTCACCTTCAGCCTGTTCGGCTTCCTTACGGGGATCTGGGCCGACGGCTGGGAGAAGCTCTCGATCATCCCGATGCTGGTGGTGACGCCGCTCACCTTCCTGGGCGGCAGCTTCTACTCCATCGACATGCTGCCGGGGGTCTGGAAGACCATCGCGCTCTTCAACCCCGTGGTCTACCTGGTCAGCGGGTTCCGCTGGAGCTTCTACGGCGTCTCGGACGTGGGCGTCGGCGTCAGCCTCGCGGCCACCCTGGGCTTCCTGGGCCTGTGCCTCGCGGCCGTCACCTGGATCTTCCGCACCGGCTGGCGGCTGAAGACCTAGGCCCATCGCCACGCCGGGATGAACGGCGCGGGTCCGGCGCTACTCGTCCTCTTCGAAGCGGCCTTCGACCAGATCGGCCAGCGCGGCGACGGCGACGTCAGCTTCCTCGCCCTCCGCGGTGATCTCGATGTCGGAGCCGGGGCCGGCCGCCAGCATCATCAGGCCCATGATCGAACGGGCGTCGACGGTGGTGCCGTCCTTGGTGACCTTCACCTCGGCGTCGAAGGTGGCGGCGAGCTTGACGAACTTGGCGGAGGCGCGCGCGTGCAGGCCCCGCTTGTTGACGATCTCGACGGTGCGGCAGGCTTCGCTCAGCTCACTTCTCTCCGGCCAGGACGTAGGAGGCCACGGAGATGTACTTTCGCCCAGCTTCCTGCGCCGCCGCAACTGCGTCGGCGAGGGGCGCGCGGCTGCGCACCGAGGCGAGCTTGATGAGCATGGGCAGGTTCAGGCCCGCAATGACCTCGGCCTTGGTCTGCTCCATTACCGAAATGGCGAGGTTCGAGGGCGTGCCTCCGAACATGTCGGTGAGCAGGATCACGCCCTGGCCGGCGTCCACCCGACCGCAGGCGGCGAGGATGTCGAGGCGGCGCTTCTCCATGTCGTCCTCGGGCCCGATGCAGATGGCCTCGACCGCCGCCTGCGGGCCGACAACGTGCTCCATCGCATACACGAACTCTTGCGCCAGACGGCCGTGAGTGACGATCACGAGGCCGATCATGCCGGACGATCCAAGGGTATCCCCACCCGAGACGGCGCCTGAGGGAGCGGCGCGAGCCGAGCTAGATACGCCTCTTGTGCGCCGGGTCAAAGACCTCCATCGCGCGGCCTAACTTCGCAGGGGCGGAGATTTCGAACGGGTCTGCCGCCAGGAGTGGAGTCGGTACTCCAAGGATCGTCTCGGTTGCGGAATCCGGGATCCGGTCGGGCGCGCCGAGGCGGACCTTGAGCACCACCTCGCAGAAGGGGACGGGCGTGGCGGCGATCACGTCGACGCCCCGAACCTCGATCAGGCCCGACAGCGTATCCGGCGCACGACCGTAGAGGCGGCCCTGCGCGACCCAGAGGATCACCCGGTCGTCCGCCACCAGCCGGAAGCCGTGGTCCAGCGCGCGCAGCGCCAGATCGGACTTGCCCGCGCCCGAGGGGCCCTCGATGAGGACGCCGCGCCAGAGGCCGTCCATCCGCTGCGCGACCAGGCCGCCATGGACGATGGTCACGGCCCGCTCTCGGGCAGGATCAGGGTGAACATCGCGCCCAGGACCTTGCCGTCGGCCCCGGTGCGGTTTTCGGCGCGCAGCGTGCCGCCGTGCGCCTGGGCGATCTGGCGCGCGATGGAGAGCCCGAGGCCCGAGTTCCCGCCGAACGCCGCGCCCTTCGGCCGCGAGGTGTAGAACCGCTCGAAGACGGTCTCGAGGTTCTCGGGCGGGATGCCGGGGCCGTTGTCCGAGACCGTCGCGATGGCCTCGCCCTTCACGCGCCAGAGGCCGACGGTCACCACGTCGCCCGGCGG
>NZ_JAEUMN010000020.1 GCF_016793225.1 Phenylobacterium sp.
GTTGGACCAGGAGGCGACGCCTGTGGGCAAGGTCATGTCCGTCACCGCCAAGCTGCGGCGTGATCGGGCCCGCCGGCTCCGACGCGAGCAGACCGAAGCCGAGGCCCGCCTCTGGGAGGTCCTGCGCGGCGACCGGATGGACGGCTGGAAGTGGCGTCGCCAAGCCATCGTCGGTCCCTTCATCGTCGACTTCCTGGGCCTCGAGGCTGCGGTCGTGGTCGAACTGGACGGCGGCGTGCATGCCGAGCGCACGGTCTACGACGAGCGCCGCGACGCCTATCTGCGGGGGAAGGGCCTGCTCGTGCTTCGCTTCGGCAACGCCGCCGTGCTCCAGAATCTCGACCGGGCAAGCTGGCGCATCCTGAGCGCCTGTCGCGAGTCCGACCCCAGCCGACGTGGGCGTCACATCGAGCGGCGTCGAGCGGGATCAGGCGCTTTCCGCCCCTGACCTTCGACCGGGTCCCACGCGGCGTCTTCGGCCCGTCCAGCCGCGCCGCCCTCTCCCGGCCTCTCCCACAGCGCTGCCGCGCTTGGGAGAGGAGTCCTCACGATTTTCCAGCCGTCCGCAACGGGTCGGTTGCGGTCATCGGTTTCTGGCCCCGAAGCAGACCTTCAGGCTTGCCGCACGAAGCGGACCCTCCGAACTCCGAGATGGGTGGATTGCGGACGTTGTCGGACCTAGGCTTTGCCGATGACCGGCGCCCCATCGCGGACGGGTGGAAAGCGGACGTCAGCGAAACGCGCAGTCTGCATCGCTCATGAGCGACAAACGCGTATGGACGTGTCGAGTCACGTAGCCGCCTTCCAACTGCCGACCGTTTCGGCACCTCACGCGGACGGACCCCTCTATCTCGGGGCGGAGGAGGATGTGCGCACCACCAACCCGCGTTAGACGCTGAGCATTTCCCGAGCCGTCGGCGACCTCAACTCGACTGGCGTGCACTCCCGGGTCGGAAACTACAACGCTTCCGGCGAACCAAATCCAGGCTGACACTGTCGTGATGAGCGCGACGCCAAGTCCGCCGAGCAAGAGACCGATGTTTCGCGTCATTGCCCCCCATCGCAACGTTCATGCTTGTCAGTTGTCGTGAAGTTACGTGGGTCCGCAATGGGTCGGCAGCGGTTGAAGCGGGGAGGTGCGGCCAAGGTCCGGCATCGGCGCTGATCCCAGGTCAGGTCCTGGCGCCCGACTGAGGTTCCACCAAACGCCTTCATTGAACTGTCACGCTCGCGTCGTAGAAGACTTCACAGATGAGCGTGACCCTGATCGCTGGAGCGGTCCTGACGGGAGGTGGGCTCGCCGCCCTTTTCCGGCACAAGCGCCGGATCGACCGGCTCGCGACCTTCCCGTTTCCAGACCACATCATTCGCAAGCTGCAGACGACGTACCCGCACCTGACGCCCGAGGAGTGCGACCTGGTGATGCGCGGGCTTCGGCAGTTCTTCGCGGTCGCGATGGCGGCGCGCGGCCAGCGGGTGGCGATGCCGAGCCAGGCCGTCGACACGGCTTGGCACGAGTTCATCCTGTCGACGCGCGCCTATCGGGATTTCTGCCGTCAGGTGCTTGGCCGCTTCCTCCACCACACGCCGGCCGAGGCGATGCGGACGCCGAGGGTCGCGCAGGACGGCATTCGCCGCGCGTGGCGATTGGCCTGCCGGGACGAAGGGATGAACCCGAAGACGCCCGAGCGCCTGCCGCTGCTCTTCGCGCTGGACGCCCGCCTCGCTATCCCTGGCGGCTTCTTCTACGCGGTGAATTGCCGGCGGGGTCTCGGCGCCGGCGCTGCGGTGGAGATGGGCGGCGGCAGGGCCGTCTACTGCGCCTCGGACATCGGCTGCTCGGGGGGCGGAGGTTGGGGCGACGGCGGCGGCGGGGATGGTGACGGCGACAGCGGCGGCGGCTGCGGCGGGGACTAAGGGGCCGGCGTCCGGGCCAATGTCGGCGTTGGGGGCTGGTGTGCGGCCCGCGCCTCATCATCTCCCTGAGCGAGGTGGGGCAAACACCAGCGGTATTCTGATGGTCCCATCGTCAGTGGGGGTGCAGTCCCGCTTCTGCGGCTTGAAGCGCATGAGCGTCATGGCCTTGAGGCCAGCCTCACCAAAGCCATTTCCGGGCGCAGTCTCCTCAACAACCTTGCAGTCCTGCGCCTCGCCGCTGGCCGCGACACGGCACGAAATGACCACGCGAGCGGTCAGGCCAGCCGCAACCGCCTGTTTCGGATAGAGCTGCGCGATGGCGTCAAGCGGCGGAGGTTCCGCCCAGTCCGGATTCGTTATCATCACGAGAGGTCGGGGGAGGGTCAGGAACCGCGGATCTTCGGAATAGGGAAAGGGGTAGTTGACGGTTGTTCCCGGCGTCAGGCCAGAGAGTCGACAGCTGGGGATGCCCTCCACGTCCAGCCGGCTTCGAGCGACGATGCGCGGGTCAATTCCCTTCGCCTTGAGAGGGGCGCACCTTTCCAGATTGGGGCCTTCTGCGACGTCGCAACGGAAAGTCAGCGACTTCCACAACATCGGCTTGTCAGGCGGCTCGTGCGCCGCGGCCGCGCCGCCGAAGAGCGAAATCGCCAGGAGTGCGCATATGCGTTGGGCGCGGGTGCTCATGACGCGAAACCTAACATCGGGCCTTGGCCACCCAAAAGCAGGTCTTCGCCACCTCCAAGGTGATGCGAAGGGGGGCAGAACCGGTGAATGTCCATTCCCGCCGGGGGCCAAAGCCGGCTTGTGGCGCAAGCCGCGCACACCGCGCCTTTCATGCCATGGACAGGTTTGCCTGGGGGCTGAGCCGGGCCCGGGTTTCCGCCGGTTCCGCGCCCGTCGCCCGCCCCCTCCAGCATCCGCTCTTCGGCGGATGGTCCCCCTCCCCCGCTATGCGGGGGAGGTGCTGCGGGGTGGAAACCCGGGGGCGGTGTCTGGAGTTGCTGAGGCAGGAGGGACGCCGATGACGCTGGAAACCGAGCTGTACCGCATCGAGGAGGGGTTCTGGCTGTCGGGGGAGGCGCATTTCCTGGCGCATCTCGACGCGCGTTGCCTGCTGGCCTTTCCGCAGGCCGGCGAGATGCACGGGGTCTTCGACCGGACGGACGTGGCCGCCACGGCGACGCCCTCGAACCGGTGGCGAGACCTGAGGATGAGCGGCCGGAGCCTGCTGGAGGCCGGAGAGGTGACGATCATCAGCTACCGGGCGGACGTGACGCGCGCCGACGGCCAGCCCTACGCCGCGCTGGTCAGCTCGGGCTACGTGCGCCGGCCCGACGGGTGGAAGCTGGCGTTCCACCAGCATTCGCCGGTCGAGGTCCAGGCGGCCTAGGGGTCCGGCGTTCCGGGCGGG
>NZ_JAEUMN010000038.1 GCF_016793225.1 Phenylobacterium sp.
GGGGGAGCTCGCGAAGCGAGAGGGGGTTCTATCCGGCCGCCAGCCGGGCCAGCAGGCGCTCGGCCTCCCAGGGGCGGGTCACGCGGTGCAGGCGCAGGCCCGGCGGGGCGTGGGCGAACAGGGCCTCGTACGGGCGCGTCCGGCGCCTGTAGGTGTCCCAGGCCCAGCGGATCGGATGGCCCTTGTCGAGCCAGTCGGCGAACGTCTCGACGTTGCCGGTGCCGGGCCAGAGCTCGCGGCCGCCGGCGGCGCGGTCGAACGAGCGGCGGATCACGCGGGCCATCACCAGGGGCTTCGGATAGTCCAGCCAGACCAGGTCGGTGGCCCGCGCCAGCAGCGACGGCCGCGAGGCGATGTAGTTGCCGCAGCTCACCCAGGCGTCGGCCGCCATGGCCGCCTCGCAGCGGCGGACAAACTCGGCCGGGTCGGTCTCGTGCAGGGCGACCCAGCCCGGCTGCCAGGTGACGGCGTCGAGGTCGATATGGCGCACGCCCATGGCCGCCGCCAGTTGCCTGGCGAAGGTGGTCTTGCCCGATCCGGAGGTGCCAATGACGCCGATCCGCATGCCTTCGCCCCGCCTTTCGCCGCCCCAGATGCCGGGACGTCGGCCCGGCCGCAAGGCGCCAGGGACGGTCGCGGGGCGTCAGGCGCTGTCGGAGAAGAGGACGCCGTGGCGCGCCAGGGTCGGGTGATCCTCGGCCGGCCGCAGGTCGGTCCAGCCGTAAGCCGCCGCCACGTTCATGGGCCCGCCTCCCGCCCATCGGTCGATGCGGAATGGGAGCGTTGCTTCCAGTCGGGCGGTAGCGGGCGGGGCGACACGTTGACCCGACTGTCGTCTTCC
Organism: Phenylobacterium sp.; assembly: GCF_016793225.1. Lineage (GTDB taxonomy): Bacteria > Pseudomonadota > Alphaproteobacteria > Caulobacterales > Caulobacteraceae > Phenylobacterium. The sequence continues at coordinate 842 of NZ_JAEUMN010000038.1, forward strand.
TTGATTTCAGCACTGCCTTAGGTGCGTCCTGCTCACCCAGTAAGGGACTCTCCTCTTTGGCATGTGCGCACGCTTGGTTGGGGCTCGGGGCCTGGACCTTGGTCGGGAAGCCAGGACGGCAGGCGCGGGGTTTGGCTCATGGGTGAAGTCGATCTCGACAGGATGCGGCGTCAGCCCTCGCTCGGACGGGTCGTGACGGGTTTCGCCCTGTCACCGATCACCGCCGGCATGCCGTGCGCCTTCGCCCTCGCCATGTACGCCATCGCAGAAGGCCGGGGCGGAATCGACGCCGAGGGGCTGAGGCTAACGGCGGGATTGGCGCTTGTCGTGGGACTATGGGCCTATCCGGTCGCCTTTGTGGTAGCCGCCCCCCTTTACGTGCTGTCGCGCCGCTGGATCGGGCTCACCGCGCTCAACTCGGCGGCGGCGGGAGCGGCGGTCGGCGCGTCCGTCGCGGCGGCCTTTCTTGGCGCCGCCGCCCCAGAGCTTCGTGAACTCTTGCTGCTCCAAGGCGCTGTGGGATGGCTGCATCTTCTCGCCTTGGCTTCGGCTTGCGGCGCGCTCCCGGGCTTCGTCTTCTACCTGATTGCGGGACGCCCGATCATGGCCAGGGGGTCCGACCTCCGCTGACCACCCTCGGCTGAGATTCCCTGCGTCCGCCCAGTTGGTCAGCGAAGGTTCGGTCAGGGCACGGGCGGCCGGAACCGCGTTCGACCCGTTGCTCGCGCCTTACCTCCCCCGCGAAGCGACGGGTTAGCTAAGGGCAGTCCGCCTCAGGCCGGGGGCTTGTAGCGTGTGCCCAGGGGCTCGAAGGCGGCCTTTGCGCGGTCGAAGCGGCCCTTGAGGTCGGCGACCACGTCGGGGTGCAGGCTGGCGAGGTTGTAGGCCTCGGCGGGGTCGGCGCGCACGTCGAACAGCATCGGGCCGTAGCGGTCGGTCCAGGGCAGATCGAGCCGGCGGTAGTAGCTGCGCACCACGTACTTCCAGCGATCGGTGCGGATCGCGGCCAGCTGCTCGTTGTTGAACATGAGCAGGGTGTCGTGGGGACTGGCGGCGCCCTGGGTGAGGGTCGGGGTCAGGTCGCGGCCGTCCAGCTCGACAGGCGGAAGCGGCCGGCCCGCCATGGCCAGCACCGTCGGCAGGATGTCGATGTTCATGGCGATCTCGCGGATCACGCGGCCGGCCGGCAGGCGGCCCGGCGCCCAGGCGACGAACGGCACGCGGTAGCCGCCGTCCCACGAGGCGCCGCCCTTGCGGTCGCGCATCGGGCCGGCCGAACCCTCGAACCACGGGCCGTTGTCGGAGGTGAAGATCACCAGCGTCTGGCGGTCGAGCGACAGCGTCTTCAGGTGCTCGAGCAGCCGGCCCATCTCGGCGTCGACCTCCTCGACCACGTCGCCGTAGGCCGCGGCCCGCGAGCGGCCCTTGTGGTCCGGATGCGGCAGGAGTTCGAGATGCGGCGCCGTGAGGGCCAGCAGGAGGAAGAACGGGCGGTCGCGATTGTCCTCGATGAAGCGGCGGCTGCGGGCGAAGAACCGCTCGGTGAGGCGCGGGAGGTCCACCTCGTCTTCCTTGGCGAGGTCGCCGCCCGCCTCGCCTTCATAGTAGGCCAGGGGCTTCATGTCGTGGCTGTAGGGCAGCCCGGAAAACAGGTCGAAGCCGTGGTTCGTCGGCGGCCAGGACGGGGCCGCGTGGCCCAGGTGCCACTTGCCGATGAGCGCGGTGGCGTAGTCGGGCTTGAGCGCCTTGGCCAGCGTCGTCTCGGAGGTCTTGAGCCCGTGGGTGTCCGGGGGCTGGATGACCTCGTGCGCGAGCCCGCTGCGGATCGGATAGCGCCCCGTCAGCAGGCCGGCGCGCGACGGCGTGCAGATGTTGGCGCTGGCGTAGAAGTCGGTCATCCGCACGCCCTGGCGCGCCATGCGGTCGAGGTTGGGGGTCCGGATCAGCTTCGAGCCGTACGAACCGAGATCGCCCCAGCCGAGGTCGTCCGTCAGCACGACGATGACGTTCAGGGGCCGCGTCGCGGCCCCCGCGCCGCCCGCCGCGCCCGTCGCCGCCAGTCCCATCAGCACCTCCCGCCGCCGCATCCCGTTCCCCTCTTTTCCCACAGCAAAGCACGGACGGCGGAAAAAGAGAGCCTCCACGTTCGCCGCGGAGGCTCAGGTCGACAGGCGGGGAGGATCGCCCGGGGGCCGTCAGGCCTTTTCGATGGCCGCGGCGGTGTCGTCGATCATGGCCACGATGCGGTCGAGCTCGGCCTCGGTGACGCCGCGCGACATGCGGTTCTTCAGCGCCATGCCCAGGTTCATCATCGCGCGGCCCACGCGGGGGCGGCCGGGGCCGGAGGCGCGGCCCGCCTCGTCCATGCGGGCGAACAGGGCGTCCACCGTCGGGCGGTGGCGTTCGAGCTCGGCCTGGCCGGACTCGGTGATCTCGAACTGCTTGCGGCCGGTCTCGCCCGCCGCCTGGCGGATCATGGACTCGTCCTCCAGCATGGCGAGGGTCGGATAGACCACGCCCGGCGAGGGCCGGTAGGCGCCGCCGGTTCGGTCCTCCAGCTCCTTGATCAGCTCGTAGCCGTGGCGCGACCGCTCGGCGAGCAGCGCCAGGACGACGTAGCGCAGGTCGCCGTGCTCGAAGAAGCGGCCGAAGCGGCGGCCGTGCCGCCCGCCCCGGCCATGCTCGCGCCCGACGTGGCCGCCCCAGCCGTGGCGGCTGCGGAGGAAGCGGGGTTCGTGGAAGTGTCGATGCATGTTTTAGACCTAGTTTCGATATGTCTGAAATTCAGATACATCGAAACTGTTCCGGGCCGCAAGCGGATTTTCCAGCTGTCATCAGACGCGCCCGATTGTCGGGACGGCCCGCAGCCGCCACCGCCGCGCCTCGTCCGGACCCACGGTGTCTATGGGTCCCGGTCTTCGCCTGCGGCGAAACCGGGATGACAGTGTTTGAAGTAACGCCCCCACCCTCTCCGCTGTCATCCCGGCCGGACCCCGGCGCAGCCGGGGGGAGAGCCGGGACCCATACGCGCCCGATGGCAGAGACGGCCCGCCAGCGTCGCCGCCGCGCCCCTTCCGGAGCCACGGAGTCTATGGATCCCGGTCTTCGCCTCCGGCGAAACCGGGATGACAGCGTTTGAAGTACGCCCCCCACCCTCTCAGCTGTCATCCCGGTTTCCGCGCAGCGGAACACCGGGACCCATACGCGCCCGATTGTCGGGGCGGCCCGCCAGCGTCGCCGCCGCGCCCCGTCCGGGACCGCGGAGTCTATGGGTCCCGGTCTTCGCCTGCGGCGAAACCGGGATGACAGCTTTGGAGAGCGCAGCCCGCTTTCGATCCTCAGCCGCGCGGCGGCGGTTCAGACGTCGCGCAGGACGTCGGCGAGGAGGCGGCCCTCGGCGCGGCGGTTCGACCCGGCGCGCCAGGCGACCACGATCTCGCGCACGGCATGCTCGGCCGCGATCGGCTTGACCGCCACGTTGGCG
>NZ_JAEUMN010000044.1 GCF_016793225.1 Phenylobacterium sp.
AGGCGACATGTAAGCCATTCTGAAACAAAGACTTTCTGGACTTGGACCAGCTTGACGCGTCTCGGCCCCACGACCAATGATCGTCCGTGGGGGATCGGCGATGATCACGGGCGGAGACGACGAGCCGGGACGCCATCGCCCAGGGCCGCCGCCGGAGCTGTTCGAAAAGCTCGCTGACAACATCCCGCAGATGGCTTGGATCGCCGACGCGCAGGGCAAGGTGTACTGGTTCAACCGGCGCTGGCACGACTACATCGGAGCCGGCGCCGGAGAGGCGGGGTCCGGCTTTCGGGCGCTGCATGCCGATCATGCCGAACGCGTCGCGAGGAGCTTCCGCGCCGCGGTGGCCAGAGGGGGCGCTTGGGAGGACACCTTTCCCCTGCGCCGGTGGGATGGCGTCTACCGCTGGTTCCTGTCGCGCGCCGAGCCCGTCCGCGACCCGACAGGCGCGGTGGTCCACTGGTTCGGCACCAACACCGACGTGACCGAGGCGCGCGAGACGCAGGCCGCGCTGCGCGACGCCGCCGAGCGTGTGGAACTTGCCCTTGGCGCGGGCGCGATCATCGGCACGTGGTTCTGGGACCTGGTGGCCGACCGGTTCACGATCGACGAGCCGTTCGCGCTGGCCTTCGGCATCGACCCTTCGCGTGTCCACAACGGCCTGAACCTCGAGCAGGTGATCGAAACGGTCCACCCGGACGACAAGGCCGGTCTCCGTGAGGCCATCGCCGCCGCCATCGCGCGCGGCGGACCCTACGCTCACCAGTACCGGGTGCGGCGGTCGGACGGGAACTACTACTGGATCGAAGCCAACGGCCGGGTCGACCATGGCGCAGACGGGACGCCTCTCGCGTTCCCGGGGGTGCTGGTCGACCTGCAGGAACGCCGTGCGCTGCAGGAAGAACGCGACAGGGCGCAACGGCTTCTCGAGACGTTCACGCGCGCCCTGCCCGGGGTCGTCTACGCCAAGGATCTTCGGGGCGCGATGCTCGTCGCCAATCGGGGCGCGGCGGAACTGATCGGCAAGCCGCCCGAGTTCTTCATCGGCAAGACGGACGCCGAGTTCCTGGACTCGGCCGAGGAGGCCGCCGCGGTGATGGCCACGGACCGGCGCATCATGGAGACCGGCGTCGGCGAGCAGATCGAGGAGGAGGTCAGTCGTCCGGGGGGCGAGCGTACGATCTGGCTCTCCACGAAGGAGCCCCTCCGCGACGAGGCGGGCCAGGTGATCGGTCTGATCGGCTCGTCCGTGGACGTCACCGCCTGGAAGCGGACCGAGGAGGCTCGAGAGCTCCTGGCGCGAGAGGTGGATCACCGGGCGCGCAACGTGCTCACGATCATCCAGTCCGTCGTGAGGCTCACCGACGCCAGCGGCCCGGACGACCTGCGCGCCGTCATCAGCGGGCGCGTGGACGCGATCGCCAGGGCGCAGGGTTCGCTGGCCAAGAGCAACTGGGAGGGCGCCCGGTTCGAGGACGTGATCCGGCAGGAGCTGGCGGCGTGCGCGCGGGTCGAGCACGTCCACCTGGAGGGGCCCGACCTCTATCTCTCCGCCGAGCAGGTGCAGCCGCTCAGCATGATCGTCTACGAGCTCTCCACCAACGCCATGAAGTACGGCGCCCTATCGGCGCCTGAGGGCGCCGTCTCGATCCGCTGGACGGGGAGCGGGCGGGACTGGAAGCTCACCTGGACCGAGGCCGGAGGTCCCGTCGTGGCGCAGCCCACCCGGGCCGGCTTCGGCTCCCGCCTGATCGCCAACCTGGCGCGCCAGCTCGGCGGGGCCGCGACGTTCACGTGGGAGCCGACCGGCCTCGTCGCGGAGATCGAAGTGCGGCCTTGAGCCTGGCGCGTCTTGCTAGATCACAGTGAAGCTTCGGGTGGAAAGGGACTCGCGCTGAAGGGACTGTCCCGCGTCGGCAGCCTCAGAACCACCCAGCCGCCCTGAGGGGCGCCGCGTTCGAGCGGCTGATGGGAACCTTCAGCCCGCACCTGAGGGTGGCCTGGCCCCGGCCTCGCAGCCACTTCACGTCCGCGATGGCGTCCGCCGCCACCCACCAGGACCGATGGGTGCGGAAGCCGCGCGCGTCGGCCAGCTCGGCCAGGGCGTCCCGGAACCGGGCCGTGATCAGCTCGTCGCCGGCGTCGGTATGGACGCGCAGGTAGTGGTCCTCGGCCTCCACCGCGAGGAGCGCCGCCTCTCGCCGCTTGGCCGACAGGCGCTGTCGGAAGGCGGCCTCCGGATCCGTCCGCGGCGCGTCCGTCGTGACCGTCGGCGGCGGGGGCTCCGCCCAGGCGAGCTGGCGCAGGCACATGGCGGCGAACGAGACCACGAAGACCTGGAACCAGGGCTCGGCGATGTTGCCCGGCGTGAGGCGCATGCCCACCAGCCAGTGGTTCACCAGCGCCACCAGTCCCGTCACCAGCGGCGTCATCAGGGCGCTCACGGCCAGCAGGCGGGGCCAGAAGCCCGGCCAGGCGCGCCGGACCTGGGCGTCGATCAGGATGCCGATCACGCCGCCGCCCACCATGCAGAGCTGCCAGTAGACGAGGCGTTCGGGAAGCGAGCGCTCTGACGAGCCGAACGGCCCCAGCACGGCCATCACCGCGCCGACGGCGACCCAGAGGCCGAGATCGGCGGCCACGCGCATCCAGGGGCGGTCGAACAGCTTCGTCATCGCGTCCGGGGCGGATTCGTTCGCGCCGAGTCTGCCACGACTTGCGAAGCCGGAGGAACCGTTCGCGAAGCGGCGGCGCCGTTCGCGGTTTCGCGCCTTGGCGGCGAGGCCGTTCCCCGCAACCTCGCGGGCGTCTGCCGATGGAGCCCGCATGAATCGAACGACACAAGCCGCCGCCTGGGGCCTCGCCGCCTTCCTCAGCGTGGGCGTGGCGATCTTCTCCTACCGCCTGCTCGCGCCCGGGATGCCCTTCGTCTCGCCCGATATCGCGGGCAATCTCTTCGCGCGGCCCTGGCTGGTCCTGCATGCCGGCGGCGCGGCGACGGCGCTGCTCGTGGGCATGTTCCAGTTCCTGCCGGCCGTACGGCGTGTCGCGACGCTGCACCGCTGGCTCGGCCGCACCTACGCGACGGGTTGCCTCGTCGGCGGCGCCGCGGGCCTGGTCATGGCGTTCGGCACGACGGCGGGGCCGTTCGCGGGCCTGGGCTTCGGGCTCCTGGCCGTCTGCTGGATCTATGCGACGACCCAGGCCTGGCGTTTCGCGCGCGCGGGCCGCTTCGACGAGCATCGCCGGTGGATGATCCGCTCGTTCGCCATGACGTTCGGCGCCGTGACGCTGCGCCTCTACCTGCCGATGGGCCAGGCGCTCGGGATGAGCTTCATGGAGATCTACCGCCTCACGGCCTGGATCTCCTGGATCCCCAATCTCGTCCTGGTGGAACTCTGGATGCGCCGACGGGCGCTCTTGGCGGGCGTCGCCTCGGCCTGAGCGACCCTGCTGACATAGGCCTGTCAGCAGGCGTGGTGTTCAATGGCCGCTCCCCCATCCTGAGGAGCCTCCCATGTCCGGTCTCGTCTTCTACACCAACCCCATGTCACGCGGCCGCATCATCCGCTGGATGCTGGAGGAGGTGGGCCAGCCCTACGAGACGCGCGTGCTGCCCTGGGAGACCGGAGCCACGAAGTCACCGGAGTACCTGGCGATCAACCCCATGGGAAAGGTGCCGACCGTGGTTCACGACGGCGTCGTGATCACCGAGTGCGCCGCCATCTGCGCCTACCTGGCGGACGCCTTCCCGCAGGCGGGGTTGGCCCCGGCCCCCGCAAGCCGCGACCGCGGGCCTTACTACCGCTGGCTCTTCTTCGGCGCCGGCCCCATCGAGCAGATGGCGTCGTTCGCGGCCATGAAGATCGAGGTGCCCGAGGAACAACGCGGCATGGTCGGGTTCGGCTCGTCCGCCGACGTGCTGAACACCTTGGAGGGCGTGCTGCAGGACCGCGCCTTCCTCGCCGGGAACGCCTTCAGCGCCGCCGACCTCTACATCGCAGCGCACCTGTCCTGGGGAATGGACTTCGGCACGATCGAGAAGCGTCCCGCGTTCGAGGCCTATACGGCCCGCCACCTCGCCCGGCCCGCGGCCGTCCGCGCCAACCAGATCGACGATGCGCTGATCGCCGCCGCGCAGAAGGCTAGCGAGCCGGCTGAATGAGATCCCACCGGTTCCCGTAGAGATCCTCCCAGACCGCCACGGTCCCGTAGGGCTCGTGGCGGGGGGATTCCAGGAATCTGACGCCGGCCGCGGCCATCCTTCCCTGGTCGCGGCCGAAGTCGTCCGTCTCGAGGAACAGGAACACGCGGCCCCCGGCCTGGTCGCCGACGCCGCGATCGGACTTCGCCAGCAGCAGGCCGGCGTCCGACCCCTTCGGCCGCACCACCACCCAACGCTTGCCGCCGCCCATGTCGGCGTCCTCGACCAGCTCGAAGCCGACCTTGCCGACATAGAAGTCGAGCGCCTCGTCGTAGTCGCGGACGAGCAGGGCGGCGAGCGAGAGGCGCTGGGTCATGAGGCCCCCTTATCGTGCCCCGCCGCCTCCGCGAAGCCGCGGAAGCGGCGGCGGCCCCGACGCTGGTCTAGGCTCGCGCGCCCTGGGCGGCCTCCTCGGCCAGGCGGCCATGGAGTTCGCTCATGTGGTCGAAGTCGGCCTCGAACGCCCCTAGGCCCTGGGTCAGGCCGCGGAGCTCGGCGATCAGGTCCTGCCGCTCGCTCTGCGGCAGATAGGCCTCGATGCGTTCCCAGCCGCGCCAGTCCTCGCGCGGGGCGAGGCCCAGGATCTGGCCGCGGCGGGCCGTCAGAGCCGACGTCACGTGGCTGGCGCTGGGCGAGGGCGAATAGACCGTCAGCTTCTCGATCGGCTCCAGGAGGATGGTGCCGGTCGCGGCCATGGCCTCCTCGATCGCGAGCCGGCCCACGGTGCGGAACGCCATTTCGGACGAGTCCACGCTGTGGGTCTGGCCGTCGACGAGCGTCACCTCGAGGTCCGTCACCGGGAAGCCCTTGGGCCCCTTCGCCAGTCCGTCGCGCACGCCCATCTCCACCGCCGGAACCCACTGCTTGGGCACGGCGCCGCCCACGATCCTCGACTGGAAGACGAAGCCTGAACCGCGGGGGAGGGGTTTCACCTCGATGGTGACGTCGGCGAACTGGCCGTGGCCGCCCGACTGCTTCTTGTGGCGCGAGCGTTGCTGGGTGCCGCGCGCGAGGGTCTCGCGGTAGGGGGTGCGGGGCTGGACGGTGTCGATATCGACCCCGAAGCGCCGCTTCAGCCGCTCGAGGGCGAGCCGCACATGGCCTTCGCCCTGGCCCGCCAGAAGCACCTGCCGCTGCTCGGCGTCGTGCGTCAGCGAAAGCCCGGTATCCTCCTCGATGAGCTTGTTGAGGGCGCTCGAGAGGCGGACGTCGTCGTTGCGGCTCTTGGCCATGAGCGCGACGGCGAACAGCGGACGACGCGGGCGCGCGGCGGCCTTCACCGCCTGGGGGCGGCCCGTGGTCGACAGGATCTGCCCGGCGGCGGCCTGTTCGACCTTGCCGATGGCGACGATGTCGCCGATCTGCGCCTCGGCCACCTTGCGAAGGGCCGAGCCCTGCACCTGGCTGAGGCCGCCGGCGCGGCTGCGCGCCCCGTCGGCCAGCACGAGGTCGGCGCCGTCGGACAGCTTCGCGCCGAACGCGCGGGCGTAGGCGAGCTTGCCGGACTGGCCGGCGTAGGCCGTCTTCAGAACGTAAGCGCCGGTGGTGATCCCGAGGCGGTCGGCGGCCTTCTCCGCGGGCGGTGTCTCGTGCCGCAGCGCCTTCAGCAGCCGGCGGACGCCGAAGCCGTTGAGGGCCGAGCCGAAGAAGACGGGCACGATCAGTCCGTCGTTCATCTCCTGGACGAGGTCGGCGAACACCAGGTCCCGCGTGGGCGTGACGTCCGACAGCAGCTGTTCCATCAGCGCGTCGTCGAAATCGGCCATCTGCTCCAGCATGTGGAACCGCGCATCGGCCTCCTGCTGCTGGAGGTCGGAGGGGATGTCGACGAGTTGGGACGGCTTTTTCGGCTGGTAGACGTAGCAGCGCTCGAGGGCGAGATCGATGTAGCCGCTCACGCGGTCCCCGTTCCAGGTCGGGATCTGGCGCGCGACGAGCGGCGCGGACGAGACGGGGGCCAGGGCGTCCAACAGGTCCTGCAGGCTTCCCCGAGCCTGATCCATCTTGTTCACGAAGAGGGCGTGCGGCACGCCCAGGCGCTCGAGTTCGCGCAGCGTCGGCTGCAGCAGCACCGCCTTGGCGGGGTCGGGCTCGGCCACGACGATGGCGAGGTCCACGGCCGGCAGGGCCGGATCGATCTCGGCGCAGAATTCCAGGGATCCAGGACAGTCGACGACGACGTAGCGGTCGCCCATGAAGTCGAACCCGGCGAGGTTCAATTCGACGGAATGACCGCGGGCCCTGGCCTCGGGGCTGGAATCCCCCACCTCGCCGGGGCGAACGGCCTGGCCGGTCGCGGCTTCCAGCAGGGCCTCCAGAAGGGCGGTCTTGCCGGCGCTCGTGGGGCCGACGAGCGCGAGCGCCCGAACCGACCCCTTGTCTCGGATTGCCATGGACATTCTCCCATCACCTTCGGCGCTCAAGGCGCCCGGTGCCCGGGAGAGGTGAGAGCGCCTGAAGCGCAGGTTATGGGCGGTCGCCGACCGGTTCGGGCCGGTCCACGCCGCCCTTGAGGACAGACCCTACGCCCGCGGCTCAGGTCGGCAAGGCCCGTCGGTCGCGCGTTCAAGGAAATGTGAGCACGGCGCCGCCAGCGCGCGGCCCGTCAGTGCCGATCGCCCGCATCGGCCGGGGACTGCGGCTCCCGCGCGCGGCCTGCGTCGGAGGACTTGCGCCGGAGCATTCGCTGGCGCGTCAGGAGCACGGTGTAGAGCCGGTCGCGCTGGTGCTCGCCGACCGGCAGCGCCACGCGCGTGTGGCCGATCTCCACGTCCTGCTGCGCGTCCCCCAAGAGCTTGGTCATGGCCTGCGGCGAAACCTGCCAGAGGATGTGGATCAGATCGGCCGCCAGCAGTTCGAGGGTCGCCACGCGGGCGACCAGGTCCCTTTTGCTCGTGCGGATTTCGTCGGGCATGAGGGAGTCCGATACGCGGGTCACTAACGGCCCGACTCTGCCCCACGCGTCCTTAAGCGTTCGATAGCGCCGCGGCGCGCGCGTCGCAAAAGTTGCATTCGCTCGCGCCGGGGTCGGTGGACGGTCAGGCCGTGCGGGCGGCCGTGGCGCGGGCGATGTCCTTGGGGAGCGTGATGGCGGCGAGGAGGTAGTGCAGCCCGCCCCAGGCGTAGATCAGCACGTTCACCAGGATGCCGTTGCGGGTGCCCTCGGCCATGGCGCCCGAGCAGGCGGCCACGAGCTCGGCCGACGAGCCTGCCGGCGCCGCTCCGCCCTTGCACACCTCAAGGAAGCTGCCGGCCATGCCTTTGGCCGCGAAGGCCGCCTGGGCGAACTGGTCGATGCACCAGCCGCAGAAGGGCGGGCCCAGGCCCAGGCCGATCAGGTTGACGACGAAGAGGGTGATCGCGATGGCCGTGGCGCGCATGCGCGTGTCCATGGCGTTCTGCACCACGCCGAACGTGGGGCCCAGGTAGGTGTAGTGGAACACGCCCGGGATCAGCAGCAGCAGGATCGCGAGCTGCCAGGAGTCGCGCGTGTAGGCGTAGAGGTAGAGCGGCGTGGCCACGAAGAGGCCGATCGCCGGCACCAGGGCGTACCAGCGCAGGCTGCGCTTGCTGGCGAAGTCGGTGAGATAGCCCCCCACGATGGTGCCGGCTCCGTTCGACAGCCCCGCCACCAGCCCGGTGGCCATGCCGACCACCGCCAGGCCGAGGCCGAACTCGCGGATGAAGTAGGGCGCCGAGTAGGCCCCCACGGCGTAGCCGGCGAAGCTCGCCATGGTGAGCCCGGCCACCATGTGGAACATCCCCCAGCTGCCGAAGAGGCGGCCGGCCACGGCCAGGATCGACGGCGGCTTGTCGACGTCGTCGGCCAGCGACGGCAGGGGCGAGGGCTGGGCGGCCGCGCCGCCCGGAGCCTCCGCCAGGTTCTGCTCGGCCCAGTTGCGCGGCGGTTCCTTGACGACCAGCTTGATGGCGATGGCCACGAACACCCCGGGCAGGCCCACCATCATGAAGGCCGCCTGCCACGACAGGTTCTCGGCGATCCAGCCGCCCGCCATGGCGCCGAACATGGTGCCGAGCGGGATGCCGAAGGCGTAGACCGACAGCGCCGACGCGCGCTTCTTGGGTTCGAAATAGTCGCTGATCAGCGAGTGGGCGGGCGGCGACAGGCCCGCCTCGCCGACGCCCACGCCCACCCGATAGAGCAGGAGCTGGACGTAGCTGGTGGCCGTCCCGCAGAGCGCGGTGAAGCCTGACCACACCACGATGGCCACGGCGATGATGTTCACCCGGTTCGCCCGCTCGGCCAGCCGCGCGATCGGGATGCCGAGGGCGGTGTAGAGCAGCGCGAACGACAGGCCCGAAAGCCAACCCAGCTGCTGGTCGGTGAGCTGGAGGTCGGCTTTGATCGCGGTGGCGATCGTCGAGATGATCGTCCGGTCGATGAAGTTGAAGGTGTAGGCCAGCACCAGGAGGCCCAGGACCGCGTTGCGGTAGCCCGGCGAATAGGTGGGCGCGGCCGCGGGTGCGGGCGTGTCGGTCATGGATGCAGGCTCCCCCCAGCCGCCTCCGCGGAACGGCGGCGGCGCAACGGATCGCGACGTTAGCGGGGCGCGGCGCCTGGGGGTAGGGGGGAGGACGTTGCGTCACCGGCGCGCGGCGGGCGGGATCGGCCTCCGGCCTGCGATCAGGCCTCCGCCGCCATGTAGACGAAGCGGGCGACGAACAGGGCGGCCAGGGCGAAGAGCAGCCAGTCGGCGCGGGCGATGCGGCGCGTGGCGAGCTTCAGGACGGCATAGGCGATGACGCCGAAGGCGAGGCCGTTGGCGATGGAGAAGGTCAGCGGGATCGAGATCAGCGTCAGGAACGCGGGGATCGCGACCACGGGATCGTCCCAATCGATCTCGGTGAGGGCCCCCATCATCATGCTCCCGACCAGGATCAGGGCCGGCGCCGTCGCCGCGGCGGGGATCACGCCGGCCCAGGGCGCGACGAACAGGGTGGCGAGGAACAGCAGGCCCACGATCACCGCCGTGAGGCCGGTGCGGCCGCCCGCGGAGACGCCCGAGGCGCTCTCGATGTAACTGACCACCGTCGAGGTGCCGGCCAGCGAACCCACGACCGTCGCGCCGGCGTCGGCGAACAGGATCCGGTTGAGGCGCGGGATCGTGCCGTCCGCCCGCACCAGACCGGCCTTCTTCGAGACGGCGACCAGGGTGCCGACGTTGTCGAACAGGTCGACGAACAGGAAGACGAACAGGATTTCGAGCAGCGCCAGGCCCAGCGTGCCGCCGCCGATCCCGAGCGCGCCTGGGATGTCGAGCTGGAGCGCCGTGCCGGTCATGGCCTCGACCGAGTAGGGGGCCGGCTTCCATTCGGCGAGGCCCAGCGCCCACCCGAGCGCGGCGGTGGCGACGACGCCGATGAAGATCGCCCCGCGCACCTTGAGCGCCATCAGGATGGCCAGGATGGCGAGGCCCAGGAGCGCCAGCAGCACCGTCGGCGAGTGCACGTCGCCGAGGGTCACGAGAGTCGCGGGGTTGGCGACCACCAGGGCGGCCCCGCGCAGCCCAATGAACGCGATGAAGAGGCCGATGCCAGCCGCGATGGCCGAGAACAGGGCCCGCGGGATGGCGCTCACGATCAGCTGTCGCACCCCGGCGATCGTGAGCAGGAAGAAGAGGACGCCCGAGACGAAGACCAGGCCCAGCGCCGTCTGCCACGGGACGCCCATGGCCCCCACGACCGTGAAGGCGAAGTAGGCGTTCAACCCCATGCCGGGCGCGAGCGCGATCGGATAGTTGGCCAGGAAGCCCATCAGCAGGCAGCCGATCCCCGCCGCCAGGCACGTGGCCGCCGCCACGCCGGCCGCCGGCATCCCGGTGGTCGACAGGATCGCCGGGTTCACCAGCACGATGTAGGCCATGGTCAGGAAGGTCGTGGCCCCCGCCAGGGCCTCGGTGCGGACCGTCGTGCCGTTCTCGCGCAGGCGGAAGGTCGTCTCGAGAAAGCTCACGGCCGCGCTCCATCGGGCAGGGTGTCTGCGTAGCGGTCCCAGCCGGCCACGAGCGCGCGCACCACCGGCGCCCCGACGCGGTAGGCGGCCTCGACCCCGGCCTCGAGCCCGCCGTCGGCGAAGACGATGCGGTTCGGCTTGCCGGCGGGCGGGCGGGAATAGTTGCTGGCGGCGCGCAGGATCAGCACCCGGCGCGGATCGACCCGCCCGTCGCGGGCGTAGAGGCCAAGCGTGTCGAGCACCGCCTGGTCCTCGCCGTCGGTCATGGCGAAGACGCCCTGGCCGTCGGTCTGCAGCCGCACCCAGTCGCGGGCCCAGCGCGTCCGCAGCTCGCCATGCCAGAAGCGGACCGTGCCCAGGCTGGCCCCCACGAAGACGTGCGGCGGCCGCTGGGCCGCGGGCTCCTCGCGATAGCCGGCGCGGTCGGCGGCGAGCTTCGGATTGTCGGGCAGCTCGACGTTGCGCGTGAGCTGATAGGCCCAACGGGTCAGCCCCGGATCGAGCCGCCAGGCCATTCCACTGGCGTCGGCGCCGTCGCCCTTCTCGCCGGGGTCCCGGGCGTTGGGCGCGTACAGGCCCCAGGGCCAGCCGGCGATGATCTCGCGGTCGTCGATCTCGTAGAGCGGATCGGCGTCGACCACCCAGTCGGACCAGGCGGCGCTGCCGATCGAGCCCGTCCGCGGATCGACGCCGGCGATGCCCGCCATGAGCCAGTAGGCCCGGGTGAAGTCGAAGCGGGGATCCGAGATCACGGCCGCCAGCGAGGTCCGGGCGCGGCCGAACATGCCCGTGTTGATCACCAGGACACCGTCCTTCGTGATCCGGGCGGGCCGCGGGACGCCAGGGATGCGGATCGCCTCGGTCGCGGGATAGCGCTCGATCCAGAGCTGGAGCTCGCCCGCCGCGTCGCCCGTGTCGGCGCCGAGCTCGAAGGCCGTGACGACCACCACCTTGATGGGAATCGCCGCCGCCTGCGCCGCCGCAGGGGCCAGCAGGGCGGCGATCAGCGCAAGCACGCGAAACATCAGGAATCCCCCGGACCGACCGCATTCGTCGCCCCGCGCGGCGACGGCGGCAAGCCCTCAGGCGCCCGGGCGGGCGTGGGAGAGCTCGCCCATCAGGTAGGTGCGCGCGATGGCGCGGTCGTCTGCCAGAATCGACAGCATGAACAGCGTCTCGGCGAGCGACCGCGCCCGGGCGGCGCGGCGGGCGAGGAGGGGCGTGGCGGCGAGGTCGATGACCACGAAGTCGGCCTCCTTCCCGGGAGCGAGGTTGCCGACCCTGTCGTCGATGTGCAGCGCCCGCGCGCCGGCCAGTGTCGCCAGGTAGAAGGCGTGCAGAGGGTCCAGGTTGTCGCCCTGCAGCTGGCCCACCTTGTAGGCCTCGCCCATCATCTGCAGCAGCGAGAACGAGGCTCCGCCGCCGACGTCGCTGCCGAGGGCCGTGGTCACGCCGCAGGCGCAGGCGCGGCGCAGCGGGAAGAGGCCGCTGCCCAGCATCAGGTTGGACGAGGGGCAGAAGGCCACGGCGGCGCCCGCGTTGGCGAGCCGGCCGAACACCTCGTCCGAGGCATGGACGCAGTGGGCGAACACCGAGCGGGGCCCGACCAGGCCGAACCGGTCGTAGACGTCGAGGTAGTCGCGGGCCGCCGGGAACAGCTCGGCCACCCGCGCGATCTCCTGGGTGTTCTCCAGCAAGTGCGTGTGCACGAGCACGTCGGGGTGCGCCGCGGCCACCTCGCCGGCCATGGCGAGCTGGGCGTCGCTGGAGGTCACCGCGAACCGCGGGGTGACGGCGTAGCCCAGACGGCCCCGACCGTGCCAGGCGCGGATCAGGGCCTCGGTGTCGGCGCGGCCGGTCTCGACGGTGTCGGTGAGGCCCGCCGGCGCATGGCGGTCCATCAGCACCTTGCCCGCGATGAGCCGCATGTTGCGCGACAGCGCCGCTTCGAACAGCGCCTCGGCCGACACCTTGTGGACGGTGCAGAAGGCCAGCGCCGAGGTGGTCCCGCTGGCCAGGAGCTGATCGAGGAAGACCTGCGCCACCGCGTCGGCGTGGGCGCGGTCGGCGAAGGCCTGCTCGGCCGGGAAGGTATGGGTCTCCAGCCAGTCGAGCAGCTGGGTCCCCCACGCCGCGATCACGTCGACCTGCGGATAGTGGACGTGAGCGTCGACGAAGCCGGGGGTGATCAAGCAGCCCGGCAGGTGGGTGAGCGGAATGTCGGCGGGAAGGGTGGGGGCGAGCTCGTCGAAGGCGCCGAAGGCCGCCACGTGGCCGTCCTCCACCACCAGCAGGCCGTCGGGGTGGTGCGCCAGGGCCTCGGCTGCGGGCGTCCGCGACGGGTCGTCCAGCATGTGCGCAAGGGCGGCGCGGAACGCCCGGCGGCTCATGGGGCGACGCCGATCCAGTCGGCGGGGGCGAGCTCGAGCTCGTCGAGGTTGTCGCCGGGGCCCTCGCGGTCGACGACCAGGAAGTCGCTCTCGGCCTCGAGGGCCAGCAGGAAGTGGTGCCAGGTCCCGCGGGCGTAGTTCACGCCCTGCGTCGCCGCCGCGCGGAACAGGCGCACGCGCGCCGGATCGAAGTCGCCCGGCGGGGCCACGGCCACAAGGAACGGGCGCCCGGAAAGCGGCATGAAGGCCTGGCTGCCCAGCGGGTGGCGTTCGAACACCTTCAGCACCGGTGGCGTCAGGGGCTTGCTGCGGAAGATGCTGATGATCGCGCGGCCGTCGCCCACCGCCACGTCGGCGAGGGCGTTGAAGCGCGTGGTCCAGCCGTAGTTGATGGGCATCGCCTCGGCCGCATCGGTCGCCTCGATCACGTCGCCGAAGGGCGCGAAGGCGTCGGCGGTCAGCGGCTCCGGGGCGAGGCTACGCACGCACAGCGCTCACAGCTTCGCGCCCGCCTTGATCCACGCGCCCAGCCGGGCGCGCTCGTCGGCCGTCATGCCGGTCTCGTTGCCCTGCGGCATGGAGGTGGTGGCGACCGCGCGCTCGTAGATGCGCTGGGCGTGCTTCTGCAGGCCCTCGGCGGTGTCGAACATGGCGCCGTTGGGCGCCACCGGAACGCCGCGGTGGGTGGGCGCGGCCGCGTGGCAGGCGACGCAGTGGCGGTCGACGATGGCGCGCACCTCGGCGTACGCGGGAACGGCCACGGCCTGCGCCGGCTGTGGCCGCGCGCTCGCGTTCAGGACGGCGACGGTGACGAAGGCGAGCGCGCCGTAGGCCAGCCACTGCGGCTCGACATGCCCGGCGTTCTTGCGGTTGAAGAAGTGGCGGATGGCCCATCCGGCGATCCCGAGCCCCGCGAGCCACAGCCAGTTCAGCGGCGCGGCGTAGATCATCGGATAGTGGTTGCTGATCATGATGAACAGCACCGGCAGGGTCATGTAGTTGTTGTGGACGCTGCGCTGCTTGGCCTGCTTGCCCAGCGCCGGATCGGGGGTCTCGCCGGCGAGGACCTGGGCCACCACCTTCCGCTGGTTCGGAATGATGACCATGAAGACGTTGGCGGCCATGACCGTGCCGATGATCGCGCCCACGTGCATGAAGCCGCCGCGGTCGGCGAACACGCGGGTCAGGCCGTAGGCTGCGGCCGTCAGAAGAAGGAACCACAAGATACTGAAAAGACGAAGGTCCTGCCCGATCGGAGAGCGGCAGAGGGCATCGTAGGCCAGCCAGCCCACGACGAGGCTGGCGAGTCCGAGGCCCACGGCCTGCCAGGTCGCGAGGTCGGCCTTCGTGCGGTCGATGAGGTTGAGGTCCGCCCCCACGTAGAACATCAGGCCGAGCAGCAGGAAGCCCGAGATCCAGGTGGTGTAGGCCTCCCATTTGAACCAGTGCAGCTCCTCGGGCATGCCGGCCGGCGCCACCATGAACTTCATCTGGCGGTAGAAGCCTCCGGAGTGGACGCTCCAGAGTTCGCCCGCGATGCCTTCCGGCGCGTCGTCGGGCTTCTTCAGGTGGCTGTCCAACCACATGAAATAGAACGACGATCCGATCCAGGCGATGCCGGCCGTCAGGTGCAGCCAACGGATCGCGAGATTGGTCCAGGCCTCAAGCTCGGCCATCACGGCGCCGGCTCCTCCACCAGTTGCAGCAACTGGGCCGCGACGCTGACGGCGATCACCTCGGGCGCCTTGCTCTTCAGCGTCGGGATGCCGATGGGCGAGGTGAGGCGGGCGAGGTCGCCGTCGCCGAAGCCGTCGGCCCGCAGCCGGCTCTCGAACCGCGCCCGCTTGGTGGCCGAGCCGATGAGGCCCAGGTAGCGGAACCGCCCGTTGCGCAGCGCCGCGCGGACGAGCCGGTAGTCCAGCTCGTGGCTGTGGGTGAAGATGGCGAACAGCGTGTCCGGCGGCGCGGCCTCGACCGCCGCCTCGAGCTCGTCCTCGGACAGGATCACGGCCTGCGTGCCGCCGGCTTCGGGCCGAAGGTCCTCGCGGCTGGCCAGCCAATCCAGGTGAAAGGGCAGGGGCGCGAACGCCCGCGCCACGGCCTGGCCGACGTGCCCTGCGCCGAAGATCACGAGACGGGGGAGCCTGGGGCGGATGGCTTCGGAAATGGTGCGGACCTCCGGGATCGGCGTGCGCGGACTGTCCGAGGGGACCGCCACAGGCTCGACCGTGCGCTGCATCGCGCCGTCCGCAAAGCGTGCGGTCAAGGCAAACGGCGTCGTCCGCGCCGCCGCCGGCTCCAGCCAGCCCAGGCATTCGGCATCCAGCCGCTCGATCAGCAGCCGAACGTGGCCGCCGCAGCACTGGCCCAGCATCGGGCCCAGGGGATAGTCCTGCAGCGCGTGACGGCGGGCGTCCTGGGCCAGCAGGCGGCGTCCCTGCTCCAGCCCCTGCCGCTCCAGCGAACCGCCGCCGATCGTGCCGGTGAACCGGTCGGGCCAGACCAGCATCCGCGCGAACGTCTCCCGCGGCGTCGAGCCCTGCGCGCCGACGATGGTGACCATGGCGAGCGGCTCGCCGCGCCGGACGGCGGCGAGCGCGCCGCGGATCCACTCAGCCACCGGCGCGCCTCCGGACATTGTCGACGGCGGCCAGGATGCGCTCGGGCGTGGCGGGCGCATCGAGGTCGGGCATGACGCGGTGGCCGCCCACGCTGGCGACGGCGTCGGTCAGCGCCGAGAAGACCGAGATCGCCAGCATCAGCGGCGGCTCGCCCACGGCCTTCGAGCGATGGATCGTCGGCTCGCGGTTCTCTCCGCCCGACCAGATGGCGATGTTGAACGCGTCGGGCCGGTCGCCGGCAGTCGGGATCTTGTAGGTGGACGGCGCATGGGTGCGGAGCCGTCCGGCGCCGTCGAACACCAGCTCCTCGGTCGTGAGCCAGCCCATGCCCTGGACGAAGCCGCCCTCGATCTGGCCGAGGTCGATGGCCGGGTTCAAGGACCGGCCCACGTCGTGGAGGATGTCCACGCGGGTCACCCGGTTCTCGCCCGTCAGGGTGTCGATCGCGACCTCGGAGCAGGCGGCGCCGTAGGCGAAGTAGTAGAACGGCCGGCCCTTGTGGTTGACGCGGTCGTAGCGGATGTCCGGGGTCCGGTAGTACCCGGCGGCCGAGAGCGAGATGCGGGCCACGTAGGCCTGGTTCACGAAGTCGCGGAACGAGAGCAGCTCGCGCCCGACCTGGACGCCGTCGGGCGTGAAGACCGGGTCGTGGCCGAAGTTCGAACGCGCCCAGCCGGACAGGCGCGCCTTGATCTGCTCGCAGGCGTCGAGCGCGGCCATGCCGTTAAGGTCGCTGCCCGAAGAGGCGGCTGTGGCCGAGGTGTTCGGCACCTTGTCGGTCCGCGTCGAGGTGATGCGCACCGACGCGAGAGGGACCTGAAAGGCGTCGGCGACCACCTGGGCGACCTTGATGTTCAGCCCCTGGCCCATCTCGGTCCCGCCGTGGTTCAGGTGGATCGAGCCGTCGGTGTAGACGTGGACCAGGGCGCCGGCCTGGTTCAGGTGGGTGGTGGTGAACGAGATGCCGAACTTCACCGGCGTCAGCGCGAGACCCCGCTTCAGGTGCGGATGGCCGGCGTTCCAGGCCCTCACCGCCGCGCGGCGTGCGCGGTAGCCGCACGACTCGGCGAGTTCGCGCATGATCGGGTCGATCACGGCGTCCGTCACCGTCTGGCCGTACGGCGTCAGGTCGCCGGCCACGCCGTAGAGGTTGGCGAGGCGCACATCCAGCGGGTCCTGGCCCAGCGACAGCGCCACCGCGTCCAGGGCGCGTTCGATGGCCATCATCCCCTGCGGGCCGCCGAAGCCGCGGAAGGCGGTGTTCGACACCGTGTGCGTGCGGGCGCGATGCGAGACGATCTCGGCGGCGGGCAGGGCATAGGCGTTGTCGGCGTGGAACATCGCCCGGTCGTTGATCGCGTGCGACAGGTCGGCCGAGAACCCGCAGCGCGAGGCGAACTCGAACCGGGCGCCCTGCAGGCGGCCTTGCCCGTCGAAGCCCACCGACCAGTCGATCTCGAAGTCGTGGCGCTTGCCGGTCATGACCATGTCGTCGTCGCGGTCGAGGCGGATCTTCGCGGGACGACGGGTGACACGGGCCGCCAGCGCCGCCATGGCCGCCCACTGGACCGACTGGGTCTCCTTGCCGCCGAAGGCGCCGCCCATCCGCCGCACCTCGACGGTGATCGCCGCATCGGGGCAGCCCAGCACGCGGGCCAGGATGTGCTGGGTCTCGGTCGGATGCTGGGTCGAGGTCCACACGTGGAGGTCCGCGCCCTCGCCCGGGATGACCAGGGCGACCTGGCCTTCGAGGTAGAAGTGCTCCTGCCCGCCCACCTGCAGACGACCCGAAAGGACGTGCGGTGCAGCCTCAAGGGCGGCCGCGGCGTCGCCCAGGCGCATGGTCTGGGTCGGCTCGATCAGCGATCCGGCCGCAACCGCGGCGTCGGCCGTGAGCCACGCGGGGAGGTCCTCGTAGTCGACGACGGCGAGGGCTGCGGCCGCCCGCGCCTTCGGAAGCGTTTCGGCGGCGACGCAGAACAGGGCCTGGCCGACGAACTTCACCTCGCCCTCGGCGAACAGGGGATCGTCGCCGGCGAAGGGGCTTATGTCGTTCTTCCCCGGGACGTCCGCCGGGGTCAGCACCGCCACGACCCCGGGCGCGGCGCGGACGGCCGACAGGTCCAGCCGGGTCACGCGCGCATGGGCCCGCGCGCTCTGCCCCACGGCCAGGTGGAGCAGGCCGGGCGGCTCGGGGATGTCGTCGATGTAGAGCGCCTCGCCGGAGACATGGCGGGGGGCGCTGTCGTGGCCGATCGGCGCGTGCAGCACCGGGCTGGGGCGGGCGGCGCCGGAGTCAGCCATCGCCGCCTCCAGGGACCGACGTCGGCGGCCCGTTGTGGCGAGAGCCCCTCACGCGGAAACGGCCTCCAGGTCCTGGAGGCGATCGCCGCCGGCCGCTTCGACGAACGCGCGCCGCAGCAGGTTGCGGGCGGCTTCCAGGCGGTAGCCGGCCGAGGCGCGCATGTCGGTGATGGGCGTGAAGTCGTCCGCGAGGACCTCGGCGGCGGTCTCGACCGTCGCGGCGGTCCAGGCCCGGCCGGCGAGGGCGGCCTCGGCCCGTGGCGCGCGCTTCGGCGTCGCGGCCATGCCGCCGAAGGCGATCCGCGCGTCGGTGACCTGACCGGCCTGCAGGCCCACCGAGAGACCGAGGCATACCGCGGAAATGTCCTGGTCGAAGCGCTTGGAAAGCTTGGCGATATGGACGACCCGGCCCGGCGGCGGCTTCGGGACCGTCACCGCCTCTACGAACTCGCCCGGTCGCCGGTCCTGCCGGCCGTAGTCGAGGAAGTAGGCCTCCAGCGGCAGTTCGCGCCGCGCCGACCCCCGGCGAAGGACGAGCGTCGCGCCGGCCGCGATCAGGGCGGGCGGCATGTCGCCGATCGGCGAGCCGTTGGCGATGTTTCCGCAGACGGTCCCGAGGTTGCGGACCTGCAGGCCCCCCAGGCGGCGCAGCAGGCCGTCGAACGCCGGGTGAAGCGACGCCAGCGCGGCGTGGGCGTCGGCGTAGCGCGCCGCCGCGCCGATCCGGACGGCATCGCCCAGGTCCTCGATCCGCTTCAGGTCGGCGCACTCGTTGAGCGAAACCACGGTGGGCAGGACGCGCCGCTGCTTGGTGACCCACAGGCCCACGTCCGTGCCGCCGGCGAGAACCGTGGCGTCCGGGTTGGCCTCCAGCACCGCCGCCAGTTCGTCCGCCGAGCGTGGCGCGTAGAACCGGCGGGCCCCGTGCTCCAGCGCGAGGCTTTCGGCCGGCCGGATCGCGGCGAGGGCGTCGGCGATGTCCGGCTCGGGCGTCCGCCCCATGGCCTGACCGGCGGCCAGGATCGGTCCGTAGCCGGTGCAGCGGCAGAGGTTTCCCGCCAGGGCGTCCTTCAGGGACGGGGTGTCGGCGGGCGCGCCCTCGCGCTGCAGGGCATAGAGGCTCATCACGAACCCGGGCGTGCAGAAGCCGCACTGGCTGGCGTGCGAGTCGACCATGGCCTGTTGCACCGGATGCAGCGAGCCCTCGCGCCCGAGGCTTTCCACGGTGAAGAGCGCCCGGCCGTCCAGCATCGGGGCGAAGAGGATGCAGGCGTTCACGGCGCGGAAGCGGACCCGGCCGTCCTCGAGCTCGCCCAGGACCACGGTGCAGGCGCCGCAGTCCCCCTCGGCGCAGCCCTCCTTCGTGCCGGTGCGGCGCAGGTGATAGCGCAGCAGATTCAGGACGGTAAGGGTGGGGTCCGTGTCGGCCGGGAGCTCGTGCACCGCGCCGTCGAGCAGGAAGCGGATCGGCCGCGCCATCCTAGCTGCCCCGGTAGGTGGAGTAGGCGAAGGGGCTGACCAGCAACGGGACGTGATAGTGCCCGCCGGTCTCGGTGACGTTGAAGTCGATGACCACCGTCTCGAGGAACGAGGGCTCGGGAAGCGGTGCGCCCATATCGCGGAAATACTCGCCCACGCGGAACTCGAGACGATAGCCGCCCGGTTCCAGGTCAGGTCCGGCAAGCAGCGGTCCGTCGAGTCGTCCGTCCAGGTTGGTCACCGCGTCCGTCAGCACCCTGTCGCCGCGCAGGAGGCGAAGGGACATTCCGGCGGCGGGCCGTCCATGCATGGTGTCCAGAACGTGGGTGGTCAGGCCGCTCATTTGAGTTCCGTGGTCGGCCGTCCAAAATCCGCGCACGGGCGGCGAATTGCAACTGCGCCGCGGGATTGCGAGGCTGCACGCCCGGTGAAGCCTGCTAAGCGATCATCCATGCCCGAGACGTCCTATCCGCGCGACCTCATCGGCTACGGGAAGGACCCGCCGCACGCGAAGTGGCCCGGCGGAGCGCGGGTCGCGGTCCAGCTGGTGCTGAACTACGAGGAGGGGGGCGAGAACTCGGTGCTGCACGGCGATGCGGGCGCCGAGACCTTCCTGTCCGACATGATCAACCCCGCGCCCGTCCCGGGCGCGCGCCACATGAGCATGGAGCAGATCTACGAATACGGCAGCCGGGCCGGGGTCTGGCGGCTGCTGCGCCTGTTCGAGCGATACGGCGTGCCGGTCACCGTGTTCGGGGTCGCCATGGCCATGGAGCGCAACCCCGCCGTCGTCGAGGCCATGCTGGAAGCCGGCCACGAGATCGCCAGCCACGGATGGCGCTGGGTCAGCTACCAGGACATCGACGAGGCCGTCGAGCGCGAGCACATGGCCCGGGCCATCGAGATCCACCGGCGGCTGACGGGCGAGCGGCCGCTGGGCTGGTACACCGGCCGGACCAGCCCCAACACCCGCAGGCTCGTCGCCGAGGAGGGCGGGTTCCTCTACGACGCCGACGACTATTCCGACGATCTTCCGTTCTGGACGAGGGTTGGGGCCCGGCCGCACCTGATCGTGCCGTACACGCTGGAAGCCAACGACATGCGCTTTTCCGGCACGGGCCTGAACACCGGCGAGCAGTTCTTCTCGTACCTCAAGGACGCGTTCGACGTCCTCTATGCGGAAGGCGCCGAGCGCCCGAAGATGATGAGCGTCGGGCTGCATGCCCGCATCGTCGGGCGGCCGGGCAAGATGGCGGGGCTGGAGCGGTTCCTCCGCTACGCGCTGGACCATCCGGACGTCTGGTTCGCCCGCCGAATCGAGATCGCGCGCCATTGGCGCGAGGTCCATCCGTACGCAGGATAGGCGCATGGATTTCCGGACCTGCTACGTCGCCTTCGAGACCCGCGCCGACCCGCCGCTGACCGTCGCGGGGCGACTGGACGCGCCACTGGGCGACGGCGCCACGCCGCCGGCGCGGGTTCCGGCGGTGGTCATCTGCCACGGCTCGGACGGCGTCGACGCGCGCGGGCGCTTCCACGCCCAGGCGCTGCAGGCGGCGGGGTTCGCGACCCTGGAACTCGACATGTGGTCGGCCCGCGGGACCGTGCGCGGCGCGCCGGGACGGCCGAAGACCGTGCCCGAGACCCTGCCGGACGCCTTCGCGGCGCTCTCGTTCCTGGCCCGCCAGCCCGAGGTGGACCCGCGGCGGATCGCCATCATGGGCTTCTCGTGGGGCGGGGTGGTCAGCGTCCTCTCCGCCACCCGCCGCTACGCCGACGCGCTGGCCGAGCCGGGCCTGGGCTTCGCGGCCCACGCGGCCTTCTACCCGGTGCTGTGGAGCTACAACCGCGCGCCCGGCCACGAGCTGCGCGGCCTGACCGGCGCCCCGGTGCTGATCCACGCGGGCGCGGCCGACGCCTACGATACGCCGGAGGTCTGTGAAGGCTTCCTGGCGGGCCTCGATCCCGCCGATCGGACGCATGTGGAGCTGGTGGTCCATCCGGGCGCGACCCATGCCTTCGACAGGGACATGCCGGCCAAGACCGTCCACGACCCCTACGCCCACAACGGCAAGGGCGGCGAGGTGCGGTTCGAGTTCGATCGCGCGGCCGCCGAGGCGGCGCGGGCGCGGGTGGTCGACGTATTCCGCGCGGCGTTCGGGAAGATCGCCCCGTGACCCGGCCGTCGGCATTGTCGCGCGAGGCGTTCGTCGCGCGCTTCGGGCCGGTCTACGAGGCCTCGCCCTGGGTCGCCGAGGGGGTGTGGCCGAATCCGCCGGACGACCTCGAGGGCCTGGCGGCCGCGATGGCCGCCGTGGTGGACGCCGCGCCGCGCGAAGCCAGGCTGGCCTTGATCCGCGCCCATCCGCAGCTGGCCAGCCGCGCGAAGATGGCCGAGGCGTCGGTGCGCGAGCAGGCGGGCGCGGGCCTGGACGCCTGCAGCCCGGAGGAGTTCGCGGCCTTCCAGCGCCTCAACGGCGCGTACGACGCCCGCTTCGGCTTTCCCTTCATCTACGCCGTGAAGGGCGCGGGCCGGGCGGAGATCCTGGCGGCGTTCGAGGCCCGGCTGGCGAACGATCCGGACGCGGAGTTCGCCACCGCCATCGCCCAGATCCATCGCATCGCCCGCTTCCGCCTTGCCGACCTCCTCGAGAGCGCCTGAATGTTCGAAGACATCCGCCGCAGTTTCGTCGACCTGGCCCAGCCGCGGCTGGGCTCTGAAGTGGTGTACGCCACCGACGACTTCTTCGCCGACAAGGCCCGCCTGATCTCGCCGACGGAGCCGGTGTTCATCCCCGGCAAGTACGACGAGAACGGCAAGTGGATGGACGGCTGGGAGAGCCGCCGCAAGCGCACGCCGGGCCACGACTGGTGCGTGGTGAAGCTGGGCGTTCCCGGGATCATCGCCGGCTTCGAGATCGACACCCGGCACTTCACCGGCAACTACCCGCCGGGCGCCGAGCTGGAGGTGTGCGTGTCGGACCAGGCCGTGCCGGACGAGGCCGCGGGGTGGGTCAAGGTGACGCCGCGGCTGGCGCTCAACGGGAACGACCGGCAGTGGTTCGCGGTCGATCACGCCCGGCCGGCCACGCACGTGCGGCTGCACATCTTCCCCGACGGCGGCGTGGCGCGCCTGCGCGTCTGGGGCCGCGTCGACCCCGACTGGTCGAAGGTGGCCGACGCCGAGGTCATCGATCTGCTCGCCATGGGCTGGGGCGG
>NZ_JAEUMN010000051.1 GCF_016793225.1 Phenylobacterium sp.
TGCCGTGGTCGAACGGATTGATGCCGCGCGCCTTGGCCTCGGGGTTCTGGTGGATCAGCAGATCCATGCCGCTCTCGCGGGCCATGCGCTCGCGCATCTCGTACATCGCCCGGAACTTCCAGGTCGTGTCGACGTGCAGCAGCGGGAACGGCGGCTTGGACGGATAGAACGCCTTCTGGGCCAGGCGCAGCATCACCGCCGAGTCCTTGCCGATCGAGTACAGCATCACCGGCCGCTCGCACTCGGCCACCACCTCGCGGAAGATGTGGATGCTCTCGGCCTCGAGCCGCTGCAGGTGGGTCAGGGTCTGAGGGGTCAAGCCGGCTTCAAGCTTTTCTGAACGGGTGAGGACGGGCGCGCCCATGGAAGGACCTTACGAAAACCGATGGCAAGCCCGCGCGCCGACACGGGCGGGCTTTCAGGCCCGGCGTGAGTTAAGCGGGTGGCGGCGGGGCCACAAGGCGAAGCGTCCGCAGGAATTCTGTACGCGGGCACAGTGAAGTTGGAGGCAGGCGCGCCCCGCGTGGAGCGCGAAGGGCCGGCGCGACGCTCGGCCCGCCAGGAAAGCTACGGCGCGCTTGAGCCCGGCCGCGTCTGCGCCAGCAGGGAGATGGCGTCCGCGAGGCGCCAGAACCGCAGGCGATACAGCGTCCACAGCGCCGCGCCCCTTTGGGAGAACGTCGTGAGCTCGGGGCTCGTGAACACCTTCGGCGTGTGGGCCACCGCCGACAGCGGCATCAGGATGTTGCGGGCGAGCCAGCGAAGCCGCTGGTGCGGACGGTCCGCCATCAGTCCGAAGGTCTCGAGGTTCAGGCGCCGCCACTTGCCGGTGAGCTGCTCCCACGTCACGCGCGCCGGATGGCCGATGGCGGCCGCGGGGACGTAGCCGAGGCGCGCCCCGCCCGCGACGGCCCGTCGGGACCAGTCCACATCCTCCGAAAGCCCGACGCCGAAGCCGCCGACCCGATCGAACAGCTCGCGGCGGCAGAACATGTTGCCGGCGCCGGTGAAGCCCTTCTTCTCGATGTAGGTCTTGAAGTCGAAGGCGAAGACCCGCTCGAAGGCCTCGGCCGGCGTCATGCGATCCACGTCGCCGACGAGCACGCGCACGCGGCCGCCCACCAGGTCGTAGCGTTCCAGGCCGGCCACGCCTTCGGCCAGCCACTGGGGCTCTGCGACGCAATCCGAGTCGATGAAGGCCAGGATGTCGCCCCGGGATGCGGCGACCGCGCCGTTCCGCGCGGGGCCCGCGCCCTTCTCCGTGACCACGACCAGGTTCGCCCGACCGGCGACGACCTCGCGGACCGCCTCGATGCCCACGGGCGAGTTGTTGTCGGCGATCACGATCTCGAAGCGATCGCGCGGATAGGTCTGCGCTTCCAGGGCCTCCAGGCAGATCCGCAGCCCGGCCAGGTCCTGGTAGTGGGGCATGATCACGCTGACGAACGGCCGGACCGGCTGTGCAGATGACATTCAGACCTCGCGCGAACCGTCCCGCTCGTCCAACCGCCTAAGCGGAGACCGTGAGCGGACAGTAAATCGCGCCCGCGAGATTGGAAGGGAGCGGTATCCCGCGTGGCCATGGATGTCCGAAAACCGCGAGACGTGCGGTCGGGCAGGCGGCATGCTGTCCGGCATGGACATGGACTTCGAGGCCTGCCGCCGCGCCTTCGTCACCCGCGACCCGCGGTTCGACGGGCGCATCTTCGGCGCCGTCAGGACGACAGGCATCTACTGCCGCCCGATCTGCCCGGCGCGCACGCCGAAGCCGCAGAACATGACCTTCTATCCCAGCGCCGCCGCCGCGCAGGAGGCGGGCTACCGGCCGTGCCTTCGTTGCCGGCCGGAGGCCTCGCCCGACCTCGGGGCGTGGCGCGGGACGTCCAACACCGTCTCGCGGGCGCTGGCTCTGATCGAGGGCGGCGCCATGGACTCCGGCGACGTCGACGCGCTGGCGTCCCGGCTGGGGGTGGGCGAACGTCAGCTGCGGCGCCTGTTCCGCCAGCATCTGGGCGCCTCGCCGGTCTCGGTGGCCCAGACCCGCCGGGTGCTGCTGGCCAAGCAGCTGATCCAGGAGACCCGCCTGCCGATGAGCGAAGTGGCGCTGGCCGCGGGCTTCGGCAGCGTGCGGCGGTTCAACGAGACGTTCCAGCAGCTCTTCGGCCGCCCGCCGGGAGCCCTCAGGCGGTCCCGGGCGGCCGAGGTCTCAGCCGCGGAGGGCATCGTGGTGCGCCTGCCGTACAAGCCGCCCTACGACTGGGACGCCATGATCGCCTTCCTCGCCGATCGGGCCATCCCCGGCGTGGAGCGCGTGGAGGCGCGTCGGTATGTCCGCACGCTCGCGGTCGACGGCGAACACGGCGTGGTCATCGTCACGCCCCGAAACGACGACGCGCTGCAGGCCGACATCCGCTTCCCCAGGCTGAAGAGCCTTCCGGCCGTGATCGCGCGCGTGCGCCGCGTCTTCGACCTCTCGGCCGACCCGGTGCTGATCGGCGCCCATTTGAGCCAGGACCCGGCGCTGGCCGGCCTGGTGGCGGCGCGGCCGGGTCTGCGCGCGCCCGGCGCCTGGGACGGCTTCGAGCTCGCGGTTCGCGCGATCCTGGGCCAGCAGGTCAGCGTTTCGGCCGCGCGCAATCTCGCTGCGAAGCTCGTGGCCACGTACGGCGAGCCGGTCGACGACCCGATCGCGGCCGGGTTCGGGCTCACGCGCGTGTTCCCGAGCGCGGACCGGCTCGTGGGACAGCCGATCTCGCTGACGCTAAACATGCCGCGCGCGCGGGGCGCGGCCGTCGAGGCCCTGGCCCGCACCGTCGCCGAGGATCCCGCGATCTTCACGCCCCGCGCCGATCTCGAGAGCGCCGTGGCGGCCCTGAAGGCGCTGCCGGGCGTGGGGGAGTGGACCGCGCAGTACATCGCGCTTCGCGAACTTCGGGAGCCTGACGCGTTCCCCCAGGCCGACGTGGGCCTGATGCGCGCGATGGCGGACGCTGCGGGCGTGCGGCCGACGCCCGACCAGTTGCTGGCGCGCAGCCAGGCGTGGAAGCCGTGGCGCGCCTACGCCGCCCAGCACCTGTGGGCCGCCGACGCGAGCGTCGCCGCCCAGCCGAGGCCCCCCATTCGAAAGGACAGGGCCCATGCCCGCCGCGCCGCCTGAGACGCTTACCCTGGACCGCATGGCGACCCCGATCGGCGTCGCGCTCGTGGTGACCGACGCGCAGGGCGTCCTGCGCGCCTTCAACTGGGCGGACTACGAAGACGCCATGCGCAGGTGGATCGCACGGCGCTACCCCGGGGTCCCGTTGGCGGAAGGCGAGGGCCCGCTGCGTGCCGCCTTCGACAGGTATTTCGCCGGTGACGTGGACGCGCTGAGCGCCGTCCCCTGGGAGGGCGTCGGCACGGCCTTCCAGCAGCAGGTCTGGCGGGCTCTGTGCGACATCCCTCCAGGCCAGACCATCAGCTACGCCGAGCTGGCCCGCCGCGTGGGGCGTCCCACGGCGGTGCGGGCGGTCGGGCTCGCCAACGGCTCCAACCCCGTGGCGCTGGTGGCGCCGTGTCATCGCGTGATCGGCTCGAACGGCGCGCTGACGGGCTATGGCGGCGGGCTGCCCAGAAAGCGGTGGCTGCTCGAGCACGAAGGCGCCGCGTTCAAGCGGCAGCGGGCGGCCTGAACGAATCCGGCGCGCGTGTTAGGGAGCCTCATGGGTCTCCTGCAGCGCATTCTGGCGGTCATGCTGTGGCCGCTCGCCCTGGCCGTCATGGCGGTCTCGCTCGCCGCGCAGGGCGGGCGCGTCAGTCCGCACCTCGACGTGCTGACCCACTTTGCGCTGATCTACCTGTTCGTGGCGCTCGCCTGCCTGCTGGGCGCGGCCCTGACTCCGCGCCGCGGCCGTCTGGCGCTCGCGGGCGTCGCGCTCGTCGGCGCAGCGGCGTCGGGGGCGCTGGTCGCGCCCGAGTTCCTGCCCAATCCAGCCGAGCCCAGGGCCCCCCTCGACGCGCCCGGACAGATCAAGGTGATCGAGTTCAACGCGTGGAGCCGCAACGTCGCGCCTGAGCGGGCGTCCGCCTGGCTGCTGGAGCAGGCCCCGGACATCATCGTGATGATCGAGAGCAAGCAGATCACCGACCGGTTGAAGGCGGCCGGCTACCAGGTCGCATGCCGGGGTTGCGGCGCGCTCATCTTCACGCGCCAGAAGGCGGTCTGGAGCGCCGGCCGCGATCCGCGCGACGACCGGACCCGCTTCCTGGCTGCGGCGACCTTTGCCGATCCCAACGGCGACTTCACCGTGGTGGGGGTGCACCGGGCCTGGCCGCTGCGCTTCGAACGCGATCGCCGCGAGGCCCAGGCGCTCCGGGACTACATGGCGCCATTCCCCAAGGAGCGCCTGATCCTGGCCGGGGACTTCAACTCGACGAGCTGGTCGTTCGCCCGGCGGCGGGACGACCGCGACCTGGGCGTGATCCGCCGGACCCGGGGGCTGTCGACATGGCCGGCGGCCCAGCTCAGCCACAACAGGCTGCCGGCTCCGTTCCCCTATCTGCCGATCGACCATGTCTACGCCGGTCCCGGCTGGGCGACCGTCAGCGTCGAACGGGGTCCCGAGCTGGGCTCGGACCACTACCCCGTGATCGTCACGCTCGCGCCGGTCGATCCCGTCGCGGACTGAACGAACATTGCGAAAATTTAAGCCGTCGGCCCCGGTGCGGATGGCGAAGCTGCGTGGCATACCTTGGGTAGGCAGGAATCGTCCGGGGGCGAACCCATGGCGACATTGACGGAAATGGTGGCCGCGGTGGTCGTTCATTCCTCTGCCGCCGCCTTCTCGCACTTCGGGGTGACCTTCGACCTGCCCAAGGTCGAGCAACGCAACGTCGCCGCCGAGCGCGTCGTGGCCCGTACGCCGCGCCAGGCTGCGGCGCGGCCTGCGCGCGTGGAGCCGGCCGGCCTGCAGAAGGCCGGGATCTGCCCCGACAAGACGCCGCTCGTCCGCGCCTGATCCGGGCCTGACGTCGCGCCGCGACATTCCGGCGTCCCACCGGTGTTTGTGCAGCCCGCCTGTTTGCGTACGCCACCGCCGCGGGTAATCCTGCGAACCTGACGTCTTGCCGGCTGTCGGCTGGCGTCAGGCCCGGTGCGACGGATCCGCCGGCTCGAGTGGAAGGGACGAGGCGTTGTTCTCGAAGCGGCGGCAGCCCATGGATTTCGGAACGTCCGAGCCCGCGGCCGAAGCGCCGTCGGAGGCCGATCCGGGCGTGGCCGACGTCGGGCCGGCCGAGCCCGTGGGCTTTCGTCCCATCGATCGCGACAGCGAGCAGTCGGTCACGGTGCCCAGCGGCCGCGGCGCCCTCGCCGAAACCGTCGCCGATCCTCGGTCCACCGCCGTACTCGTCGACCTGGAGGACGGCGCGCCCGCGGGATGGCCGATCTGGCTGACGGCGTTCGCGGTGGCCGTGCTCTGGGCGCTGGCGCCCATCGCGTTCGCGCTCGGTTACCGGTCGAACGTCGCCCCGCTGCAGGATGACGCGTTCGCCCTCGCGGTCTTCGCGCTCCTGGCGATCGGGCCTGCGGCGTTCGTCTTCGGCGCCGCGTTCATGATCCGCCAGGGGCAGAAGCTCGCCTGGGAGAACCGCCGGGCCAAGGCGGCGAGCGAGGACATGCTCGGCCCCGCCCTCGTCGCGGCCGCCCGCGCCGGCGACGTGACGCGCGCCGTGCGTGACGAGATCGCCCGCGCCAGCCAGGCGGCCGAGGAGGCCCGCGAAACCCTGCTGGCCATGCGCGACGCCCTGGCGTTCGAGACGGACAAGCTGACCGGGGCCGCCGCCCATTCGGCCCGCACGGCGCAGGAACTGGCCGCCACGCTGGGCCGCGAGCGCTCCGAGATGAGCGTCCTGGCGCAGACCCTCGACGCCCAGGCGATGAAGGTCAGCGACGCCATCGTCCAGCAGGCCCGCATGGTGGGCGAGGCGGCCGGTGTGGCCGAGACGCAGATCCGCGAGGCGGAGACGGCGCTGGCGGCCCGCGCCGCCGACCTGGCCGCCGCGGCCGGCGAGGTCTCGACCGCGGCCCGGACCGCCGGCGAGGACCTAACCCGCCACATCGCCCGCCTCGAGACCGCCGGGACGGGCGTGGCCGAGCAGGTGAGGGCCGTGGAGGCGGGGCTTTCCGAGCAGCGGACGGCGCTGGTCTCGCTGAGCCAGGCGCTGCAGGCGGACCACGGGGGCTTCGCCGCGGAGGCCGCCGCCCATGCCGAGAAGCTGGGCGAGTTCATCGAGTCGGCGCGCGCCTCCGCAGCCGCCATGGCCGAGCGGGCCACCAGCGGCGGCGAGCAGCTTCGGCGCCTGATGGCCGACGCGGCCCTGCAGTTCCGCGACCTGGCCGAGACCGCCCGCGCGGAGCGCGAGGAGTTCGGGCAGTCGACGCTGCATTCGCTGGAGGCGGTCTCGCGCGCGGCCGCCGAGCAGCGCGCGCAGCTCGAATCCCAGACGCGCGCGGCGATCGAGGCGCTGTCCAAGGCGGCCGAGGAGACTCGGGAGGCTGCGGCCCGTCATGCCGCCGCCGCGCGCGAGCAGGTGGACAACCTCTCCGAAGCCGCCTTCGGCGCCGGCCAGAAGGCCAATCAGGTCTTCGAGGCGCGCCTCGAGGAGGCGAAGGCGCTGATCGAGCAGTCCTCCCGCATGGTCGAGGACGCCGGGGCCCTCACCGCCCGCAAGCTGGCCGACGGGGCGGCCTCGGCGCGCGCGACGCTGGACGAACTCGCCGCCATGCTGGGCGACATCGAAGCTCGCGCCGCGCAGCTCCCGGCCACTGCGGCGGCACAGGCAGAGCAGGCCCGCGCCGTGGTCGCCGAGGGCATGGATGAGCTGATGGCCCAGGCGCGCAGAACCGCCGAGGAGGCGCAGGCGATCGACGCGGCGTTCCAGGAGCGTGTCCGCAAGAACTTCGAGATGCTCTCCGAGGCCGTTCGCCTGATGGGCGTCGCCGCGGCGTCGCCGCAGCCGCTGCCGGCGCCGACACCCCGGCCGCCGCGGCGCGAGGCGGGGACCGGCGGTGCGTCGGCCGCCGCGCCGCCGCCGGAGACCGCGACGCCCCTGGCCGAGCCGCCGGCCGAAGACCCCGGCGCGCTCGCCGACCGTCTGGGCCTGAAGAACCGGATACGCTTCACGCCCACCGCCACCGACCGGGAGTTCTCCGCCGTCTTCCAGGCCGCCGGCGGCCATCCGACCGGCTCCGACGACGACGAGGACGCCGACGAGGCCCCGGGCGACGACACCTGGACGTGGAAGGACCTGCTCGCGTCCCTCGACGGCGCCGAGGGCGAGGGCGAGCGGCTGGAAGAGACGCTGGCGACAGAACTCGCCAACATGGGGGTGGACGCGGAGAAGCTCCTGCCGCTGGGGCGGGTCGAGGAGATCGCCGCCGCCATGCAGACGGGCGACGCCGAGGGCGCGCGGGCGGTGGTCAAGCGCCTGGCGCCGGCGGCCACGCGCCGGATCGGCCGGCGCCTGTTCACCGACGAGGCGATCCGGCGGAAGGCCGAGGTCTACGTCCGCCGCTACAAGACGCTGGTGGACGACGCCGTTGGCCGCGACCCTGAGGGCTTCGTCCTGGCGAACATGCTGGCCGCAGATTCCGGGCGCATCTTCCTGCTGCTCGACGCGGCCGGCGGCGACATGATCTGAATCATGGAACCGCCGCCCTGGCGGCCGGCGTTTGAGCGACCATGACCAGTGATATCGAACGCGCCCACAAGGCGTGGCGGCGGGCCGAGCGCGTGAAGCAGCTGTCGGATCGCGTGATCGGCATCGGGCGCTGGGGCCTGGGCATCGACGGCGTCGTGGCGTGGATTCCGGTCGCCGGCACGGCCTATTCGCTCGGCGCTGCGGCGCTCCTCCTGTCGGAAGCCGTCCAGGCGGGGGCGTCGAAGGCGACGATCGCGCGGATGGCCGCCTACCTGGGCCTCGACAGCGTGGCGTCCGGCGTCCCCATCGTGGGCTGGGCCCTCGACACGCTCTTCACCGGCCACGCCTTCGCCGCACGCGCACTGCAGCGCGATATCGAGAAGCGCTTCGGCCGTCCGGCGGGCGCCGTCGCCGAGGCGCCGCTCCAGGGCCGCGCCGTCGCGGGGCGCTGAGAGGCGGGGCATCTGAAACGACCCGTAAACCCGAGGTGGTCCAGGTTGCCGTCCGGGAGTTGACGGCGGGCGGCGTCCCGCACAGGAAGGCGTGCATGAAGATCCTGATCACCGGCGGCGCCGGCTTCATCGGCTCGGCCGTGGTTCGGCGCGCCATCGCCGACGGCCATCAGGTGGTGAACCTCGACGCGCTCACCTACTCGGCCAACCTCGAGAATGTCGAAAGCGTCGCGGCCGACCCGCGCTACGCGTTCGAGCATGTGGACGTGTGCGATCGGGCCAGGCTCGAGGCCGTCTTCGCGAAGCATCAGCCCGACGCGGTGATGCACCTGGCGGCGGAGAGCCACAACGATCGCGCGATTGAAGGCCCGCTCGACTTCGTGAAGTCCAACATCACCGGCACCGCCGTCCTGCTCGAGGTGGCGCGCGCCTACTGGGGCGGCCTTCCCGGAGATCGGAAGGACGCCTTCCGGTTCCACCATGTCTCGACCGACGAGGTGTTCGGCGCCCTGGGCGAGACCGGCGACTTCACCGAGGAGACGCCCTACGACCCGAAGTCGCCCTATTCGGCCTCCAAGGCGGCGGCCGACCACCTCGTCCGCGCCTGGGGCCACACGTTCAAGCTGCCGGTGGTGATCACCAACTGCTCGAACAACTACGGCCCGCACCAGTTTCCGGAGAAGCTGATCCCGACGGTGATCACCCGCGCGCTGGAGGGCAAGACGATCCCGGTCTACGGCGACGGCCGCCAGGTGCGCGACTGGCTGCACGTGGACGACCACGCCGAGGCCCTGCTCCTGGTCCTGCACAAGGGCGTCCTGGGCGAGACCTACTGCATCGGCGGCGACGCGACGAAGCGCAACATCGAGGTCGTGCGCGCCATCTGCGCCCATCTGGACGCCATGGCGCCCGCGAACACGCCGCACGCCGACAAGATCACCTTCGTCACCGACCGGCCCGGCCATGACTTCCGGTACTCGATCGACTCCACCAAGCTGGAGCGCGAGCTGGGCTGGAAGGCGCGCATGCCGCTCGACCGCGGCCTGGAGGACACCGTGCGCTGGTACGTCGACAACTACGGCTGGGTGGAGCGCATCCGCGAGCGCGGGTTCCATTCCGATCGCCTCGGCCTGGTGAAAGCCTGAGGGCGCGGCCATGAGGAAAGGGCTCGTTCTCGCCGGCGGCGCCGGCACCCGCCTTCACCCGCTGACCATGGCGACGTCGAAGCAGCTGCTGCCGGTCTACGACAAGCCGATGATCTACTATCCGCTGTCGGTGCTGTTCCTGGCCGGCATCCGGGAAATCCTGATCATCACGACCGAAGAGGATCAGGCCGGCTTCAAGCGCCTGCTGGGCGACGGCTCGCGTTTCGGCGTCCGGTTCGAATATGTGATCCAGCCGCATCCGGGCGGCCTGGCCGAGGCGTACCTGCTGGGCGAGGACTTCGTCGGCGGCCAGCCGTCCACCCTGATCCTGGGCGACAACATCTTCTTCGGGCAGAACTTCGTGCAGATGCTGAAGAACGCCGACGCCCGGACCGAGGGCGCCACGGTGTTCGGCTATCCGGTGCACGACCCCGAGCGCTACGGCGTGGTCGAGCTTTCGGCGGACGGCCGGGCGCTCTCCATCGAGGAAAAGCCCGCGAACCCCAAGTCCAACTACGCGGTGACGGGGCTCTACTTCTACGATGGCCGCGCCAGCGAGATCGCCAAGACCCTGACCCGCTCGGCCCGCGGCGAACTCGAGATCACGGCGCTGAACGACGTCTACCTGCAGGAAGGCCGGCTGCACGTCGAGCTGCTGGGTCGCGGCTTCGCCTGGGAGGACGCCGGTACGCATGACAGCCTGATCGGCGCCGGCGAGCTGATCCGCGTCTTCGAACAGCGCCAGGGCCTGCGCATCGGCTGCCTCGAAGAGATCGCCTTCGAGAACGGCTGGATCGACCGATCCGAACTGCTCAAGTCCGCCGAAGTCCAGGGCAAGAGCGAGTACGGCCGTTACCTGCGTGAACTGGCGGGGAGGGGCTGAGAACTGAATGCCGCAGCACTCGCCATGCGAGCAGGACGCTGTTAGGCATGAGCATACGAACCTTGCTTCGAAGCGCGGGCGATCGCCTGCGCCCACGGCCAAGGCTGGAACGGAATTTGCAGCAGATCGCCCGGGGCCCGTAGGCTGGTCCTGATCATGGAGGGGCGCTTGAAGACTAGAGCACTAATCGTGGTGGCTGCAGTCAGCGTGGGACTCACGCTTTCGGGTTGCGACCAGGTGCGCCGCCTGGCGGGCGGGGGCAAGGCCGAGGGCCAGGTCGTCGCCACCGTCGACGGCCAGGAGATCACCAGCCTAGAGCTGCGCACCGAACTCGGTAACTTCGCGTCTCGCGACCCCAACGTGATGAAGGCGGCGCAGCAGCAGGCGTTGCAGCGGATCATCATGCGCAAGCTGATGGCCGCCGAGGCGCGCGAACAGAAGCTGGACAAGAGCGCCGAGTACAACCTGCAGGTCGCCCGGGGCGAAGAGGCGCTGCTGGGGTCCCTCCTGCAGCGCAAGATGGCCAGCAAGGCCGCCCAGCCGACCAAGGCTCAGGCTCAGGCCTACGTCGCCGCGCACCCCGAGAAGTTCGGCGAGCGGAAGGTGATGTTCGTCGACCAGATCATCGCGGCGCCGAACAAGATCTCGCCTGACCGGTTCCAGCCGCTCAAGACCATGGACGAGGTCAAGGCGCTGCTGAACAGCGAAGGCGTCCAGTACCAGGAGAATGCGGTGGTGCTCGACACCCTGTCGGCCAATCCGCGGCTCGTGCAGGGCGTGAACAACCTGCCGCCGGGCGAGATCTTCGTGATCCCGCAGGGCGGCGCGATCCTCTTCAACCGCGTGACCGCCTCGCGGGCGGTGCCGTTCGGCGGCGACGCCTCCGTGGCCTACGCCATGAACGCGTTGCGGCAGGAGCGCGCGCAGGAGCTGGTCGGCAAGCAGCTGGCCGACATGCGCAAGGCGGCGGAGCCGAAGATCACCTACAATGCGGCGTTCAAGCCGCCGCCGGAGAAGAAGCCGGGCGCCGCCCCGGCCGCCAAGCCGGCCGCCGCCCCGGCGGCGCCGGCGCCGGCGGCTCCGGCCGCGGAACCGGCCGCCAAGTAGCGAGCCGCTCAGTCACGAAAAAGGGCCGGCGGGGAGACCCGCCGGCCCTTGTCTTTTGGCGTTGCCGCGACCCGAACTAAGAGACCGCCGTCGCGGTGCGGGCCGGCGCCGCCGGCGGCGCCTCGCGGTTCAGGTTCCGCTGGGCCCACATCATCCAGATGAGCGTCGGGAGCCCTTCCTCCACGAAGGCGTAGCGCTGGTTCACGTCCTCGCCCTGCACCGGCCGGAGCAGGCGCTCGCCCACCAGCACCTCGATCGCATCCTGCGCCTTGCGCGCGGTGATCTCGTTCGCGGTCTCGATATCTCGACCGTCGAAGACGCCGTCCGCGGCCAGGGCGGCTCGCGCCGACATCGCCAGCGCATCCTGCCGCCCCTGGTCGAACAGCCGCCGGACCTGGGTTTGCGCCGGCGTGGGGATGCGGCCCTGGAACTCAAGGATCGCGCGGTCGACGGCGCTCGCGACGTCCACGGGCGACACGGTCGCGCGGCCCTGGTCGAGCGCCGCGTGGCCGGCGTGGTGGCAGATCAGGTTCGCGATGTACGGAGAGCCCCGCGCGACCTCGACCACGAAGGCTCCGGCCTGGCTGTCGAACTTCAGGTCGGCCTCACGTTCGCCGTTGGCGACGATCTGCATGACCTCGCCCTCGCTCATCTTCGGCACGCGCAGGGCGAAGATGTTGCGGCGGATCGAGGGGATGTGTTCGACGAGCTCGGTCAGGTCGGCGGCGACGCCGGCCAGCACCAGCTGCACCCGGCCCAGACGGTCCGAGAGGTTCTTGATCAGCTCGGCCACGTCGCGGCGGAATGACCCGGACTCCGCCCGGTCGAACTCGTCCAGGATGATGAGCACCCGCGTGCCGGTCAGCTTGGCGCACAGGTCGCCGAACTTGCGCGGCGACAGCGGTTCGCTGGGCAGGAGGTCGGCGAGGGTCGAGCCCTTCTCCGTCTCGGCCGCGGTCGGCGAGAACCCGGAGTGGAACAGCAGCGGAATCTCGGCCGCCGCGGCGCGGAAGGTCTCGTCGAAGTTCGAGTTCGCGCCGCACGACGTATAGACGACGATGTATCGCGCCTCGTTGGCGGCCTGGCTCAGCACATGCAGCAGCGAGGTCTTGCCGATCCCGCGCTCGCCGTAGAGCACCACGTGCAGCCGCTGGTCCTCGATGGCGCGGATCACGGTCTTCAGCACGTCGTCGCGGCCGGCGAACAGCCGTCGATCGGCCACGGGCTGAGACGGCGTGAACGCATGGCGCAGCTTGGCCCGGACGGCGCTGAAGCGATCACCGCCGCGCCCGCTCATCTGGTCGCTGGCGGTAGTGTTGAAGCGGGGAAGGCCGCCGGCGTCGTTCGCCCGACGGTGGGCCTCGCGGATCAAGGGCTTCACGATCGACGGCTGCGCCTGCGTCTCGGCGCGCGCGGCCTTCGTCGGGGCTTTCCGCTTGAAGGGATTCCAGCCTGCCAAGTCGATCTCCATCTCCGCGCGCGAGGGCCCACAGGGAACGCCTACGCGCGCGCCCAGCGCACGGATGCCTTTTCGCCCGGCGCTGCCTTCTGTTTACTTAATGGCATTCCGAAGGCGAATCGGCGACTCCGGGCGCGCCCCCGTGCGCCGCGATTCGCTCAAGCTTCTCGCCAGTGAGACTTGGTCGTGATAATTTGTGGTACGGATCTTGCGTCCAACCGCACGGCTGGTGCGAATATGCATCACCAGCGGCTCGGAAAGGGCAGCAGGATCGGGGCTTTTTCTGGCGACAGGGTCATTCGACTCGCCTGCTAGGGGAAGGGTGATGACAGGGTCTTCGCCCCCTCCTAGAGTGAACGATAAGTTAAATGGGGTGCTGACATGAAAACCATTACCAAGCTTCTGGCCGGCGCAGCGGTCGCTCTCTCGATGAGCGCGGCTTCGGCGCAAGCCGCTGTCTTCATCGGTCTCTCGACCGATGGCGGCGCGACCATCACGCAGGTGTTCTCGGGCGGCGACGCCACCTTCGAGTACCTGACCACGAACCTCGGCGGCTTCGACACGATCAGCGTCGAAGGCGACCCGTCGATCCTGCCCGCTCTCCTCCACAGCGATGTGGTGAACGTGAACGCGAGCGGCGCGGCCAGCGTGTCGATCTTCGTCACGCGGACGGGCATCTCGGCGCCGACCTACGGCGGGTTCTTCTCGAGCTTCTCGAGCAACAACTCGAACAACCGCTTCACGGTCGTGACCTCCACCTACGTGGACGACGACGACGACGTGTTCGGTCTGGACACGCTGCTCGCCAGCTCGACGTTCTCGGCGTCGGGTTCGCAGTCCTCGAACTTCATCTCTCCGGGCGCGGTTCCGGATGGCGTGTTCTCGGTGACCAACCGCTACGACATCTCCACGACGGGCGGCGGCACCACCTCGCCGACGATCATCCTCGGCGCGGTTCCGGAACCCGGCACCTGGGCCCTGATGATCATGGGCTTCGGCGGCGCCGGCGCCATGATCCGCAGCCGCCGTCGCCAGATGGCCGCTGCCTAAATCCAGCCTTAACGGCTGACGAGAATACTGAGCCGCCGCTCCTGCCGGAGCGGCGGCTTTCGTATGTCGGGGCCGTTCGCCTGTTCACGGTGCGGGCGTCACCACGTATACAGCCCCGATGCCGACGCGGAGTCCGTGATGAAGTTGCCGCCGATCCTGTCCATCATCTGGGCGCGTCGGGCGGTGTTCGCGGTTCCGGTCGTGGGCGCCCTGATCGGCTCCAGCATCGCCATGGCGGTGACGCCCCCGCGCTACATGGCGTCGGCCCGCGTCGTCCTGAACTACATCAAGCCGGACGCTGAGACCGGCATCGTGGTGAACTCGAAGATGGTCGAGACCTACGAGAAGACTCAGATCGACTTTCTGCGCGAACCCGAGGTTTCCGCGCTGGCCGCCGAGGCCATGGGGTGGCTCGACCTTCCCGAGATGCAGGAAGCCTATGCGCTTCGCGACCCGCAGGACACGCGGGACATGGCGACCTGGGCCGCGGCGCGCCTGATGGGCGGCATCAGCGCGGTCATGGTCGAAGACAGCAACATCCTCGAGGTGCGCTACACGGCGGCGAGTCCCGAAATGGCGACGGCCATGGTGGGCGCCATTCGCGACGCCTACCTGCAGGCGAGCACCAATCAGCTGCGCCGGTCCGCCGAGGAACGCGCCAATGCGAACGCACTCCGGCTGCGGGAATCCAACAAGCGCCTCGCGGAGTTGGAAGCGCAGAAGACGCGCGTCGAGCGCGCCACGGGCCTGATCCTCGACGCCAGCAGGCGAGAGCTGGACGCGGCGAAGCTCGCCAACCTGGCATCAGCCAGGCCTCGGGCGCCCGTGGTCGATCCCGGGCAGGGCAGGCCGAGCGTCCAGGCCAACAACCTCGCGGCCGTGGACGCGGCGATCGCATCGCGCGCAGGGGGCCTCGGCCCCAACCACCCGCAGTACCAGGCCATGCTGAGGCAACGCGAGCAGGCCAAGGCCATGGCCGAGCAGGCCGGCCAGCGTGAGAACGCGTTCAGCTCGTTCTTCCAGAGCCAGGCCCGCGCCGAGGCGGCCCTGTTCGAGGCGCTCAAGGCCAAGGTGCTCTCCCAGCGGCCGGACGCCCTGCAGTTGAAGCTGCTGCAGGATCAGATCGACAGGGAACGCGAGATTGCGACGAGCCTTGCCGAGAGCACGGCCGAGGAACGTCAGGGTTCCACGGGCGAGCAGTCCGGACTGATTCCGATCGGCGAGCCGTCGGAAGCCAGGGAGTCGATCCGCAGCAATTCCACGTTGATCATATCGACGGCCGTCGCGATGGGCGTCCTCTACGGAGCCCTGCTGGCGCTGCTCGTCGAGTTCCTCGCGCGGCAGGTCCGGTCCGCCGAGGCGCTGCAGGCGGCGGCGAGCGCGCCGGTGCTCGGTGTCGTGCCGCGCAATCGTCGTCGAGGTCCGCCTCGTCGCGGCCGCTGGCCGAAGCCGCGACGCCTGCCGGCAGGCCGGGCTGCGGCTGTCCAGGCATGAGGCTGTTCCGGAAGCGTAGATCCGCCGACGCTCAGAAGGTCACGGACAACCGCACGCCGGCGCGCCCCAGCGTTTCCCCGCCGCCGCCGGCCGCTGTCGCATCGGCGGATGCGCTGCCGATTTCGTACACCTACGGACCCGACCTCCTGCTCCTGAGCTCGGCGTCGAGCCGCGCCGCCGTCGCCATCCGCCAGACCGCGCTCGAGCTGATAGCGCACCACGTCAGCCGCGGTCGCCGCTCCCTGGCGCTCTGTGGCGTTGCGCGCGGGGCCGGCGTCAGCTTCCTCTCGATCAACCTGGCCCTCGCGCTGGCGATGGACGGCGTCTCGACGCTGGTGATCGACGCCGACCTGGATCAGCCCTCGCTCGAGACCTTCATCCAGCCGAGCCACGAGACGGCGGGCCTGCGCGAGTACCTTCTCGACCCCGAGGTGACCTCATCGGACGTGATCCACCGCGATGTCGTCGCGAACCTCTCGGTGATCTATGCGGGTGGGCCCAGCGAGATCGCCTCCGAACTGATCGGGCAGGCGCGATTTGCGGACCTGGTCCGCGCCTGCATGCGCGACCATGACCTTGTGATCATCGACACGCCGCCCGCCAGCCTTTCGGCCAGCACGAGGCGCATCGCGGCGGTCGCGCACTACGCCCTGGTCGTGGCGCGGTCGGGCGCAAGCCACGTGGACGGGGTGGAGGTCCTCTCCCGGTCCCTGAAGGAGGACGGTGTCGAAATCGTAGGGTCGGTGCTGAACGCCGTCTGAGATCGTGGACCCGGCGCTCAGCGCGCCGCGGACCGCGCCGCCCGGCCGCGCAGCGAGGCCAGGACCTCGTCGAGGAAGGCGATCAGTTCGCGCGGGTCGGTGGTGGCCGGGGTCGCCGTTCGCGTGCGCGCGCGCTCGAGGGCCTGCTCGAATTCCTCTTGCGTGTTCGCCACCTGCACCAGACCCCTGGCTTCGAACGCGCTCGTGATCTCCGACTGGTGATCGTCGTAGTGTTCGCCAAGCCGGGAGAGGCGGGGGATCGCGATCACCTGGCAGCCCTGGCGCAGCGCCGTGATGAGCGATCCCGTGCCGCCATGGCAGACCACGATGGAGCAGTCGCCGAGGATCTCCTGCACCCTGTCGAACGAGAGGGTCTCGTGCGTCTCCAGCCCCTCGGGCTTCAGGCCGCCAATCCCTGTCTGGACGGTGATCCGTTCTGGGACGAGACCCTTCTCGGCGGCCGTTGCCACGGTGGCGACCAGCCGATCGAAGGGGAGGGTGGCGCCGACGGTCGCGAACAGCCACGGCTGCTTGTCACGCTGGGCCGGTGGCAGGACCCGGAAGGGGTCGAAGACCTTGGCCCTGGGATAGTAGGGCGCGAGCTTCGCGGACTGCACCACGAGATCGTGCGCCAGAGGCGAGGCCAGCCGGCCGAACAGCGAGGGCTGTTCGAAGCGGGCGAACGACTCGATGACGACGACGTGGGCGCCCAGCAAGCGGCCCAGCAGCACCGGAAAGTAGACCGCGCCCGCGCCGGTGCTGATGATCACGTCCGGCCGCTCGCGGAGCATGATGCCCACCGAACGCGCCAGACTGCGCGCCGCGCCGGCCAGCATGCGGAAGGGGGCTCCCAGCTTCGCCTGGCCCCAGGCGAAGTGGGGCAGGAAGTGCGTCCGGTGGCGCTCGCTCAGGGTGCGTCCGAGCGCCGTATCCTCGGTCACGAAGAAGTGGTCGAAGCGCGACCAGACAGGCTCGAGATCGAGCAGCTGCCGCACGTGGCCGCCGCCCGAGGCTGCGAGGCAGACCCTTAGGCCGGCGCGGTCGCGCGTCGGGTTCTGAGGTTCGGAGTCGGCAGTCTGTCCGGCGGCCATGTGTAGATCGCTCCCGCGGTATCCTTGCGCCGAAGCGTCGTAAAGGACTGGTGAACATCCATCGCGGATTGTCGCGTCGCCAAGGCTTCGGCTGACATCGGGCCCTGGCGGCGGTACGGCGGCGCAGCCAATCGAGCTCCGGGAGATTCATGCCAGACGTTCTCGACACCTCCCCCACGGTTTCCCGCGTCCTGAAGGGAGAACTCTGCTCTGGCTGTGGGCTCTGCGCCGCCGTCTCGGACGGCGCGATCGAGATGCAGTCCACGCCGCCGGGCTACAACCGTCCGGTGGTGCGCGCGCCTGTGAGCTCCGCCGCCGAGGCCCTGATCGCCCAGTCCTGCCCGGGCGCCGTCGTCGCCTCCTGGCCGGGCGAGGCCCACCCGTACTGGGGGCCGCTGCGGAGGACCGCCACCGGGGCGGCCGGCGACGAGCACACCCGGTTCGAGGGCTCCTCCGGCGGAGCCATATCCGGCCTGCTCGTGCACGCCCTGGAGACCGGTGTGGTCGACCGGGTCCTGCATATCGCTCCGGACCCCCGCGATCCGACACGCAACGCGACCGTGGTGTCCCGCTCGGCGGCGGAGATCATTGCCCGGGCGGGGTCACGCTACACGGCCTCGTCGCCCCTGGCGGAGATTTCGGCCGCGCTCGCGGAGGGAGGCCGCATGGCCGTCGTCTGCAAGCCCTGCGACGCCTCGGCGCTGCGGCGGCTTGCGGCTCGTGACGAGCGGGTCGGCCGGCACGTGCCGCTGATCGTCTCCTTCTTCTGCGGCGGCATCCCCAGCCATGCAGGCGTCGGTCGCATCCTGGCCGCGATGGGGGTGGAGCCCGCCGCGGTGACCGACTTCCGGTTCCGCGGCCGCGGCTGGCCCGGCGACTGCGTGGCCACGACGCCCGCGGGCGAGGCCCGGATGAGCTACGCCCAGTCGTGGGGCGGGCACC
Organism: Phenylobacterium sp.; assembly: GCF_016793225.1. Lineage (GTDB taxonomy): Bacteria > Pseudomonadota > Alphaproteobacteria > Caulobacterales > Caulobacteraceae > Phenylobacterium. Next base: position 18,065 of record NZ_JAEUMN010000051.1, read on the forward strand.
TGTCCCGCGAGGTGCAGTTCCGCTGCAAGATCTGCCCCGACGCGGTCGGGGGCGTCGCCGACATCGCGTGCGCCGACGCCTGGTACGGCGACGATGACGGCTACCCGAGCTTCGACGAGGAGGAAGGGCGCAGCCTGATCATCGCGCGGACGGAGGCCGGGGCGGCGCTCCTGGACGCCGCCGTCGCCGCCGGCGCCGTGAGCGTGGATGCGTTGGACCCCGGCGAGATCGAAAAGATGCAGCCGTCTCAAGCCCGCCGCAAACGTCTCATACTGGCGCGGGTCGCAGCCCTGCCGCTGACGCTCCAGCCGCGTCCGCGGATGTCGGGCCTGAAAGTGCTTGCGGCCGCGAGGCTGGCTCCGCCGATGGAAGCGCTGCGCAATCTCGTCGGGACGGTGCGGCGAACCTTGCAGGGGCGTCGGAGCCGTCTCTAAAACCCGACGGGCCTATACTCTTTTCGGCCTTAGTTGATAGTTAGTGACTGACCTCTATGAAACCGGCTTTTCGGGGGCGTGTGGATGCGACTGAGGCCGCTGATCTTTGTAGCGGTTGCGACGGCGGGCGCCTCGTTCCAGGCGGCCGCCCAAGTGATGCCGACCGTGCCGGCTGCGGCTGCGCAGCGGGAGGTCAAGATCGGCGTGCGCGCCGGGGTCACGTATGACTCCAACGTCGCGCGCGCGGACAGGGCGACCGCCATCGCGCGCGACATCAAGGCCGAGGACTACACGTTCCGCCCGCAGGCCGTGGTCTCCATCACCCAGCCCGTCGGACAGCAGATGCTGGTGCTGCAAGGGGCTGGAGGCTACGACTTCTACCGCCACAACACGCGGCTGAACCGGCAGCGGGTCGACGTGACCGGGGCCGGCGTCTCGCGCGTGCTGGGGTGCCAGGAGACCGTCTTCGCAAGCTACCGGGCCTCGCAGTCCGAACTGCAGGACCTGGACCTCGGGACCTCCAAGAACCTGTTGAAGACGAACGGCGTCGGCGTTGGGATCGCCTGTGGACGTCCCGACAGCCTTCAGGGGAACATCGTCGTCCAGAAGACGCAGGCGAAGAACTCGGCCGGGACGCGCAAGCTGTCGGATTCCGACGGCAAGGTGCTGGCCATGACGCTGGCCTACGGCCGCCCGTCGCTGGGTACGGCGACCGTGCTCTACACCTACTCGGACGCCCAGTTCCCCAACCGCATCATCCCCGGACGGCCCGTGGGCGACGGCTTCTTCACCGAGACCTTGGGGCTGGGCTACGAGCGCCAGTTCGGGCAGCGGATCCTCGTGAGCGGGATGGTCTCCCGCACGGAGCTCAAGCGCGAGTTCGCCCCGCCAGGCCTGCCCCTGAAGCTGACCACGACCACCTATGTCGGGTCGGCCGAGTATCGGCCCAGCAACCGCCTGACGATCTCGGCTGACGTCGCGCGCCAGATCGTGCCGTCGCAGCGGACCGGCAAGCTCTACGACATCACGACGGCCTACAACGGTGTGATCCGGTACGAACTGGGCACGCGTTTCACCATTTCGGCCGGCGACAGCTATCTTCGGTCGACCTCGAACACCGATACGATCAGCGCCATGAGCGTGATCACGAGGTCTCGTGCGAACACAATCTTCGGCTCGATCGCCTATCGGCAGAGCGAGCGCACGTCCTTCCTGTTCGACGTCCGACAGGAGGACAGGAAGACCAATCTTGTGAACTTCAACTACAATGACACGCGTGTAGGCCTGTCGGCCGAAGTCAGTTTCTGAGTGGGAAGACCGGAATGAAGATCAAGACGCTGCTCATCGCGCTGTTGGCTTCGGTCGTCACCGTCTTCGGCGGCGCCTCCTTTGCCCAGACCCCGGCGGCCGCCTCCCAGCCCGAGGCCGCCCAGGCGGCCCAGGCCGCGCCCGGCCTCGGCGACAGCGCCTCGTCCGACTACGTGCTGGGTCGCGACGACAGGCTCGTGGTTGGACTTCTCGGGAGGACCGACTTCGGCGGCACCGCCCGCGTCCAGGCCGACGGGACCATCCAGCTTCCCCTGATCGGGAAGGTGCAGGCGGCCGACCGGACCACGGCCGAGCTGGCGGAAGCCGTCCGCAAGGCGCTCCAGGCGGGTCAGTACTTCGCCGATCCCATCGTGACGGTGGAGGTCGTGGGGTATGCGAGCCGCTATGTCACCGTGCTCGGATCGGTCGGGGCCCCCGGCCTCATCCCCATGAACCGTCCCTATCGCCTTTCGGAGATCCTCGCCCGGGTCGGCGGGATCCGCGACGGCGGCGCGGACTTCATCGTCGTGCGCTCTGCGAGCGGCGAGGAAAAGCGGTACAGCGTGCGCGACCTGTCCATGGGCGGCGCCGAGCAGGATCCGTATGTCGTCTCGGGTGACAAGATCTTCGCGCCGCCCGCCGAGCAGTTCTACATCTACGGCCAGGTGAACTCGCCCGGCGCCTACGCGCTCGCGACGGGCATGACGGTCCGGATGGCCATCGCGAAGGCCGGCGGCCTGACCCCCTCGGGGTCGGACAAGAAGATCGACGCGACCCGCAGTGGCAAGAAGACCAAGCTCGACATGGCCGCCGAGATCCAGCCCGGCGACGTCCTCGTCGTCGGCGAGCGGATGTTCTAGGCAGAGGTTCCCGGAGCTAAAGCATGAGCATCCTGCAATTTCTTAGGATCGTCTGGGCCAACCGGATGCTCATCCTGGGCAGCACGATCGTTTGCTTCGCGCTGGCGTTCCTGACGGTCCAGCTGGTGCCGCCGCGGTACGAGGCTCGCTCGCGGGTGATGCTGGATGTCATCAAGCCGGACCCTGTGACTGGTCAGGTGATGGCGACGGCGTTCCTGCGCGCGTACACCAAGACGCAGATCGAGCTGGTCAAGGACCAGCAGGTCGCGCGCCGGGTCGTCGAGGACCTGAACTGGGCCAACGACCCCAATTTCCAACGCCGCTACCGCGAGCGCCGCGGCGACGAGGATCTCGACTTCCAGCGCTGGGCCGCTCAGCAGGTCGTCAAGGGCGCCGATGCGAGCCTCATCCAGGGCAGCAACATCCTCGAGATCACGTATTCCTCGTCCTCGGCCGCCGAGACCAAGATCGTGGCCGACGCGCTGCGCAAGGCCTACATGGACATGACCCTGCAGTCGCGTCGGGAAACCGCGCGGCGGAATGCGGAGTGGTACGAGAACCAGGCCGAGAAGGCGAAGTCGGTCCTGTTCCAGGCCGAGGCCGCCAAGTCGGACTACGAGCGCCAGAACGGCGTCTTCCTGCAGGACGACAAGGTCGACATCGACAGCGCCCGACTGGCCGCCCTGGCCTCCCAGGGCTCGACGCCGATGGTCGCGCCTTCCGCAGGCGTGGATATCCAGAGCGCCACGCAGCTCGCGGCGCTGGACGCCGAGATCACCGAGGCGTCGAAGTCGATGGGCCCCAACCACCCCACGCTGCAGGCGCTGAAGCGGCGCCGCGAGGTGCTGGCGCAGCAGGTGGCCCAGTCGCGTAACGCCTCCTCGGCCGCAGCCAGCGCCGCGCTCAGCGCCGCGCGCGCCACCAGCGGAATGCTCGAGGCCCAGAAGGCCAAGGTCATGGCGCAGCGCGACAAGGTCGAGCGCTTGCGGGTCATGCAGGCCGAGATCGACCTCCGCCGCGACCAGTACAACAAGGCGATGATCCGCGCCGCCCAGCTGCGGCAGGAAGCGGACGTGACCGAGTCGGGCGTGATCCCGCTGGGCAGCGCCATCACGCCTCAGCAGCCCGAGTTCCCCAAGAAGGGCCTCATCATGGGCGCGGCCCTTGCCGGGGGCGCCGGGCTCGGCGCGTTCATCGGCCTCCTGGCCGAGCTGTTCGGCCGCAGGGTGCGAAGCGCGGAGGACCTCGCGCTCGCGATCGACGCGCCCGTGCTCGCCATCATCCGCAACCCGGCCAAGACGCCGAAGCGGAAGTCGATGTTCGCGCTGCCGTCGCTCGCAGCGCCGCTGCTGCGCCGCAGGGTGGTGCGTGCATGAGTTCGTCGCCGCGTCCGCAGCCGGTCCAGCCGCCGGAGAACCCGATCGAACGTCAGCTTCCCGATGACGAAACGCGGCAGCGTTACGAGCTGTCCGCCGATCTCGTGACCATTTCGGACTCTCGCCCCACCGAGGCCGAGGCGATCCGCACCGTGCGCACCCACATGGTCGCCCGGCACCTGGAAGACGGCCGCCGCGGCCTTTCCGTGGCCGCGCCGACGTCGGGCGTCGGCTGCACCTATACGGCGGTGAACTTGGCGGTGGCGCTGTCCCAAGTTGGGATTTCGACGCTCCTTATCGACGCGGATCTTCGTGCGCCGCGGGTCGAGGAGTTCATCCGGCCGGAAATCCCCACCCAGGGATTGCGACAGTTCCTGGCGGAGGAGGACGGGCGCCTGCACGCCTATGTCCATTCGGACGTCCTGCCGAACCTTTCGGTCCTGTATGCCGGCGGGACGGCGGAATATCCTCAGGAACTGCTGTCGGGGGAGCCTTTCAAGCGCCTCGTCGACCGTTGCCTTCGTGATTTCCAGTTCACGGTCATCGACACGCCTGCCGCCGACCTCGGCGCAGACGCCGTCCAGGTCGCTTCGATCGTCGGCTATACCCTCGTGGTCGCGCGCGCCAACGTCACCTTGCTCAGTCAGCTCAGCGACTTGGCGAGCCAATTGCATGAAGACGGCGCCCGGGTTGTGGGCACGGTGTTGAGCGAGATCTGAGGGGCATGAACGCGGCAATAGAGGAACGTGCGCCGGTAGACCCGCCGTACGGCCCAATCCTGCGAAACTGGGCGCCCTTGGCGGCCCTCCTGATCATCGGCATTCCGACGATCATCAGGCTTGGCGCGCAGGTCTGGTCCCAGGAGTTCGGCGCCCATGGGCCGATCGTGCTGGCGACCGGCGCGTGGCTCCTGTGGCGTCAGATTCCGGCCATGTCCGAGACCGGGCGGCCAGGCCACATGGGGCTGACGCTCCTGGCCGTGGCGTTGTCGTTGCCGGTCTATGTGTTCGGCCGCGCGTACGACCTGATCAGCCTCGAGACGGCCGGCGTCTACGGCTTCGGCGTCGCCCTTCTGCATCAGCGCTTCGGCGTCATGACGCTCCTGAAGAACTGGTTTCCGATCTTCTACCTGGCCCTGCTGCTGCCCATGCCCGGGTGGTTCTTGGACGAATTCACCGCGCCGCTGAAGCTTCTTGTGTCGGTGATGTCGGCGAGCGTCGTCGAGTTGATGGGAATCCCCCTCGTGCGCGAGGGCGTCACCATGACCGTCGGTCCGTACCAGTTGCTGGTGGAAGACGCGTGCTCGGGCCTGAACTCGCTGGTCGGCCTGATCGCCATCACGCTCTTCTACATCTACCTCCTGCGCAACGCGACGTGGCAGTACTCGCTGTTCCTGGTGTGCATGATCATTCCCATCGCGATCATCGCGAACGCGATCCGCATCGTAATCCTCATTCTGCTCACCTATTTCTATGGCGACGCCGTCGGCCAAGGCTTCCTGCATGTCACGGCCGGCTTGTTCCTCTTCGCGCTCTCGCTGGTGCTGATGTTCGCGCTCGACAGCCTGGTTTCGCGCTTCTGGCGGAATGGAAAGGTCGCGGCATGATGCCAAGACGCAGAGACCTGCTGATCGCCGGCCTCGGGGTCGGCGCGCTCGCCGCGGCCGAGGGCCTGCGGCCGCGGCGGCGCCTTGTGCTGCTCAAGAGCAACGCCAAGATCGAGGACGTCCTCCCGCAGAGCTTCGGCGCCTGGCAGGCCCACCCCTCGTCAGGCCTCGTCGGCCCCGAAATGGCCGGCCGCCTTGCCAAGACGCTCTACAGCGAGACCGTTCAGCGCACCTACGACGACAAGGTCACCGGCGCGACGGTCATGCTGCTGGCCGCCTATGGAGACACGCAGAGCGACCTCCTGCAGCTGCACCGCCCCGAGAGCTGCTACCCCGCCGTGGGCTTCACGGTGACGCTGACCCAGCCCGACAACGTTCGCGTGGGGCAGGGGGTGTTGCCGGCGCGGCGGGTGATCGCACAGACCAGCGAGCGCACCGAGAACATCCTCTACTGGACGCGGCTGGGCGAACGGATCCCGCAGAGCGGCGGCCAGCAGCGTGACGCACGGCTGCAGAACGCCATGGAAGGCTACGTCGCCGACGGCATTCTGGTGCGCTGCTCGGTGGTGGGCGAGCCGGAGGAATCCTTCAAGGTCCTTCGCCGTTTCGTCCCCGAGATGCTCGCCGCGTCGCGCAAGGACGGGCGGCCCGCCCTGATCGGGACGAAGCTCTCGAGCCAGATCGCCTGACATTTGGACTGAGGCCGACATGCCGCGCGGAAGCGCCTCGTTCCGATGCAGGCCCGCGGCCTCGTCCCGCCGGGGACTCTGACCGTGCGCGTCGCTGTCGCCATCGTCGGGTTCCGCAACCCTGGAGACATCGTCCGCTGTCTCGACGCGTTGAGCCGCTCCACGTGGCGCGAGTTCGAGGTCGTCGTCTGCGAGAACGGCGGCGCGGAGTGGGCCGCGCGGCTGTCTTCGGAGGTGCCGGCGCGCCTGCCTGCCGGTCAGCCCGTGCGCGTGATCGATGCGGGCGCGAACCTTGGGTATGCGGGCGGGGTCAACCGCGCGATGGCCGCGGCGCCGGACGCGGACGCCTGGTGGATCCTGAACCCCGATACCGAGCCGCAGGCCGGAGCGCTCGAGGCTCTCGTGAACCGCCTGCAGTCCGGCGACTGCGACGCCGTCGGCGGGACGATCTACCTGCCGGGCCAGACGGTGCAGGCCCACGGTGGCCGTTGGCGCAGGTGGCTGGCGCGCGCCGTGTCCATGGGCTACGGCGCCAGCCTGGCGGATCACGTGGACTCCCGGGCCGTCGAGCGGTCGCTCTCCTACCTCAGCGGCGCCTGCATGCTCGTGAGCCGACGGTTCCTCGAGACGACGGGTCCGATGCGGGAGGAGTACTTCCTGTACTGCGAGGAGGTGGAGTGGTGTCTGCGGGCCACCGGGCGTGGGATGCGGCTCGGTTTTGCGCCCGATGCGCAGGTGCTGCATCGGTCGGGTGCGACGACGGGCGCGCACGAAGCCGTCCGCTTGCGTCCGAAGACACCGATCTACCTCGACGAGAGAAACAAGATGCTTGTGACGCGGGACTGTTTCCCGGCGTTGCTGCCGGTGGCTGCAGCCTCGGCCTTCGCGCTCGCGCTCCTCCGGTTCGCGCGCAAGGGGGCCTGGCGGCAGCTCGGCTACGCGTTGGAGGGGTGGCGGGACGGTCTCTTGAACCGACGCGGTCCGCCCTCGTGGATATCCGTCGCATGACGGCCGCAATCTCGTAAGGTTCGTTCAATCAGATCGGCTTAAGGCATTACGCGCGAAGGATGCGCCGGGCCCGCCCGCCGAGCTTCCAGTCCGAGGGGAATAGTGGGGATCACATGATCGGTCGCGCCAGGCAGATTCGTAAGCAGCTCGTGAGGGCTTTCGTCGGCGAGGACTATCCCCGTCTGATCCGCCACAACGCCGTGGAGCGGCCCCACTACGGGTACATCGTCTTCCACGCCGCGGACCTCGCCAGGCGTCTGGGACTACAGAAGATCAGCGTGCTGGAGTTCGGCGTCGCCGGCGGCCGCGGCCTGCTGAACCTCGAACACCATGCCGACCGCGTGTCGAAGATCACCGGCGTGGGCATCGAGGTCTACGGCTTCGACACGGGCATGGGGCTTCCCCCGCCCGAAGACTACCGCGACCTGCCGTACATCTGGCAGGAGAGCAACTTCAAGATGGATCAGGAGGCGCTCAAGAAGCGCCTCACCCACGCCAAGCTGGTGCTGGGGCTCGTGAAGGAAACGGTCCGCGATTTCGTCGCCAAGCACGATCCGGCGCCGATCGGCGCTGTCTCCTTCGACCTGGACTACTATTCCTCGACCCGCGACGCCCTGGAGATCCTGCTGGTCGAGCCCGAGCGGCGGCTGCCCCGGATCTTCGCCTACCTCGACGACATCTACAGCAGCGACCTGGGCCACGTGACCCCGCGCACCGGCGTCCCCCTCGCGCTGAGCGAGTTCAACGCGGCGCATCCGGATCACGAGGTCGCGCAACTGACCCACCTGGAGTTCGCCTACGGGCCCTACCGGATGTGGCAGCGCCAGATCTACAGCTGCTCCAGCTTCGCGCACCCCCGCTACAACCAGGATGTCGTGAAGGCCGACAGGCAGCTTCGGCTCTAATCCGTCCAGGACGTATCAAGATGGCGCGCGCCAAGCTGAAAGTCGGGCTGCTCTGGCACTCGGCGAGTTCCGGCAACCTCGGGGTGGCTGCGCTCACGGTCGCGAACATGGCGATCGCGAAGCAGGCCGCCAAGGACGTCGGCGTAGAATGCGAGTTCGTGATCCTGGGCATGCGCGACGGGATCTGCAGCTATGTGCGGCCCGAAGAGGCCGAGGTCTTCATCCTGAACACGCGGTCCCTCCTGGGGCCCGGCGGGTTCCTGCGTGAGGTCGGACGGCTCGACTGTGTGCTGGATATCGGCGGCGGCGACAGCTTCACCGACATCTACTCCGACCTTCGGTATGCCTATATCTCGCTGACGAAGGGCATGACCCACCTGCGTGGCGTCCCGCTGCTGCTGAGCCCGCAGACCATCGGGCCGTTCACGAAGCCCCTGCATACGGCCTTCGCGCGCTGGTCGCTGAAGCGGTCCCACCCCGTCGTGGCTCGCGACATCCCTTCGTATGAACTCGCGCGCAAGCTGGCGCCCCGGGCCAAGGTCGTGCAGTCCACCGACGTGGCCTTCGCCCTTCCGTTCGACGACCGGGGGCGCGAGCGAAATGGCGCCAAGCTCCGCGTGGGCGTCAATGTGTCGGGTCTGCTCTCATCCTGGGATGAGCAGGGGCAGAACCACTTCGGACTTTCGTTCCACTACGGCGACCTGACGCGCCGCTTCCTGGCCGAGCTCTCCCGACGCCCGGATGTCGAGATCCACCTCATCACCCACGCGACCGCCGACTACCACAAGGATGACGACGGGTGGGCCGTGGACCAGATGGCCCAGGAATTCCCGGACGCCATCCGCGTGCCGGACTTCGCCGGCCCGTCCGAGGCCAAGAGCTACATCTCGAGCCTGGACTTCCTGACCGCCGCGCGCATGCACGCCTGCATCGGGGCCTTCTCCGCGCTGACGCCGGTCGTTCCGGTGGCGTACAGCCGGAAGTTCCGGGGCGTCTTCGGACAGCTCAACTACCCCTGGTACGTCGACACACAGGGCCGGGACACGGATCAGGCGCTGGCCTTCCTGCTGGACTGCCTCGACCGGCGGCACGAACTTGGGGCCGCGGCCGCCAAGGGCATGCAGCAGGTCGAACCGCTCCTCAGCGCCTATTCAGCCGAACTGCGGGCGCTGTTCTCGGACGTCGCCGCGAAGGCGGCTTGACCTCGCGGTCGCCGGACTCGGCCAGCGCTTCCTTTTCCGCGGCCCGCACGCGAGCGGTGAGCGCCAGCGTGGCGGCGAGCATCATGAAGACCAGCGGGTGATTGGACTCCGACGCCATCACCGACTTGATGATGATGAAGTTCATCAGCGCGATGGAGATCGGAATCAGGAGCAGCAGCTCGTCGGTGGCCTTCGACGAGATGCCGGCCCGGCCGGAGACCCAGACGCCTCGGGCGAACAGGCACGCGTACACCGCGAAGCCGAGCACGCCGTACTCGAGGAGCAGGTTTAGGTAGTAGGTGTCGATGGTCAGGGTGCCGGCGCCGTTCACAAAGCCCAGCACGTCGCCGCCTCGGCCAATGCCGTGGCCCCAGGGCGCGGCGAAGACCTTCGGGAGCCCGCTGTTCCACTGATCGATGCGCGCCTGCGTGCTGGGCTGCGCCGCGCCGCCTCCCCAGACCTCGGCGCGGAGGCGTCCGATGGCGAAGGTCGCGACGATGAACAGTGAGAAGATCACCGGGTACGCCAGCACCAGGGCCGGCGCGAAGATGCTGGAGCGGGTCCTGGCCCACCGCAGCGCGCCCCACATGAACAGGTAGATCACGATCGACAGCAGCTCCGCGCCGACGCCCAGGCGGGAGTCGGTGAGCATGATGGCGTAGGCGATCAGGGGCAGGGACAGCGCCGCGGCCACGCGCAGCCACAGGGCGTAGTTCTGCATCACGTAGTGCACGGCGAACGGCACGATGAGCCCCAGGAACTCCGCGAAGATCAGCGGGTGCGCCGTCGTCGCGGCGACTCTTCGGGCGGTCAGGCCGCCGCGCGCGGAGCCGGCGAGGGTTCGCTGGACGGCGGGATCGTCGACCCTGAGGAAGGACGGGATGTAGCCCGCCCACGGCGGACGCCCCAGGCGCGCTTCCCAGATGGCGATGAAGCACAGGATGACGGCGCACACCCAGAGCAGGAACACCCATCGCGCCGCTGCTCCAGGCCGGCTGAACACGTAGCAGCCGACGAAGAACGCCGCGTACCAGTTGGTGAGCGTGATGGTGAAACGGGCGAAGGAGCCGCCGAGCTCCGGAGAGAAGGCGATCGTCAGGAACTGAATGGCGAGGAACCCGACCAGCAGCCGCCAGATCAGCGCGTCGGTGGACAGGACCCCGCCGAGCTGCTTGCGGAAGTCGGTCGAGGTCGAGACGCAGATCAGCAGCAGAAGCGCCATGGGGACGCCGAGGATGCGCAGGAGCGTCAGCCAGGGCAGACCGGGCAGCGCGATCGCCAGGTAGTTCGGCCACAGGTACATCGCCGCGGTGAAGGCGAAGAGGAGTGGCGAGAGGCCGCCGACGGGCGGGTTGCTGCTCTCTGGGAGGGCCCATATGACCATGGCCGCCACGGCGACAGCGGGCACCGCCAGCGGAACCAGGAGATAGGGGAACGTGAGGGCGTAGGTCATGCCCCAGGCGATCATCGCCGTGAGCAACAGCCCGGCGCAAAGGATGCGCAGCGGCCAGCGGGGGCTGAAGCGCCGGTAGGGCGCCAGGACGCCGGATGCGGGCTGTCCGCGGGCGGGAAGGCCGGGAAGACGAAACCGGAATCTCATCGTCTGCGTCCCAATCTCCGCCTTGCCATTTCGAACGCCTCAAGGAGGACCGGCCGCTCGCGCGTCGCCATCTCGGCGGCCGTCGCGACGGTCATGAAGGCTAGCACGGGGAAGGTCCACACGACGCCGGCCTGAATGGCCAGTCCCCAACCGCAGATGGTGACCAGGAAGACACAGAACATGGCCGTTCGCTTCAGCTCGCGGCGAACGTTGATCGCCCGGCGCCGCGCCAGCTGCGCAAGCGCAGCCAGCAGGGCGATCACCTCGCCCGCGATATAGGCCGCGACGATCCCTTCGAGCCCCCACCCCGCCATGGCGGCCAGAAGAGCGGCCGGCAGGGCCACAAGGCGCGCCAGGTTATTGACGGTGACCACCGAGCTCCTGCCGACCGCCACCGCGATGGTGTTGGGCCACACCCTCACGAACCGCAGCGCCTGAAGTGCGGCCAGGAGAGCGAAGACGAGCACCGGCTGAAGATAGTCCTTGCCGTAGAAGAGCCAGGTCATGCCTGGGCCGACCAGCGTGAACCCGGCGGCGGCAACGGCCGCCAGCACAATGGCGCGGCCGCCGAGCCGGTTGCTCGCCTGATCGAAGGCGGGCTGCTCGTCTCGCCTGGCCGAGAGCGTCGGCAGGTGCAGCGTCATCATGAACCGCGACATGGCCGCCATCGGGCTCAGGATCAGGAGCAGGATGGCGGAATAGTATCCGAGCGCCGTCGGGCCCACGGTGCTCCCGATCAGCAGACGGTCGCCCTGCGAGCCGACGAAGAGCAGGAAGCCGTTCAGGAAGAGCGGCGCCGCGAAGGCGCCGAAACGCACCGCCTCGTCCTTCGCATAGCCCCAGCGGTAGGCGCGCCGCGCTGTCACGTGCGATGCGACCACCATGGCGATCGCCCGCATGGCCAGGCCGTAGATGACCGCGGTGTGGTCGCGGACGATGTAGGCGGCTGCGGCGGTGCCCAAGAGGGCCGCCGACTCACCTGCGATGATGGTCGCGCTTTCGGGCCGGAAGTCGCGGGCGCGCTGCGCCTGCCTGATTCCATAGTGGACGAACCCGGCGATGAAGGGGGTGATGGCCAGCCACATGATCGACGTGCCGATCTGAGGCGTGCCGTAGAGCTTGGCGACGGGACCTGCGAACAGAACCAAGGCCCCCGCGATCAGCACGCCGCGCAGCGTCATCGCCGAATGCACGACGCTGAGCAGCCGGGCCGAGTCCCCCTCGCGGTCCTGCACGATGAAGCGGTCGCTTCCTGTGTCGCTGACATTCTCGAGGAACTGCGCGGTCAGCATCAGGAACGCGGCCAGCCCGAGCTGCTCGGGGCCGATGATGCGGGCCAGGACGACGTAGCGCAGCAGGGCGCACAGTTGCCCGAACATGGAGGCGAAGAGGTAAGCCCGAGCGCCTTTGCGGCCCGGTCCCGCATCCTGCCGAGGTTCGTCCGTCACGCTCACTGCCGCCTGCGACCCTGCTCTGAGTTCAACCGCCCCTCCGCGCAGCACCGGCTCAGCGCGGCGCGGCTCGTGGAAGGCTGACACTCCGTGGGCGGTCTACTCCAGCAATCGGCAAAGAACAATTAACCGTCCCGCTTAGCCAATTCCAAATTACCCCTCAGTACAAGTGCATCCAGTAACAACTTTAGTAGTACTGGAGTCGGGGCAGTGGCTGATATTCTCGTGAAGAACCCTGCGGGTTTGAACGCTGCGCTGCAGTCGGCCAAGGCGGGGGATACAATTCGCCTCGCTCCCGGCAACTACGGCGACGTCTCAATTCAGTCGAAGACCTACGCCACCGACCTCACCATCACGTCGGCCGACCCTTCGAACCCGGCCGTGATGCGCTCGCTGCTGGTCTACAAGAGCTCCGGCGTGAACGTCGACAACGTGGATGTCAGCTTCGTCCCCAACGAGACGACCTTCGCTCACCACTCGGCGGTGCGCATCAGCGGCTCCACCGACATCCAGTTCACGAACGGGAAGATCACAGGCGGGCCGGCGGTCACCGGCGTCGCGCAGAGCGCCACGGACCTCGATTCCACGGGCAACGTGATCGGGCTGCCCACGGGGCGCGGCGTGACCGTGGAGTGGTCGAAGGACGTCACCATCCAGGCCAACGATGTCAGCAAGTTCCACAAGGGCATCGTGCTGCACAGCTCGTCGGAGGTCACGATCCAGGGCAACACCGTCGGCGACGTCCGCACGGGCACGATCTCCGGCGCCAATGTCAGCAACATCAAGGTCGACGGCAACACCCTGACGAACTCGCGTCCCTGGCAGTGGGGCAACAACGGCGATCATGCCGACTTCATCCACTTCTGGACCGACGCCAAGCAGACCGGCCCGAGCACCGGGATCTCCATCACGAACAATAAGATCCTGCAGGGCGATGGCACGGCCATCCTGGGCATCTACCTGGACGACAACGGCAACAATCTCGGGTTCTCGAAGGCGACCATCTCGAACAACGTCGTCGTCAACGGCAACGCCATCGGCGTGCGGCTGGAGAACACGTTCGACTCGAGCCTCCAGAACAACGTGTTCCTGCAAAGCAGCGGGACCAGCAAGAACGCGCCCGGCATCTACCTGACGGACAAGACGCACAGCGTCAGCATCACCGGCAATCTGACCGGCTACATCGACGATGTGCAGGGCACGAACACCAAGTTCATCCAGGACAACACCCAGGTCCAGCGCTTCGACCCCACCAGCGGCGGCTACTACACGTCGTCCCTGGTCGACAGCGTCCTGTCCACGACGACCGCGTCGCTGACGAAGAGCTCGCTGATGAGCGGCATTTCGGCGCCGACGTCCGAGGTCTCGAGCAAGGCCGTGAGCGCGATCACCCAGACCGCCTCCAGCGATCTCGGCGTGAAGCTCACCGCGAAGTCCGCCGACACCAATATCCTCGTCGGTGGAAAAGGCGGGGACACGCTGACCGGCCTCGCCGGGAACGACTCGCTGTCGGGCGGCGACGGCAACGACCTTCTGAACGGGGGCGTGGGCGCCGACTCGTTACGGGGCGGAGCGGGCGCCGACACCTTCAACTTCGACGCCAAGGCGCTCGGGTCGGCGGTCGACACCATCTTCGACTTCCGCGCGGCGGAGGGCGACAAGATCAAGGTCCACTCCATCGACGCGAACGCGACGACGGCCGGAGACGACGCGTTCCGCTTCATCGGAACCACCGCCTTCAGCCGGTCGGCGGGCGAGCTGCGCTATGAGGTGAAGGCGGGCGACGCCTACCTGATGGGCGACGTCAATGGCGACGGCGCGGCCGACTTCTCCATCAAGCTCATCGGCGTTGGAACCCTGACGCGCGCAGACATCATCGGCTGAGGCCTAGCTTCGGCGACCCGGGCGAACGTCGGAGCCGCGAGGTCTTGGCGTTTGCCCCGGACCGCCGGGCATAGGTACATGCGGGCTTGCCGCCTTCCGCGGAGGTCCGATGAACGTCAAACCGATACTCCTGGCCGCGCTCGCGCTTGGGCTGGGAGGCACGCTCCCGTTCTGCGCGCCGGCTCAGTCGCAGGGCGGACAGCTCACTCACTACGTCGACTTCGAGAAGGGTGACGACAGCCGGGATGGCCTGACGCCGGCGACAGCCTGGCGGCGCGCCCCCGGCGATCCCGCCGCCCAGGGCGGCCCGGCCAGGCTGAAGCTGTCTGCCGGCCACCGCATCGTGTTCGCGGCCGGGGTGCGCTATCGCGGGTCGATCGTCGTGAACGGCAGCGGTGCGCCCGGAGCGCCCATCATCTTCGAGAGCGCGCCAGGCAAGGTCCCCGCCATCATCGACGGGAGCGACGCCGCGACGGCGTTGCGGGCCTGCCGCAGCGCCGAGGATTGCGGCGGGGCGTCGAACTGGGCGCAGCTCACGCGCGCCGAGTTCGCGGCCGCCGTCCCGGCCGAGGCGGCGCTCTTCACGACGACCCAGCTCCTGACCGCCGCGCAGCACCCGAACATGCCGGACCCGTTCTACAGCGACGAGGTCGAGCACTTCCTCAAGGCGCCGGGCGAGGACCTGGCGCTGGGACGGGCCCCCTTGCCCGACGAGCTCATCCGTCGCGTTTCGTCGCCCGGGGAACGCCGCATCGCCGTATGGACGCGCGGCAATCAGGTTCGACTTCGCGACATCACGGGCTTCGCGGAGGGGGCGGCCCTGTTCAATCCGGAGGGCCTCAAGTTCTACACGGATCGTCCGGATCGCGTCGCGGTCGTGGGCCACCCCGCCTTGGTCGACCGGCCCGGCGAGTACGCCTTCATCGACGATCGGCGGGCCGCGGTGATCTGGCTGCCTGAAGGGGCAGGGGCGGTCTCGGTCGCCTCCGGACGCGGCGGCTTCGACCTCCGGGGGGCGTCCCACGTGACGATCCGGGGCCTGGGCTTCGAGAACATGATGGGCGTGGTCGGCAATGTCCGCACCGGCGTGCCCGTCCAGAACTTCCTCAACAAGGGCGAGGGCGTTGCGGTCGAGAACAACCGCTTCTCGCGGCTGTGGATGGGCAACGGGCAGGGGGCGATCACCCTGCGCGGCATCCGGGGCCTGACGATCACGGGCAACGCGATCGATACCGTGGGCGTCGGCTCGGGCGTCCGGCTGTCCAACGTCTCGGACGTGAAGATGAGCGGGAACAGCGTCCGCCGGGTGGGCAGGACGGGCATGATGCTCATGAACGTGGTGGGCGCCGAGGTGGCGCAGAACACGATCACCGACGTCCAGGGCGTCCACGGCAACGGGCTCTCCGTCTACCTCGACAACCAGAATGTTCGGGTCGTCGGCAACACCATCGCGGGGGCGACGCGGCCTCTGACGTTCCACGGCGGCAAGGGCGTGGAGAACAGCCTTGTCTTCGCCTGCAACCTGCTGGTGGGGACAAAGGGCTCGGCGGCCGCCCTCACGAGCTGGAGCAGCGACAAGCCCGTACGCGGGGTGTCGATCGAACGGAACGTCCTCGTGGGCGGCAAGATGGGCGCGCAGCTCTCGGGCAAGGATCTCGCCGTCACGGTGCGCGGCAATGTGAGCAACGGCATCACCACGAGGGGGGCCGCGGGGTCCGACTGGACCATGGCCGACAACCGCAGCATCGGCGGACAGGCCCAGGCGCCGCCGGAGCGGCTGGAGGCGCTTCGCCGCGAGACCTGCGGCGATGCGGCCGGCGCCGCGCTCAGCCGATGAAGATGCTGCTGCTGAGAAGGCTCGACATCGACACGCCCACCAGCACCACCTGTCCGCCGGTGAGCTGAACGACCGTGTCGTCGCCGACCTGACTCACGGTGAAGGTCGTGCCGGCGTCCAGGATCACGCGGTCGCCCTGCGCGACGCTGAAGTCGAGGACGCGGTCGATGCCGGCGTCGGGCGAGGAGTGGAACAGGTCCGCGCCGGTTCCTCCGGTCATGGTGTCGTCGCCGCGGTCGCCTGACACGAAGTCGTTTCCCGCGCCCCCCGACAGGCTGTCGTTCGACTGCCCGCCCCGCAGCGTGTCCGCGCCGGCGCCGCCGTCGCAGGTGTCGTCGCCGAGATTGCCGTAGACGAGATCGGATCCGTCGTCGCCCACGACCAGGTCGTTGTCCTTGCCGCCGACCACCCAGTCGTCGCCGAACCCGCCCTGGACGGTGTCGTTGCCCATGTTGCCGTTGATGTCGTCGAAGCCGGCTCCGCCGATGACGAGGTCGTCGCCCTCGTCGCCGCGCAGGTAGTTTCCCCCGCCGGGATCGACGATCGTGTCCGAACCGACGCCGCCGAAGACGTCGTCATCGCCCTCGCCGCCGTCCAGGAAGTCCGCACCGCCGCCTCCCGTCATCGTGTCCGCGCCTGCGAACGCGCGCAGCCGGTCGTCGAACCCTGATCCGATGAAGGTGTCGTCGGCTGCGAAGAGGCCGGCCTTGGCCGACGCGTTGTCGCCCGCGAGCACCCAGTTCCGAAACATCGCGGCCGACTGCTGCAGCCCGGTGATGTCGTAGAACGTGCCCGCGTCGGCGCTGACGATGATCCGGTTGATGGTTCCCGTCGCGGGCGGGCCGCTGGATGCGAAGGTGAAGCCGGAGCCGAAGATCTGGGTCGTGATCCCGCCGATGCTGAGACCCAGCGAGGTCGGAGTCGCGCCCGCGCCCGGGGCCAGTGCAAGTGGACCCAGGTCCAGAATGTCGACGTCGATGCCGACCACGCCGGCCGTGAAGGTCGCCATGTGTTCCCCCAAGACGCTCCTGCGCTCGCCTTTAACGGGCGGGAGCGGATTTTCCGTCCGACGGATCGGATATTTCGTCGCGTTTAAACCGTGCGAATGGTCAAGCCGTAGTATTCTTATTGCAGACTTTGAGTCCCGGACAGCGGGGCTCGGGCATGGACGTGAGATCGGGGGTTGGGATGCGGCGCGGAGGCGTACGCTGGTTGGCGATCATCGCCGCCCTGCTGGTCGCGGCCTGCAGCGGCGCCCGGAGCACGGGCGGCAACGATGCGCCCCCGACTGCGGCCGAAGCTTCGCGCTTCCTGACCCAGGCGACGTATGGCCCGACCGAGGCGACCATCAGCCAGGTCCGGGCCAGCGGCTACGCCCAGTGGATCGATCAGCAGATCGTCATGCCGGCGCCGCGCGGCCATCTCGCCGAGGTCAGCGACATCAGCACCGACGTCGGCGGCCTCGCGCCGCCGGACTTCTACGCGAGCTACTGGCGGCAGGCCATCTCCTCGCCGGATCAGCTGCGCCAGCGGATGAAGCTCGCGCTTTCCGAGATCTTCGTCATCTCGCTGGCCGACAGCAACATCGACGTGCGGGGCGCGGCCTCGTACTACGACATGCTGGGCCAGAACGCCTTCGGCAACTTCCGCACCTTGCTCGAGCAGGTGAGCCTCCATCCGATGATGGGGATCTACCTGACCTGGCTCGGCAATCAGAAGGAGGACCCTGCCACCGGGCGGAACCCTGACGAGAATTTCGCCCGCGAAGTCATGCAGCTGATGACCATCGGTCTCTATCAGCTGAACCAGGACGGCACGGTCCAGGTGGACATCTCCGGGCGCCCCCTGCCCACCTACACGGCGAACGACATCAGCGGCCTTGCGAAGGTGTTCACGGGCTACAGTTACTTTGCGCCGGCGCCGAGCACCGCCACCTTCCGCGGCGCCAGCCGCTTCACGAACGACGCCACGATCCGCTCGATGATCCCGTATGCGGCCTTCCACTCCACCAGTGCGAAGAGCTTCCTGGGCGTCACCATCCCGGCGAGCAACACGGCGGATCCGCAGGGCGACCTGAAGATCGCGCTCGACACGCTGTTCAATCACCCGAACGTGGGGCCGTTCATCGGCAAGCAGTTGATCCAGCGCCTGGTGACCAGCAATCCGAGCCCGGAGTACGTCGCCCGCGTCGCTGCGGTGTTCAACAACAACGGCAAGGGCGTGCGGGGCGACATGGCGGCGGTCGTGCGCGCGATCCTGCTGGATCCGGAGGCGCGGAACGCGACGACGGCGGCCAGCCCCAACTACGGCAAGGTGCGCGAGCCCATGATCCGCCTGGCGAACTGGGCGCGGGCGTTCAACGCGACGTCCGCGAGCGGAGGCTGGCTGATCCCGTCGACCAGCGCGAACACCTCCCTGGGCCAGAGCCCGCTGACCTCGCCGTCCGTCTTCAACTTCTATCGGCCCGGCTACTCGCCGCCGAACACGCGGATCGGGAACGCGGGCCTGGTGGCCCCGGAATTCCAGATCGTCGATGAAGTCACGGTCGCCGGCTACCTGAACACCATGCAGTCAACCATCGACGCGGGCATCGGAAGTTCTCGGGACGTGCGATCCAGCTACACGGCGGAGGTGGCCCTCGCGAACGACGTCAACGCCCTGGTCGATCGGGTGGACCTGCTGCTGACGTACGGCCGCATGTCGAGCGCGACGCGCAGCCGGATCGTCGCGGCCGTGGGCGCGATCACCGTGCCGACTGCGGCCGGCACGGCGCAGAACACGGCGCTGCTCAATCGCGTGAAGCTGGCGATCTTCATGACCATGGCCTCGTCCGACTATCTGGTGCAGCGATGAGCCGGGCCATGGACAGGCGCCGGTTCCTGCGGCTTTCCGGCGCCCTGGGCAGCCTGGGCGTGGGCGCGCCGTTCGCCCTGCAGCTGGCCGCGGCCGGTTCGGCGGCGGGGCAGTCGGCGCCCGACTACAAGGCGCTGGTCTGCATCTTCCTCTTCGGCGGCAACGACGCCCACAACACGGTGCTGGCGACCGACCAGGACTCGTGGGGCCGCTACTTCGACACCCGCAACACCGGGACGGACCCCATCGCGCTCATGCCCGTGGGCGCCGCCCCGACGCCCGTCGGCCAGACGAGCTCGGTCACGGGGCGGGTCTCGGACCTCGGCTCGCCCGAGGCCTGGGGCGGCGTCCTGCCGATCACGCCGCGGACGGCGCAGCGCGTTCCCGAAGGCACGAACGCCGCGTCGCGCACCTTTGCGCTGCACCCGTTCCTGGCCCCCCTGCAGACGCTGTTCAACCAGGGCCGGCTGGCGGTGCTGGCCAACGTGGGCACGCTGATCCAGCCCACCACCAAGGCGCAGTACCAGGCCCGCTCGGTGGCCATTCCCACCAGCCTCTTCTCGCACAACGACCAGCAGTCCACCTGGCAGGCGCTATCGCAGGAGGGCGCGCGCACCGGCTGGGGCGGCCGCATGGCCGACGTCGTCGCCGGCATGAACGGCCAGAACACGCTGTTCACCGCGATCTCCACGGCGGGCAATGCGGTGTTCCTGTCGGGACAGTCGGTGGTCCAGTACCAGCTCTCCACCGGCGCGCAGCCCGCGGTCGTCATCTCGGGCCAGCAGGGCTCGACCCTGTTCGGCTCGTCGCTGGGTCCGTCGAACCTGCGCAGCCTGATCACCGACACGAACGTCGCCAGCAACTTCGCGGCGGACTACGCCACGACCGTCAGCCGCTCGATCTCGGCGGCGTCGACGGTCAACAGCGCCTTCAGCCAGAGTCCCGTGACGGGCGTCGCGACGGCCCCGGCCTACACCAATCCGCTGACCCAGAGGGTCGAGGCCAACACGCTCGCCCTGCAACTGCAGACGGTGGCCCGGATGATCGCGGCCAGTTCGGTGCTGGGCGTGCGGCGGCAGGTGTTCTTCGTCAGCCTGGGCGGCTGGGACACCCACGATTTCCAGAACGCCACCCAGCCCAACCTGCTGGCCAAGGTGGCCCACGCCATGAGCTACTTCGACACGGCGCTCTCCAACATCGGCGGCGTGGACCGGCGCGGGCAGGTGACCACCTTCACGGCTTCGGACTTCGGCCGCAGCTTCACCACCAACGGGGACGGCACCGACCACGCCTGGGGCGCGCACCACTTCATCATGGGCGGCGCGGTGAACGGCGGCGACATGTACGGCCAGTATCCGACCCTGGGCGCGGACGTGAACGGCTTCAACAACCCGGACAACGTGGGCGGCGCGCTGATCCCCACCACGTCGGTCGATCAGTACGGGGCCACGCTCGGGCGGTGGTTCGGCGTGTCGGACAGCGACGTCGACCTGATCTTCCCGCGCGTGCGGAACTTCAGCACGCGCTACCTGGGCTTCGTCTGAAGCGCGCTCGAGATCTCGATCCGCCTTGCTCTTCCGGCCGGATGGCTCGGGGGGGAGCGGACTGGCTCTAGCGCAGGCCCAGGGCCGGCTTCAGGGCGATGTACTGGTCCTGCGCCGCCTTCATGTGCGCCGGGACCTCGCCCTTGAGGTCATGACGGCCCTCGAAAGCTGCGCCCGCCAGGTCGGCGCGGCGCCACTTCAGGACCACCTCGAACGCGACGCCGTCCTCGAAATGGAGCAGCACGAAGCGGGGCGGAAGCTTGTGGAAGTGGGACAGTTCGATCTTGGCGCCCGACGCGCTCAGGTCCCGGATCACGCAGTCGGCCCACATGGCGAGCCCCTGGCCGTGCAGCACGCGCGCGCGCAGGCTGACCGGCTCGCGAGGCTCGGCGCGGCGCTCGATCCACTGTCTGGCGGCACGATCCATGGCCGCCACCATGACCGACTATGCTTAAGAGAACGTCCCCATCGGGTCGAAATTCTGCGGCGTTTTCGCGCGCCTAGGGGGCCGTGGGCTGGAATCGCACTTCGGTGACCCGCCGCGCACCGTCGACGCGGTCCACCTGCACGACGATATCGATCACCCGGCTGACGTAGGTCTGGACCTTCTCCCAGCCCAGGTCGACCCCCGACGTCAGGGCCAGGAGGGCGATCTGGTCGAGGGCCCCGGCGGGACTGTCGGCGTGGACCGTGGTCAGCGAGCCCGGATGGCCGCTGTTGACCGCGCGAAGGAAGGCGAACGCCTCGCGCCCGCGCAGCTCGCCCAGCAGGATGCGATCTGGCCGCAGTCGCAGCGAGGCGGCCAGCAGCTGGTCGGCGTCCACCTTGGCTTCGCCGAGATCGCCCCGCACGGCGACGAGGCCCACGCTGTTGGGATGGTCGAGCCGGACCTCCGGGGCGTCCTCGATGACCACCAGCCGCTCGTCCCGGTCGATCTCCTTGACGAGCGCGTTGAGGAGGGTGGTCTTGCCGCTGCCGGTCCCGCCCGAGATCACGATGGTCTTGCGCCGCCGGACGGCCAGCTTGAGGAAGCCGGCATGGTCGCCGGCCGCGAGCAGGGCCTCGAGCTCGGCGTCGTCGCGCGCGTCGCGAGCGGGGTCCGAGCGCGTCGTGGCGTCGAAGAGACCGTCGCGCGCGAGGTCGGCGACCGTCAGGTCCGAGATCAGGTGCTTGCGCACCGCCAGCACCAGCCCCCCGCGGGTCGCAGGCGGCGCCACCACCTGCACGCGGGCGCCGTCCGGCAGGGTGGCCGACAGGAGGGGTTGCTCGCGGTTGACGCCCTGGTGGCTGGCGGCGGCGATCTGCCGGGCCAGGCGCTGCAGCGCCCTCTCGTCCAGCTGGTCGGCCGGCTCGCGCGTCATCCCGCCGCCCGTCGTCTCGACCCAGACTTCGCCTGCGCGGTTCACCAGGACGTCGGTCACGTCGGGTCGCGACAGCCAGGGCGACAGGGGCGCGAGATAGGCCGAGAGATAGACGTTGGCGGTCATGGCTCGGCCTCCCTCAGCGCGCGACGGCCGAGAAGTCCAGGTCGCGCGCGACGAACACCTGCACGGGCGCGCCCTGAGCCACCTTGATGGTGTCGGGGATGTCGATCTGCTTCTGCAGGGCGATGGAGGCGACCTGGTTGGCCTGGGCGGGCGAGCCGATCACGAACGTCGTGTTGTTGTTGTCGGCGACGCTGTTGGCCAGGGCCTGCGAGCCCGCGGACACCACCGACAGCAGGATCGAGGCGCCGAAGCGGCGGAAGAAGTGCGTGTCCACCTCGCCGTCCAGGCCCCCACGGCCGAGGCGGTCGGTCGCGGGCGAGCCGACGTCGATGGTGACGCCGGTGGGACTGATGATGCGGGTCCAGACCACGAAGGCGCGGGTCTGGCCGACGGCGGCGGCCGACTTGTACTGCCCCACAAGGCGCGAGCCGCGCGGGATGAGCACGCGGCTTCCGTCGAAGCTGCGCACGTCGCGGCTGACGACGCCGCGCACGGAGCCGGGCAGGTCGGAATTGATGGCGGTCTCCAGCACCGCGGCGATCACCGTGCCCTGCGGCACGGTGCGGCCAAGGTCGCGCATCTGGCTGGCGCGCGCGGAATCCGCGGTGTTGCCGATGACCCGGGCGGCGAAGCGCTCGTCCGAGCTCTCGCGGACGTCGTTCGCCGGGGGTGCGACCACCGCGACCGCGCCCGGGGTCGCCTGGGCGAGCTGGGCCGGCGCGGCGTCGCCCGCCGAGAAGTCCACGACCATCGCGGGCGCACGCCAGTGGGCCTGATTGGGATCGACGCCGGGGACCAGAGCCGGGGGCGGCAGCGCGGCCTGGGCGGGGGGCGGCGTCGGGGCCGGCTGGGGCGCGGGCACGGGAGCTGCGGGGGCCGGCGTCGCGGCCGGGCGCTCGGTCTGGGTCGGCGCCGCCTGGGCGTGCGCCTGCCGGCCGCTGCTCAGGCCGTTGAACACGATGAGACCCAGCACGGCTGCGCCGCCCAGGCCCGCCCACAGCGTCACGGGCGAATTCGGGGCGCGCACGCGCGGGGCTCGCGCCTCGCCGCGGGCGAACACCGGGCTCACGTCACGTGGGCTCTTGCCGCTCATCTGCGCCACCAGGGGTCCTTCTTGCGCTGCCGCAGCATGCTGGCCTCCTCCACGCGGAAGCCGTCGTTGTAGATGCGGGTGACCTCGGAGCCGCGGCGAAGCACGAAGCCACGCGCGATCCGGTCGACCACGACGTAGCCGTCCCGCAAGCGCGTGTTCACCACCGCCTCGCCGCCGTCGGCGTCCACCGCGAAGATGGCGGGCAGGTCCTCCTCGCCCCGGAACGTGAAGTAGGTGTCGCGGCCGTCGTCGAAGACCTTGATCGGCAGGGTCCGGGTCGAGCCGTCGTAGCTGTAGGCCGCATTCGCCTCGACGGGCGGTGGCGGAGGCGGCGGCGGCGCGATCACGGCCACTACCGGCGCGGCGTAGAGGAACCGGACCGAGAAGGGCAGGGCGGCCGACCGCTTCTGGACGCTGAGCTGGAAGTTGTAGCGCCGCAGGTTGGTGATGACCGTCATGTTGGTCGGCGGCCGCGTCGCCATGGGCTTCAGGAAGAGCAGATTGGCGCGGCGGTTCGGCGTCACCTGCCAGCCCAGCGAGTCCCCGATGGCCACGTTCTCGATCTTCTCGGCCGGGTCGAACTCGACGGAAAGCTGGTAGCCGAGGGCGGTACGGAGCTCGACCACCTCGGCGGGATCGTAGTCCACCACATGGATGCGGGGGTCGCCGGGGCCCGGCTGGGGCGTGACGGCGAACGCCGGCGCGGCGCACGCCAACAGGGCGGCCGCAAGGGCCAGGGAGGTCGCGGTTCGGGTCATCGGGGCGCTCCCGCGGGTCGGGAGGTGACGGTGGGACGGCGGTAGGTCTCGCCCAGGCGGGCCGGCCTGTCGCCCAGCTGCACCGAGACGCCGCGCGGCGCGGCCGATGCGGCGGCGGCCGTCGAGGCCGCGCGCGACCGCTGCGCGGCGGCCTGGGCGCGGTCGCGCTGGAGGTCGAGGGCCAGGCGCTCGGCGCGCGAGGGCAGGATGTCGGCGGCCGCGATGGGCGCGCCGGAGCCGGAGGCGCGGGCGGGTTCGCCGAGGCCCGCCTCGCTGCGGGCCCGCGGCATCCGGAAGCCCAGCGCCATCACGCAGGCGCCCAGCACCAGCGCAGCCTGGCCGGCGGCGAACACGAAGATCAGCGCGGCGGTCGAGATCGCGGTCTGCGGCTGGAGCTGCAGGGCGACGCGCTGCTGCGCCAGCGCGCCCAGCCAGGGTTCGATGACGGCCAGCATGAGGACCAGCAGCAGCCAGCCCACCATCGGGGTGAGCGCCGCTGCCAGCAGCGCCCGCAGCCAGCCCACGAAGATCCCGCGCGTCGCAGGCAACAGCGCCAGGGCGATGAAGACGGGCCCGACCGCCGTCAGGATGCCGATCGCCAGCGTGGCCGCCGAGATCACCCCCACGCTGGAGAAGAAGAGCGCGCCGCTGGCCAGCGACACCGCCTCGGCAGCGGCCGCCTGCGGGCTGGCGTAGGGCTTGGCGTCGACGCCGGCCACCTTGCCGAAGGCCGCCGCGGTCTGGGTCAGCTCGTCATAGGCGGCCTCCAGCCCGGCGATCGGGTCCGCGGCCAGCGAGGAGCGGCTCGCCTCGGTCCACGGCGAGGAGGCGATGGCGGCGATCTGCAGGGGCGCTCGGCCGGCCATGTCGAACACCAGCGTCTGGAAGGTCGACCAGCTGGTCACGAGCGCGAGGATCACCCCGACCATGACGGCGATGCCGGTGGCGTCGGTGAGGCGGATGCCGCCCTGTGCGAAGAGCAGCCTCCAGCCGATCCACGCCACATAGATGGTGAGGAGCGCCGTCAGCGCGGCCTGGAACACCGGCGAGCCCTGGGTCAGCGCGAGGTATCCGCCCTGGGCGTACGCCTGGGTCTGGCAGTCGATCGTGGCGAGGACGCCCCGGATCACGCCGTCGTCGACGACACTGGCGCAGGCTCCGCTCATGCCGCGTTCCGGCCTTCCATGAACGACGGCAGCCAGTCGGCCGGCGCATCGCCCACCTGCGCACGCAGCGCGTCCAGCCGGCGCACCGCCCGTTCGGTGCCCGCCAGCACCGCCAGCTCGCCCGACAGGCCCGAGAGGTCCAGGCGCGCGACCACCGAGTGATCGCCGCGCTTGATGAGGAAGCAGCGGGACGTATCGGGCAGGTTCTTCACCAGGCCGAACTCGTGCTCGGAAAGGCCGAAGCCGTCGATGTAGTCGGCCGCCTTGGCGCGCGCGTTGGGGAAGAAGATCTGGGTCGCGGCCTGCTCGATGATCGCCGAGGCGATCCGGCTGTCGAGCGCGTCCGAGGCCGACTGGGTGCAGAAGCCCACGAGCCCGTTGCGCTTGCGGATGGTCTTTTCCCAGTCCTTGATCCGGCGGACGAACACCGGGTCGTCCAGGACCTTCCAGCCCTCGTCGACGATGAACATGGCCGGCTCGCCGTCCAGCCGCTGCTCGAGGCGGTGGAACAGGTACATCATCGCCGGGATGCGCACCGTGGGCGCGTCCAGAAGGCGGGTCATGTCGAACCCGAGGATGCGGGTCTCGAGGTCGAGCAGGTCGTCGGCGTTGTCGAACAGCCAGGCGTGGTCGCCGCCGTCGCACCACGCCGACAGGCGCGCCGCCAGGTCGCCGGCCTGTGGCCGCCGCGCGCCGCGGAACAGCTCGCGCAGATAGCGCAGCCGCCGGTGGCTGGGCGGCTGGGCGAAGTTGGCGTCGATCGCGTCGGCGATCATCGCGCGGTCCTCGCTGTCGAGCGTGTCGCCTTCCGAGGTCAGGAGCTGGGCCACCCACTCGGACAGGAAGGCCCGGTTGGCGGGCGTGTCGGGCAGGGCCAGCGGGTTGAAGCCCGTGGGCTCGCCGGGCGACAGCACGTCGTAGCGGCCGCCGACGGCGCGGATGAACGGCTCTGCGCCGCGGTCCTTGTCGAAGTAGGCGATGCGCGGCTTCAGCCGCTCGGCCTGGGCGAGCAGGAAGGTCAGCAGGACCGTCTTCCCCGAGCCGGAAGGCCCGATCACCGTGAAGTTGCCGAGGTCGCCCTGGTGGAAGTTGAAATGGTAGGGCCCGAAGGCGGTGGTCTCGAGCACGGCGATGGCCGGTCCCCAGTGGTTGCCTTCCGCCGTGCCGCTCGGGTGGTTGTGGAAGCTCGCCAGCCCCGCGAAATTGCCGGCCGAGATCAGGCCCTTGCGGGCGATGTATTTGAAGTTGCCGGGGAACTGCGCCCAGAACGCGGGTTCGAGATTGACGTCCTCGCGCACGGCGACCGCGCCCGCCTCGGCCAGCGCCGACTGCACGTCGGCGACCGCGAAGTCGAGGTCTTCGAGCGTATCGGCCTTGGCCAGGATGGTCAGGTGGTGCTCGCCATAGGCGGCCCGCCCGGCGCCCACGTCGTCGCGGGCCTGGGCCAGTTCGGCGCGCAGGCTGTAGGCGTCGTCCTCGGCCGCCTTGAGCCGGCGCAGGGCCAGGCCCATCCGGTCGAGCGCCGCCTGGCGGTCGACGAAGGCGAAACTCTCGGTGAGCACCAACTCCATCGGCAGGCGCAGCACGCCATCGAGCAGGCCCGGGGCCGTCCGCGCCGGGTAGTCCTTCATCGAGATCATCGCGCCGAACGCGGGCTCGCCCGAGCCCCCGCCGAACTCCATGGCCTCGAGCCCGAAGCTGAGGCGGCGGGCCGCGATGGCGTGGGACAGGTCGCCCGAGGGCGCCAGCACCGGTCGCACGTCGCCGTTCAGCAGCAGGCTCAGGAACTCCGCCGGCTCCGAGCGCCGCGCGCCGCCGGGGGCGTCGTACAGGCCGAGGGTCCGCGCGCCGTAGGGCGCCAGGGCGGCGGCGAAGGCCTCGCGGGTGGCGTGCAGCTCGCGCAGGTCGCGCGTGATGTCGGCGTCGCGGGCCCGGGGCCCCTTCAGGAGCCGCTCGATGAACCCGGCGCTGCCCTGCGTCGGCCGCAGGACCAGGGTCAGGAAGATCTCGTTCACGTACAGGCGGCGGCTGGCCAGCTGCTCGCGCCAGCGTCCGTCCAGCGCATTGCAGAACGGCTCCTCGGGCGGAGCCGGGAACTTCGGCGTCACGCGCCGGCGCACCACGTGGTGCCAGACCCCCAGGCGCGAACTGGCCGCGCCGCGCAGCACGGTCTCGCGGATCGCCTTGCGGTAGTTCAGCTCCTCGTCCGCCGCGGTCTCGAAGGGGAAGCCCGCCAGATGCAGCACCTGGACCAGCAGCCCGTCACGGGTGCGCAGCGTCACGTCGTCGACGTGGCCTTCGTAGGGCAGCCGGTCTCCCACCGCCGCCTCGCGCGGCGCCAGCACCTTGGCGGCGGCGGTGGTGATGAAGTGGTCGCTCATGGCCGGTACGAGTTCCCGCCCCAGAAGCTGAAGTTCCGCACGCGCGGGCAGGTCTGCAGACGGGTCATCCAGAGGTCGAAGAAGCGCGGCTCGCGCAGGGAGCCCACGTAGCCGATGGCGTGCACCACCACCGCGATGCCCAGCGACCACCACGACCGGGTGATCAGGAACACCTCCAGCGTCACGATCAGGTTCAGGACCATGTACGGGTAGGTGACGCCGCCGATCATCTGCGGCCGCGTCAGGGCGGCGAAGACGGGATCGGACGCGAGGCGGCTCACGGGATCAGCCTCCCGCCAGCGACCGGATGCCGGCCACGATCGAGACGGCCCCGAAGATGATGAAGGCGCCGACGATCACCGTCAGGCCCCGCTTCCATTCGATCCGGCCGGTCAGCATCAGGAAGCCGACGGCGGCCACGGCGATGACGGCCGCCGTGGTGGCGACATTGCCCAGCAGGGTGTTCTGGACCCAGTTGAGCGCGGCCAGGATCGGCGCCGATCCGGCGGGATCCTGGGCCTGGGCCTGCGCGGGCGCCGCGATCAGGGCCGCCAGGCCAGCCAGGGCGTAGGTCGTTCTCATCAGGTCACTCGGGTCGGGCGGCGGCGAGCCGCGCCAGGATCGCGCGGACATAGGCCTGGGTTTCGGCATAGGGCGGGATCCCGCCGTAGCGGCGCACGGCCTCCGGCCCGGCGTTGTAGGCCGCGAGCGCCAGCCGCACGTCGCCGAAACGGCGCAGCTGCTGGGCCAGATAGGCCGCGCCGCCTTCGATGTTGCCGCGGAGGTCGGAAGGATCCACGCCGAGGTCGCTAGCCGTCTTGGGTAACAGTTGCATGACACCCAGCGCGCCCTTCGGTGACACCGCCCTGTTGTTGAACCGGGATTCCTGCCAGGCGACCGCCTCGACCAGATGCGCCGGCACCGCGTGCCGCGCGGAGGACTCGTGGATCAGCCGGACGACCTCCTGCGGCGGGGCGGTCTCGGGCGTCGCCGCCGGCGAGGGCCGCACGATCAGGGTCGCGCCGCTGTCGCTGTACACCATCGGGCCCGCGTAGGTGGTCACGGCGCCGTCGTCGCCGATGGAGAGCACCTGGGCCGAGGCCGCGCCGGCCGTCATGGCGGACAGGCAGAGCGCTGCCGCCAAGACCGTGCGATGTGCGTCGCCCCGCTTCATGTACGCCCCACCCATGAGGCCTTCACACTAGCCCAAGGGGGCGGCGCGCGGCCAGATCACTTTGTCGCGGCGGTTAGGGCCTCGATGCGACAGCATTGCGACGGTCTCAGAGCCCGGCCCCGGTCGCCGTGTCGCGCAGATGCAGCCCGGGCGCCGCGCCCAGCCCAGCGAATCCGAACCGTCACAAGAGCGCAGCCGAGCCGTCACGAAGGGCCCGTAAGTGTCCGGACTGGGCAGTGGGCTCGGGCGGGGACTCTCCGATGCGGCCGCTTGCCCGCGCGTCGTCGAACGGTGGGAGATCCCGATGCCAGCCTTGAACTCGCTGAAGCCATTCGCCCTGAGCGCGCTGGCTGCGCTGCTGCTGACGTCCTGCGGCGGCGGTGGTTCGTCCGTGTCCTCGCCCGGGGAAGGGCAGTTCGCGACCGGCGGCACGGGCGGGACCGGCGGCGGAACCGTCGGCAACGGCCAGGCGTCGGCCGACTGCCCCACCGGGTTCATCAACCTGGGCACGGTGGCCAACGGGACGCTGCGGTCGTGCGGCATCCCGCGCACCGTCACCGGCAATCTCACGATCCCGTTCCGGCCGGGCACCGCCTACCGCATCGATGGCGTCGTGGCCGTCGGGCAGGACCAGGGGCCGGACGCCCAGGCGCCGCGCGCCGGGGCGGCGTCAGGCGTCCTCACCATCGAGCCCGGCGTGACGATCTTCGGCGGCATCGCCGAGTACCTGGTCGTCAATCGCGGCTCGCGCATCGTCGCCGACGGCACCGCCTCGCGGCCGATCATCTTCACCAGCCTGAACGACCTCAACGGCGGCCCTGACCTCTCGGGCCAGTGGGGGGGAATCGTCATTGCCGGCCGCGCGCCGATCAATCGCTGCCCGCCGACCGCCACCAGCTTCCCCGCCAATCCGTCGAACTGCGAGTTCCGGTTCGAGGCGATCCAGACCATCAACTGGGGCGGCAATGCGCCGACCGAGTCCAGCGGCGTCCTGCGCTACGTGCAGGTGAAGGAAGCGGGCTACGAGGTGGCGCCGAACGAGGAGCTGAACGGCATCACGTTCGGCGGCGTCGGCAGCGGCACCACGGTCGACTTCGTGCAGGTCCACAAGGGCGCCGACGACGGCATCGAGCTCTTCGGCGGCACGGTCAACATGCGTCACGTGGTGATCGACCAGTACGACGACGACGGGCTCGACACCGACGAGGGCTACAGCGGCTCCATCCAGTTCCTGATGGTGTTCTCCGACAGCCCGACCGAGGAAAGCCGCTGCTTCGAGGCGTCCAGCGCCGGCTCGACCGCCAACGGCGCGCCGCTGCTGCGCTCGCGTCCGAAGGTGTCCAACTTCGTCTGCCGCCAGGGCCTTCAGAACACCGTGTTCGACAGTCGTCAGCACCAGGGCATGGTCCTGAACAGCGGCACCGGCTTCGATCTGCTCAACGGGGTGATCTACTCGGCCAACCCCGCCATCCCGTGCCTGGACATCGACGACGCCGCGACACTCGCGGCGCCGGCCCCGAACTTCGCCTCCGTGGCCCTGTCCTGCGGCGCCGGTCCCTTCCGGACCACCGACAACAACCAGAACGACGGTCCTGCACAGCGCTTCACCGCCGGGACGAACAACATCTCGACCGGCTTCACGCCGACCTTCAGCCAGGTGTTCATCAACGGAAGCAACGAGAGCGGCCGCGTGGCGACCAACCCGACGCCGACCTCCGCCTTCTTCCTGGGCGTGAACTACATCGGCGCGGTCTCTGGCCCGAACGACAACTGGTACGTGGGCTGGACCTGCGGCCTCGCCGGCGCGGCCAGCTGCTGATCCCCGGAGCACGGGCGGCGGCCTGAGCCGCCGCCCGATCCCTTTCCTTCCGACGAAGGCCAGACATCGATGCAAGCCAACCTTCGCAGCCTCCGGGCGATGCTGTTCGCCAGCGCCGCGCTGACCGCGGCCGCTCCGGCCTGGGCCCAGGCCCCGGCCACGCCCGCGCCGGCCACCGACACCGAGGTCGAGGAGATCATCGTCCAGGGCAAGTTCATCCCGGACCAGATCCGCGACACGCCCGAGGTGGCGAACTTCCTGACCATCGAGGACGTCCAGCGCGCCGGCGACGACACCGCCGCCCAGGCCCTGACCCGGGTCACCGGTCTCTCGGTCGTCTCCGGCCGCTTCGTCTACGTCCGCGGGCTGGGCGAGCGCTATTCGCAGGCGCTGCTCAACGGCTCGCCGCTGCCCAGCCCCGAGCCGCTGCAGCGGGTCGTGCCGCTGGACCTGTTCCCGGCGTCGATCCTGGCCGGCACGGCCGTGCAGAAGACGTTCTCGGCCAACTACCCGGGCGAATTCGGCGGCGGGGTCATCGACCTGCAGACGATCGGCGTGCCGGACAAGGCCTATCTCAACGTCGGCGGCAGCGTCGGCTTCGACACCCAGATCAGCGACGAGAAGGGCCTGACGTACTACGGCTCGAAGATCGACGAGACGGGCTTCGACGACGGCGCCCGCAAGCTGCCGGTGGGCGTGCGCCAGTTCGCCGCCACCCGTCCGGTCGTGTTCACGGGCTCGCAGGGCGGGCTCACCCTCGACGAGTTCAAGGCGGTCGGCCGCAGCTTCAACAATGCGCCGCTCAACCTGATCCAGCGCGACCGCATCCCGCTGAACGGAAGCCTCGACCTCGCCGGCGGCGCCGGCCTGGACACCGACTACGGCCGCGTCGGCGTCGTGGGCGTGCTCAGCTACCGCAACAGCTGGCTGGAGCGCGTCGGCGTGCGCCAGACGACGCTGCCCGACGTCGGCGGCATCGCGCTCGCCAGCGACGCGCAGTTCGAGTCGAACCAGAACGACATCAACTGGAGCGGCCTGGGCGGCCTGGCCTGGGAGTTCGGCGACAACGAGATCCGCTACACGGGCCTGTGGATCCGCTCGACCTCGAAGCGCGCCCGCATCACCCAGAACTCCGCCGTCTCGTCGGGCAGCGCGAACGTCAATTCGTTCAACACCGAGTGGTTTCGGCGCGAGCTGCAGATGAGCCAGCTGTCCGGCAAGCACAAGCTGGGCGACTTCGACGTGGACTGGCGCGGCACCTACGGCCGCACGACCCGCGAAGCGCCGTACGAGCGGCTCTATCGCTATGGCCTCGGCGCCAACGGGACCCGCGTCGCGCTCCTGTCCGGCGCCAACCAGCTGGTCTCGTTCTCGGACCTGGACGAGAACATCGCCACCGCCAACCTCGACGTGCGCTACGACCTGCCCGTGGACTTCGTCCGGCAGGCCGAGCTGCGCATGGGCCTGGCCTGGCAGGAGAACGACCGGGTCTCCGTGCGTCGGGACTTCACCTACGACGCCGGCCGCAACTGGGACCCCGCGCGGTACGCGGGCGAGCGCATCGACTTCCTGGTCTCGGATCGCAACATCAACGACGACATCATCGTCCTGCGCGAACTCACGGGCTCGGCCCTGACCGGCGACACCGCGCTCTACAACGCAGGACTGAAGACCTACGCGGGCTACGTCCAGATCGACTCCGAGATCCGGCCCCTCCTGCGGGGCAGCATCGGCGTGCGCTACGAGGATGCGGAGGAGACGATCTCGACCTTCGACATCTTCAACCGCGCGGCGGGCGCGCAGTTCAGCCGCCGCATCTCGAACGACTACATCCTGCCCGCGGCGACGCTGACCTGGAACTTCGCCGAGGACCAGCAGCTGCGCCTGGGCCTCTCCAAGACGATCGGCCGGCCCCAGTTCCGCGAGCTTGCGCCGCAGCGCTATCGCGACAGCGAGACGGACAGGATCCTGACGGGCAACCCGTTCCTCGAGGACACGCGCTTCAAGAACGCCGACCTGCGCTACGAGTACTACTTCGCGCGCGGCCAGTACCTCACGCTCGGAGGCTTCTACAAGCGGCTCGACAAGCCGGTGGAGGTCCTGGCGGTCCTCGGTTCCGACGGCAACTTCCAGCAGACCTTCTTCAATGCGCCGTCGGCCGACCTCTACGGCCTCGAGGCCGAGGTGAAGAAGTACTTCGAGTTCGACACCGGCTATGGCTGGGTCGACGGCAAGCGCTGGCTGGTGGCGGTCAACTACACCTACACGAAGTCCGAGCTGAAGGCCGGTGCGGGCGACACGATCGTGCTGAACACGACCGGCGTGCGGACCACGCCCGCGGCCACGGACTACATCGTGAGCGGAGAGCCGCTGCAGGGCCAGTCGGACCACCTCGCGAACCTGCAGCTTGGCTTCGAGGACGACGAGGCGGGCTCGCAGGCGACGTTCCTGGTGACCTACGCCAGCAAGCGCGTCTCGGCGCGGGCCAGCAGCATCGACCTGCCCGACCTGGTCCAGAACCCGGGCCTGCGGATCGACTTCGTCTACCGCCAGACCTTCACGATCATGGACCGCGAACTGTCCGCATCTTTCGAGGCGCGGAACCTGACCGGCCGGGACTCCTTCGAGTACCAGGCGCTGAACGGCCGGCGGTTCGAAACCAATTCCTACAAGATCGGCCAGAGCTACAGCGTCGGCCTGACGGCCAAGTTCTAGGCAAGACGGCGCGGGGCCTGCTCCGCGCCGGATAGCCTCGCCGCGGGCCGCTACGGCGGTGTGGGCCCCGTCCGGGCGTCGGGCGGCTCGGGGAGGGCGCCGTCGTCCTCGCCCTCCTCCGCCGTCTCACGAAGCAGGGCGGCCATCTCGGTCGGCGATTGCTGGAAGATGAGGCCGATGGCGCGCATCGAGTGTCCGCGCCGATGCATCTGCCGTGCGAACTTGAGCTGGTGCTGGGTGAGGGGCGAGCCCGTCGCCCGCCCGCGGCGGCGCTCGCCGACCGCGCGCGGATGCCGCGCCTCGTAGTCCGCCAGCAGCGCAAGGGCCCGCGGCACGCCGCCTTCCGGCGTCAGTGTCTCGCCCTGGGATCCCCCGACGATCCGCAGAGTCACGCCGATCTCGAGGAGGCGGCGGAGCAGCCGGGCGAGTTCCCCCGTGGTCAGGCCGAACGCTTCCAGCGCGTACACCAGGATCTCGTCGCCCGGCGCCAGCAGGGGGCGTGCGGCCCAAAGCCTGTGTGCGCCGTCGGCCACGATGACGTCGCTCCCGGCCATCTCGATGCGGCGGCGCTGGACACTCGCCGGCGGAAGGTCCGGCGAAGGACGGACAACGCCATAGCGCACCGGCGAAGGCTCCCCT